>CAXGWX010000282.1:0-4066 GCA_964013445.1 uncultured Bdellovibrionales bacterium | reverse complement strand
TTTTCAGCTCCTGCATGCCCGCTGGTTATAATATGCAGGACCGGGACTGTCAGCGCCATAGCGAATGCACGCTGCCTGCGGTGTGTCATGCTGGAGATTGTGTACAGTTTGTTTGTTCTGTGAGCGATGACTGCATAGATCCTTTGGTTTGTTCAGCTGGCCATTGTCAGGCGATTCTCTGCAAAGATACCGCAGATTGTCCAACGGATTGGGTTTGTGATGCCCGTGGCGCTTGCGAACAGCCCTGTTTGGATAAGGAGTGCGGTGATGATGGCTACGGCAATTCCTGTGGTGTCTGTGCGAGTGGGCAAAACTGTAACGAAGAAGGTTTGTGTGAGGGCTGCATTACAACCTGCGCCGATAAGGAGTGTGGTGACGATGGTTGCGGTGGGGTTTGTGGCACCTGTGGTAATGACGAGTCCTGTACAGACGGGACCTGTGTAGCTCAATGCTCTCCCGAGTGCGTGGGACTCGAATGCGGTGATGATGGTTGCGGTGGTTCCTGTGGAAGCTGTGGGGAGGGAGAGTTTTGTTCCGCCGGGATCTGTGAAAGCTCATGTGTGCCTAATTGTCTTTTGAACGCCTGCGGTGAGGACGGCTGTGGTGGCGTGTGTGGCGAGTGTGGAGTCGCCCAGAACTGCGTTGCTAATCTCTGCTATAGCGATTGTATTACGGCAGGCTCTTGTTTGTACCAGGAGAGTGCGGAGATGAACGGCCAAGGCGGACAAATATCTTCGGCGGCAGCTGGCGCCGGCTCTGCCACGGTGATTGTCCCAAGTGGAACATTGAGCGAAAACACAACCCTGTCCATAAGCATTATCGAAGACCTTTCAATTCTCAGTCCTTTACCTGATGGGAAAACGGCTCAGGGGGTGGCTTATGCTTTTGAGCCGCACGGTCAGGACTTTCGGTATCCTGTCACCATAAGCATTCCTTTTGCCATTGAGGCACAGAGCCTCTCCCTTTATCGGCTTGATGATGTGAGCGATGATTCCTGGGAAGAACTCAGTGGAGTGAGTTTTGTTAACGGCCAGGCCAGCTTTAAAGCGACCAGCTTTAGTGTCTTGCTGATTGGCCATGATGCGGATTGTGCAGGTACGGTGGATGTTGATGCGGTCATTGATACCTGCGGGGTATGCGGCGGTGATGGTACTTCTTGCCCTGGCTGCACGGACCAGAACGCCTGCAACTATGATGCGACAAAGACTATAGATGATGGTTCCTGTGTGACTTGTAGCTCAGCACAGACTTGCGTGAACAGCGCATGTTGCACACCCGATTGTGCGGGCAAAACCTGTGGCTCTGATGGCTGCGGTGGCACCTGCGGCACTTGTGCAGTGGGCGAAAGTTGTGCAAGCAGTAATTGTGTGGCCAATCAAGCGGTTGTGCTCTGCCAGGAGGCGGATAATGTTGCCTACACGCCAAATAGCAATTACGTCTTAGTCCGAACCTGCACCGTGACGACGGATGCGCCGGTTTTTGTGCGCTTTAAAGAGTATATTAGCGGCACCCAGCCGGCACCGAATTATAATGCGCATATGATTGCCCGTAACAATGGTGAGAGTGTCGGGGCGGCGCTGACTTTGCCTGAGAATATCTTAAATGGCCCGGCCCGGTCTTATAGCGGCAGTGGCCCGCCGGTGGATGCGGCGAATTGCAATCTTTCACCATGCGATAATTGTGCACCGCAATGGGCACATTGTCACTGTCCCCAGCCCTACGAGATTATTATAAGGGATGTTGAGGCAGGTGATGTTTTGGAGCTTTGGGTGACCGCAGCGGATGAGAGTAACAATATGGCTGTTGGTAATGCTCAACCTGTTTATGTCCGGGATTTTGAAGTGGAGACCTGCGTTCCGAACTGCGTTGACAACCTTTGTCAGGACGATGGCTGCGGCGGCGTTTGCGCTACCTGCGCGGATAACGGTTATTGTGATGCGGATGATAATTGCGCCGCTGCGACCTGCATTGACGATGGGGATGACTGCAATATTGTGGCCGATGGAGGATTTGAAAGTCTTCAGGATGTGGATGGACCACTTACCGTCAACGGCTCGAGTGTGCATGTGGGGCCAACAGTTATTGGCGAGTGGACCGCCTTTCATCGTCGTTATGGTTTCTATGGTGATAACAGCTACTCTTGCGCCACCGTATCGATGGGTGGGGCCCTTGTATCAGCTGCGGGTGGAGGAACCGGAGAATTGGTGGCATCTTTAAGTTCGCCGGGCTCAGGGCCGAGCGCGTCAGGCTGTCAGGGCTATTTATACCGCAAGATAGGGGTGCCGGAGTTTGACCCGCTCAACGATGTGTTACGGCTTAAGTTCTCATCAAAGGTTGCGGCATCAGGGACGTTGTTGAATTTATATGCATCTCTGAACTTGCACTCTGATGTGAGTGCGTTACCCCACAACGATGATCCAGACTGGTATCCCATCGTTTGGCCTTCGCTGGGTGTGCATGTCATTTATTCATATGATACGCCCCTGACAGGCGGCATCGTTGATTGGCCTGCTACCCCCTATAACGTCGACAGCATGAACGGTTATTCACTGAGTTCTATTCTGGCTCCCTATCGGGGCAGGGAGATTGTCGTCAGCATTATGATATCCGATGGTGATACGAATGCGGCCATTGAACTTTGGATTGATGATGTGGCGTTGGTCATTGATGAGAATTAGACCCAGTGCGCTTGCAAGCATTGACCTATCATGTTTAGATTTTATCTATGAGTGATATTCGTCGTTCCGGCCGGCATAGGCCCACTCAAGAACATCAGGCTTTGCGCGAAGAGGACCTGGAAACAGGGCAGGATTCGCCGCAGGAGCCGTCATCGCAGGAAGCTTCGGATAGGGTCGAGTCAGGTCGTAGACCCACCGCCATGGGCCATGAGGCGAGCACTACGGCTATTTCCGCACTCTCGAGCCCTCAGGGGGCGAGTGCGACCACCGGTCGTCGTACCGGTGAACACCATTTGCATTTGCCTTTTTCTGCCGATCTCTATGCGGAGCCCACTGCCCATCGTTTGGCCCATTCCTACGCCAACCTTGTGGATTTTTTAGGGGAAGAAGTCGAAGAGGCTTTGGGCTTAAATAAGTCGTTCTTTGGCCGTTTAGGACTCATTGGCGTCGAAGGTTCCTTAATCGCCTGGTGTGCGTTGGCCAATCATGAAGCGGGGCATGTGCACGCGGCCCATCGTCAGGGCAAAAAATCCTGGATTGAGGAGCTGACCTTAACCAGTGGTCTGGCTATTGCGGAAGGTCCTTTTATCCCGGAAGAGTCCTACGCTTTTTCTGCCGGCGGTATTAACCGCTCCGAACTCACGACGGTGGAACTCTTTAAAGACAATATGCGCCACGGTCACCGCAATTTAGGGGAAGCGTTGCAGCTGATGATTTCGAATTTGGATGATACCCGCTACATCAACAAGACCGCCCGACTCGAAGCCAAGTATGGTGCGGTTTTGAGTTCTGACGATATTGGTTCGCTGAAACATAACCTGGGGGCGCTGGGGGTTGAGGTGAGTTATCGTCATATGTTGGCCAAATCTTTGGTGGCGGAGATTTTCTCACCGGCCCGCTGGGAAGCGGTCAAAAATGGCGTGGAGTATTTACGTAAGGGGGAGCGGCACTTTGATTTAGAGACTTGGCGCATTGGTAACTTAGAAGGTTATATGCCCCATGTTGCGCTGCTGAGATCAATCAAAGGGGATACCTTTCGCATCAACACAACCTTGAACCCGCGTTCCGAACTTCCAATTGCCCTGGAGCTGGACATCAGAACCGATGTGAACGATTGGGATGTGAATGCGCTTGGCGCTGCTCTCGAGTTTAGCAATGGGTTGAATATTTCGGATACGCTGATCTTTAGTCCCTATTTAGAATTTGGTACACCCATTAGGGAAAACCCACTTGGTGCGCCAGAACAGCCACTTTTAGGCATGGGATCTCGCTTTCGCTTAAATTTTAGTGACCGCTGCCGCATTGTTGGTGATATCGGCTACGGTAAATTCGCGGACGGCCAATTGCGTGGCGAGTTGCGCGGTTCAGCAGCTCTTGTCTGGGAGATT
>CAXGWX010000281.1:0-4068 GCA_964013445.1 uncultured Bdellovibrionales bacterium | reverse complement strand
CACCATTGAGCATGTTGTGCCCATGCCCGTACACTCAGCGTTCTTGCTGGCTTTGGTGTAGATCTCTCTGCAAGCATTTTGCAGAGCACTTTCGACGCTCTTCTTAATCTCTTTGGCATCGCTGTTGAGACCGGTCCGTTTGAAGCGGTCGATGAGCGGTTCAAGATTACGGACTTCTTGTTCGAGGGTTGCGCAGGCGGTTTGACTGGCGACTTCACCGGCTTTGTGCCCGCCCATGCCATCGCAGACGATGTAGAGACCGAGTTCTTCATTAACAAGGAAGGAATCTTCATTGTTTGTTCGTACTAAGCCAACATTGGTTCGGGCAGAGGAGGTAATGCTCATGCCTTGAATTAAGCAGGAAGCCGGATGAACAGCAAGACTAAATTAACGGCCTATTGAAAATCTATTTCGTCGTCATTGGGGATGAGTTGTTCAGGTCGAATTTCGTGTTGCTGGAGGATATTTTCCCGTTCCGCCAATCTTTCCCGGGGACTTTCGATGAAGCGATGGCGTGCATCCCTTAAATCCTCGTCTTCCAGAAGTCCACGCTCAGCCAGGATATTCTCAAGGATATACAGATCTTCCCGCTGTTTTTGCAGCTGACTTTGCAGTTCAGCCAGAGAGCTACCAATGGCCGCCATAAGTCCGGCCTGAATTCGCCGCTGCCGGCGATGTAGGTAATAACGGATCATGGCCAGGGCCAGGCTGAGAATAGCCGCGGCCAAAAGCAGGATAATCGAGAGATCATTCATAGCCCAAGCTTAGCGTTAAAACCTTTGTTTTGGCAAGGCTTGCGTGTAAAAGTGGCTAAGAGTTTAAGTGCTGAAGCGATGCTGTAGAAAGGCTGGGCGACATGTATATAGGGCTGGTTGCAACGATCCTTTTGGGAACAACACCGGTAAATTTTGATCAGGTATGTTCTCAGGCGAATGAACTTTTGGCCGAAATGGTGGCCATCAATACGACGAACCCTCCGGGTAACGAAACGCCCCTGCTCGAGCGGGTGCGTGCCCATTTGGCCAAGGAGAAGATTCCTGCGGAGATTTTTGAAGGGGCACCGGGCAGAGGCAACCTTTTGGCGCATTTAAAAGGCAATGGCACAAAAAAACCAATTCTCTTGATGGCCCATGTGGATGTTGTGGGGGTGGATGAGAAGCTCTGGGAAACGAACCCTTTTGCCATGACCATGGTCGATGATTATTTGGTTGGTCGTGGTGTGCTGGATGACAAAGGCATGGCTGCGGTTTGGGTTGAAGTCTTGCTTGATATCAAGCGTCGGGGCCTGGAGTTGGAACGGGATGTTGTGGTGGTCTTAACCGCCGATGAAGAGTCCGGTGGAACTTACGGAATCAAGTGGCTGATCGAGAACAAGCGTGAACTCATCGAGAATGCGGAGTTTGCCATCAATGAAGGCGCGGGCGCCCGGTTGGTAGAGGGCAAGCTCGAGTATATTGCCATGCAGAGTGCAGAGAAGATGTATCAGACCTTCACGGTGAGTGCGGAGGGACCTGGCGGACACTCTTCCGTACCGAAGGCGGAAAACGCCATCTATCGACTGTCAAAAGCATTAAATCGACTTGGTGGATTTCAGTTTCCTGCCCGCTTAACCAAAACCACCAAGGCATATTTTGCGGCGCTGGCTAAAGACAAGAAAAATAAAATGAGCCGCTATGCAAAAATGTTGGTCAGAGCCAAGAGGCGTAACAAATTGCCTAAGTCGGCCATTCGCAAACTTGCCCAGAGTCCGAAGATGAATGCCATGTTGCGTACGACCTGTGTGGCAACCATGCTGGAAGCGGGGCAGCGGGAAAACGCTTTGCCACAAAGTGCGACGGCAAAAGTGAACTGTCGGGTCTTGCCCGGCGAGAAACATCTTCTAAAGACCTTAAAGAAGGTGGTTGGCGATCCGAAGGTTAAAATCGAAGCCTCCCGCGAATTGCAAGAAGTGCCCGCAACGCCAATCGTAGGCGCCTTCCCCGCTGCGGTGAAAGCGGTGGCGGCAGAAATGAGCCCTGGTGTACCGGTGGTGCCATCTATGTCGGCAGGGGCAACTGACTCGCGCCATCTGCGGCAGATAGGTATTGCGGCCTATGGTTTAAAGCCTTTTCCGGCCAGCGATGAAGATGCTTCGCGCATTCATGGCGCTAATGAGCGGCTTTTACTCACCAGCTTTCATTATGGCTGTGAGTTTCTTTACCGCACCGTCGAAGAACTGGCGGCGGTGAAAGTCGAAGAGCTTCCGGAGGAAGAGGAAGAACCGGAAGTGGTTGATGATGAAGATGAGTCGGCTGCGGTTGACACACCGGCCATAGAAGGACCAGCTGCATCATCGACGAGTGTGCGTAAGTAGTTTTGCTTGTGGGCACCGCTGCCCGATATCCTTCTTTTGTGATCTGCCTCACATCATTTAAGTGATGGAGATCACACTGTTTTTGCACAATATTCTCAAAGTTTACAAGCACTTCTTGTGCATTCAAGAAGGCACATATTCTAACTCTCTAAAACTTTTCATAAAACTTTTTTGGCACGAGATCTGAAATAGGTCTTAAGCATCAACGCAAACGCATAGGGGAGAATCAGTATGCAAGAGCAGGTGGAAACAAAATGTCAGGAGCAAATCTTTGCTTTGGAATTTGTTTCCGTAGGCGAAACAAAGACTGATGGTAAGCGAAGCGATGGCGTCGAAGAGAATAGATTGACTTGTTCTGTCTTAAAGGTGTGCAGCAATAATGAGTGGGCAGAGCAAGTCAATCTCAACAACGATGAAGTCGACTACGCTTGGGAAGAAGAAGCGGTTCTGGCGGTGGAGACTTCAGGGGATAAGGGGATATTCCTGGTCGAATGTCTGATCCCCGCATGTTGGGCAGATTTTCAGGCGATTGCAGTGGCGCAGCCCAATGCTCAAGATCCAGACTATCAAGATTGGTTCGCTGAATTTATCGAAGCCTATGATGCTTTAGAGGCCATGGTTTGGCTTTATGCGGACGGTGGCGATGAGACGAGTTTGGGACGTTGATGAAGGCCCGTCCGCTCTTGGCCTAAATTCTTTTAGACTTCTTGCAAACGTGGAATTAGGGTCACTAAATTGCAGGGCCTATGACGGCTATCGAGTTGCCAGACCAGAATATCATCCCAACCATCTTTGACCGCCGAGGGTGAACCGGGCAGAGCAAAAAGATAGGTGCCTTGAGCCACACCGCCGGTGGCCCGGCTTTGGATGGTGGAGGTGCGAATTTTTTCATAGGAAAGCATACGAAAGAGTTCGCCAAAGCCTGGGATACTTTTTTCGTATAGGCTCTCGAATGCATCGGGGGTGACGTCGCGGCCTGTTAAGCCCGTACCACCGGTGGCGATGACCACATCGATCTCCGGATGGTTTATCCACTGCGTAAGCTTTTCGACAATGGCACCTTGATCGTCGGCGACTATCTCTTTTGCCGCTAAGTGATGGCCCGCGCTTTTGATGCGCTCGGCGAGAATTTGTCCCGATTCATCATCTTTGCTCCGGCGACTGTCGGAGACCGTGAGCACCGCAATGGAAACGGGAATAAAGGTTTTACTTTCGTCGATACCGGCCATGGGGTGATTCTTTAGAGCTTTTTTGAGCAAATGAAAAGGGCCCTTGCATGATTGGATCTTTTTTCATTATAGAGCAGCCCATGCACGAACGTTTCAAACCCCAGGCAGGCCTTTGTTTGGATTGTCGCTTTGTTAAGGTGGCGGGCAACAAAAAGGGCAGCACCTTTTATCTTTGCCGTCGCAGTGATGATGAGCCGCAATACGCCCGCTATCCGGCTTTGCCGGTGTTAGATTGCGCGGGGTTTATGCAACGTTACGAAAAGATGGGCTAGGGTGGAGTCAGGCTTTTTCGCTGCCTCATAACCTGAAATCTGAATTTCAAAACCGCCTTTACCTATGGTTTGAATAGACCCTTTTGTGATCTGGATCACACAATTTAAGTGATTGAGATCACAAAGCTTTTGCACAACGATTGTGTTCTTTACAAGCGACCATTGCGCACTTTTCAAAGCCCTATTTCTAAGCCTTGAAAAGACTTCAAGAAAA
>CAXGWX010000280.1:0-4069 GCA_964013445.1 uncultured Bdellovibrionales bacterium | reverse complement strand
TCGGCTGTATCGACTAATCCTCAACGCGCCTTTATGGCGCCTTTCGGACAGTCTCACAACGCCTCGCACGCTATCGCGCCTTCGCAGCAAGTCTTGCAACGGTTCGCACCTGAACCCGCAGATACGCAAGTCTCCGTAAACGGCTCGCACGGTTATCGGGAAATCGGGAAATCGGATTTCGGACTTCGGGGGTTTCACCGGTCTTTTCCCCTGAATCCCTCTCTCGGCCCCCAAAAGAACCCAATTTTTACAGGTGTTTGGCTTTTTATTGATTCCAGGACGAGGATTCAACAGAGTCCTGGGTTACACTAAGAACTATGCCCGCACCCGCAACACAACGTCGCGAGCTTGCCAAGCTTCTGCGCTCGGTGGTCAAAGTCGTCACCGTCTCTGACACCCCAGACTACGATCAGCCCTGGCAAACCCAAGGTGCCACCACCAGTGCCGGCTCCGGCGTGGTCATCGAAACCCCCAAAGGCCCCCGCATCCTTACCAACGCCCACTGCGTTGAACACCACGTCTTCGTTGAAGTCCGTCGCTACGGTAACGCCCAAAAATTTGTCGCCCAGGTGGAAGCCATAGGCCACGAATGTGATCTGGCCCTGCTCAATCTCGAGGACCCAGAATTTTTCACCGGCATCACCCCTCTACCCTTAGGCCCATTACCAAATCTCGGTGATGATGCATCGGTGTGCGGTTTTCCGATTGGTGGAGAGCGCCTTTCGATCACCAACGGTGTGATCTCCCGTATCGAAGTCATCTGTTATGCCCACTCCCAACGTCAGCTCCTTGGTGTCCAGCTGGATGCGGCCATCAACTCAGGCAACAGTGGTGGTCCGGTGCTCAGTAAAGAAAAGGTCGTTGGTATCGCCTTTCAGGCTTTAGATGAGGCCGAACAGATTGGCTATATGATTGCTGCTCCAGTCATCCAACACTTTCTTGAGGATGCCCAAAACGGTGCTTATCGTGGCTTCCCTTGCTTGGGCATCAACACCCAAAGTCTCGAGTCCAGCGCCCATCGCGCCCACCTGCTGCTCCCGGGCAAAAGCCGGCGCGGTATTCTCATCACCCAAGTCGCCTACGAAGGCTCCGCCTGGGGTGTTCTTAAGGCCGGTGATGTTCTGCTGGAGATCGATGGCACCCCCATTGAAGGCGATGGCACGGTCCGTTATCGGGAAGGAGAAATGCTGGCCCACAACATTTTGGTGGCCAATCACCACATCGGCGAATCCATTACCCTTAAGATCTGGCGGGATGGTGAAACTTTGCGTTGTGTGGTTCCTCTCAAAGGGCCGCAACAACTGGTCGCCGAAGCCTCCTACCACAAAGTCCCCTCCTACACTATTTTTGGCGGCCTGCTTCTGGTTCCTCTCACCCTTGACTATCTCAAAACCTGGGATGATTGGTGGCTTAATGCTCCCCGCACCCTCGTGGCCCTCTATGAATCAGAGATCCCCACTCGCCAATGCACCGAACCAGTGGTACTGCAAAAGGTATTGGCCGACCGCGTGAACCAGGGTTACCACGATGTGGAAAATCTGTTGATCCATCGTTGCCAGGGTAAACGGGTACGTAACCTTAAACATCTCATCAGCCTACTCTCCCAAACCACCGACAACTTTATTAGACTCGAAGCGGCAGATGGGCAGCAGATTGTTTTGGACCGGCAGCTGGCCATCGAGCGTAATCCAAAAATTCTCAAACGTTTTCGGGTTCCCTATCTCTCTTCCAAAGATTTACGTCCGAAAAATAAGAAATAGGCTATGCGATGGGCATCGGTTATCGACTGCACCCCTACCCCCGTGGAATAATCTCCAAATCATCTTTATCCATCCCCCACAACACCATCCATAAATTCCAAATCAACAAACATTCCCAACCAAAAGGCACATAACCATAGTAGCCTAAAAGAGGCATCTCAAAGATTTTTCCAAACATGACGAAGGGAACTTGGTATTCCCATTTGGGCATCGAATAGATATTCCACATCTCCCAGAAAAATCCGCATACGGGCCCGGCAAAAGATAGCGCCGCCAACATCCGAAAGTCCCCGCGCATCAACGGGGTGAGTACGGAATGCTCAGGCAACCAACGATGCACCACCGGCATCAACACCATCAAAGGTCCGAGCCAGGCAAAAGGGAAAAAGTATTGAGGCCATATCCCCATACAAAAAGAGGCCACAACACCAACGCCCCCTAAAATCCAGGCCCAGGCTTGTGCGCTATGCCAGGACGCGCCCCTCCCATAGCGGCAATGCAGCCAGGAAAAGGTCCCAAAAAGCTCGGCGGTCACCAAAAGTGCCGGCAACACGGTGGCAAAACAAGGGGTGGCAAAACCAATGTATTCAAGGGCGCTGTCGTTATCGACACCAAGATAAAACCAGTTTTGTACGAAGCGATTGATGTATTCAAAAAGCCACCACAAAATGGCCGAGGCGGGAAACATCCAGGCAAAGGCTTTTGGATTACGGCTGGCCAGAGAATGACCTTTGCGCCAATAGACCAGCGCGTCGACCGTAAAGATATAGCCGAGCCAAAGAGGCGTAAAGGTATGACGCCGCAGCATGCTTAACTCTGGAATATCCAGCCAAGCGATGGGCCAGAAGACAAGATCCAAACCTAAGCCCAACCAGCCCCACCAGGGAAAAATGCCGCCACTTAATTGCGGACGCAAGTCGGTACTCTTA
Organism: uncultured Bdellovibrionales bacterium; assembly: GCA_964013445.1. Classification (GTDB taxonomy): domain Bacteria; phylum Myxococcota; class XYA12-FULL-58-9; order XYA12-FULL-58-9; family JASMKV01; genus JASMKV01. Next base: position 1,380 of record CAXGWX010000280.1, on the reverse strand, counting down.
TGAAAACCAAACTTCGTTGGAAAAAGACAGATGACTGTAAAAATGAAAGGGATAATAGCGATGGCCAAAGCGCCAATTGGATCGATGCGCGGGTAGGTTTTTAAGATCTCTGGAGGAAATTGAAAATAGTAGGCCGCATCATGCTCGCCGGTTAAAAGAGCACCGGCTAAGGGCAAAAGAAAAGCGCCACTTAAGATCATGAGTGCGGCGAATCGACGCGCCATAGACTTCAATCCTTTGATGGGTGGTTAAAAGGTTTCCTGAGTCTGCCCATCGTGCCAGGCATAAAAAATGCTTTCCGTGGTTTTATCCGCAAGAATGGCACCGCTCTCATCCAAGGCAATAAAACCAAAACTACAACCAGCATCCTTAGCCGCCGCGATGCTTCTGGTCCCCGCCTCCCCTAAACTCATACCATCTTCCATACGTGCCGCAATTCGCGCCGCCAAAGCATAGTCAACGATTTCTTCCCCTATCCCCGTGGCAGAAATACCCACCTGCGATGTGGCGTAGGTGCCCGCAACCGTTGCCGAGTCACTAACTCGCCCAGGAATTTCACCGCCGACGCCGCCAGTGGATGTTCCTGCCACAATGGCGCCTTGAGCGTCCAAGGCGACAACCCCGACAGTTCCTGTCTTGCCCTTCACCGCATTTTGATGTTCCTGCAAGCGATAGGCGGTTCCCGGATCAAAATTATCAAAACCCTTCGAACGCGCGTATTCTTTGGCTTGAGCGCCGGCCAAAACCCGATGCTCTTCCTTTAGAAGCAATGCGGCAACATCGATTGGATGCTGTACGGCCTGGATATTGATCACACCGGAGAATCGTCTTGCATTCCCGTCCATCAGTGCCGCCGACATACGAATCGTGCCGTCTGCCTGATAGCGAGAACCCTTACCCGCATTAAACATCGGTTCATCCTCGAGGAGACGCACACCATACAAAACCGCCTGCATCGCATCCCCTGCAACCAGAGTGTCGTAAGTTTCGCAAAGAATTTCCCTGAGCCGTGCCCGAATCGTATCTGCCCGCTCAGAGGTGTTTTCCAGAGCACCGGCTCCGCCATGGATAATCAATTTAGGGGTCATACTTACTTCCATACCGTTTAAAACCCAAAGTTTAACGGAACTTTTACTCATAAGTGCAGATTAATTCAAGCCACTCCAATCACCCGAGTGCGTATAAAGATAATTAAGCGCATTGTTCAGATTGACCAATCCAGCGCCCAGTTTGCCGCTATAAGTATGGTTGGCGTCATCATAAGTGCGACCGGAATTATCGAAGATCGTATGGCTTGTGGCGCTTTGCTTGAGCAGGCTTTTTAAGACATCGTTGGGCACATCGGGGAAATGGCTCAAAATCTCCGCCGCAACCCCTGCA
>CAXGWX010000279.1:0-4100 GCA_964013445.1 uncultured Bdellovibrionales bacterium | reverse complement strand
TTTGTTTGGGCAGAGGCGGGCTCGTACTCTTCAACAGCGGCGCGAAAGTTTTTCATTAAATGGGCTGAAAAAATGGGTACGGGTAAGCCGTGGTCGAGAATTTTTTCAATGCATGTTTTTTTAAACGCTTCAAAGTCTTCGACAATCCATTGTTCCGCATCATGGCCTTCGTCGATGAAGCTGGCGTTACGTCCATAAAAGCAGGCCATCTGCATGAGGCCGGCGGGCCAAAGCTCCGGGAATTTAAGGCATTGAAAGCGCACCGCGTTGGCAAAGGTGATGGCGTGAGTAAAATCCAGCCAGCCAATATTATGAGAAACATTATTCTGGGTCTCATACTGCATGTTGATGTCGTAGAGACAAAAGTTTTGGGCGTTCTTATAGAGCAAATAGTCAAAAAGATTTTCGTAGCTCGGCGCTTTATCCAGGTTGCTCAGCCAGTCCATGGCCTCACTTGGGTTCTTGGCGTTTAGGCTCTCACCGATGTCTTGTTCTTTGTCGAGGCTCAACTTTTCTTTGAAGGTTGTAAGGCGCTCCGCGTACTCGCGGAATTCAGGGATCAAATCCTCCCTGGAGGTATAGCAAAGCGAACGCAGCATGCAGCGCAAGACTGCGGCGGAGGCATCGGTAGAAAACCGCCTGGCCAGCTCAAAGGTTTTGTAAACATAGATGAGGCTGTGGCCAAAATCGTTGTAGTGCATCAAGGCGGCGCTGCTAAAATCCTTTTCCAGAATATCTAAGGAGATATTTGCTGCCAAAGCGCTGTTTAGCATAGCCATGGCTTGGCTTTCTTCTTCCTCTTCAATGGCCTGGATAAATTTTTGACTTTCGTATGGGGCCACACTTGTATCGAAAGGGTAGAGTGGGCGCCTTAAGGCATCGAAGGAGACGTGCTCGATGGCTTCGGTCAGACAAATCAGCTGCTCTTCGAGTTGGCCTTGCTTTTGGTCGTGCAGCCAAAGCCAGTCCGTAAGGGCTGCATAGGCGTGGGTCATGCCATACTCAAAACGTTCGGCGGACCAAAGAATGACCGACTCGATGGCCTTAATCGGTTCGATGCCGCTGTAGTGCAGGCGGGCGAGCTCGCGGGCGATACGGCCGTATTCGCGCTTTTCAAAGGCCGTACGTAAGCCCTTCATAATGCGCTTTTCAATCTGATCGAGTGGGGCCGGGCTGAGATCGACATAGATCTGTTCATCCACGACTTTGATCGGATAGGTGCGCACATCGTCACCACCAATCACACAGTCACCGGTTTTCAGACAAAACTTCCAATTATGCCAATTGCAGGTGAGGTAGTTTTTTCCATCGACTGTGCCTTCACTTAAAGGGAACCCTTCGTGAGGACAGCGGTTATCGATGGCATAAATTTCTTCGTCCTGGCCTTTGATAAGGGCCAATTGCTTGTTGTCAATTTTGACCACCGCTTGTTGGTTGCGGTTCATAAATTCATTTAGCCCAAGGGCTTTAACATAATTATCCATGACTGCGATTCATTTTATTGATATGACCTTTTCCTGAACAAGATCTTTCCCATAACGACATGAACATCTTAATGCAAATAAAAGAGGATAAAGAAAAGATTTTTCAGCTTTTGGCTTATGGCATCATTGTCATTGCGGTGTTTATCGCCGGCCTCAAGTCCGAACTTGCCTCGCTAACGACGGATGAGGCCTGGGCTTATAACGAATGGATTTCTAAGGGCTTAACGACAATCTGGAAGGATTACCATCTTCCAACCAACCATATTCTGCACTCTTTGTTTACATATTTTAGTGTCTTGGTTTTTGGGCTTGATGAGTTTGTTTTGCGCTTGCCCTCTCTCTTGAGTTTTCTCTGCCTTCTTCTGGTTTTTAAAGCGTTGCTCGAAAACTCCATCAAGAGCATGGTTTTACGTGTGTTGTGCTTAGCCAGCTTTGCTTTACATCCCTATATCTTGGATTTTGCAGCTCTGGCACGGGGCTATACCTTAATGAATACGTTTTTATATGGAGCGATTGCGCTGCTCTTTAGCTGTATGCGGACTTTTGAGCAGGGACAGGCGCGTCGCAAGCTCTTGCTGGCGGGTGTGCTTTTGGGGTGCGCCTTTGGCACCATACCCCTTTCTCTTTATCTCATCCTCTCGGTCAATATTGTCTTCTTTGGCTATTTGTTTTTCGGCAGAGTAAAAAATTGTGTGCAGGAAATTTTAGTCTTTATTCTGCCACAGGTGCTGGTTGTTGTAGCCGTATATTTTTGGAGTTTTGAATATCTCGTGGCCGGTAGTTTTTTCTGGGGTGAGCAGGGTATTCTTGAAAGCTTAAATTCATTCGGCCATATCTTGTTCTATTTGCCCCAGGGGCACCTCGATTTTATGGGCTACCCGGATTTTAGCGCGGAAGCTTTGAAACCGTGGCTCTCAGGGAATTTTAATGCGCTTAGGGAAGAGGTGTTTTATTCGTTACCCTTTGCTTTGTTGCTCCTCGGATTATTTTGCGCTTTGATTTTTGTGGTATTAAAGATCATTCGTTTCGAGAGTATGGTAACACGACGGCCGTCACCTGCGGTTGTTTATGTTGCGCTTTGGCTTGTGAGCATCATAGGAGCCTTTGTGCATGGTGAATTTCTGGGCGCATTGTTCTTGCGCAACAGAGCATGGCTGCCGTGGTTTCCTCTTTTTTTCCTGATGTGCTTTCATGGTCTCGATTATCTTTTATCGACAGGTCTTTTCCGGGCATTTAAGAGTGCCCGTGCGGCCTTGCTCTGCCTCTGTTTGTTTTTTAATTCTTATTGGCTTTCAAGCATCAACATGGAAATTTATTGGGAGTGGCCCGACAACAGCACCATTAAAACGATTGCTCAAAACTTTCAGGAATTGCCGCCACCGCAGCGCCGTTTAACTTTTGTTGTTCCCTATTACCAGCACGCGTCTTTTCTCTTTTACCGGGATTTTTATGGGTTAGATTGGCTGGAACCACTCTATAAACGCAGAGACACGCCCATCTATGATTTTATTTTGATCAATCAGACGAATGTTAAAGAAATCAATCGCAAAAGTGAGAGAAAGAATATGGATTTACAATACTATCGTGAGATACTCACTTTTCCGCACTTTGATATGGTGCTCTATAAGCACCGCGGTTTAAATACGCTTAGTACCAATTAAGGGAAAAGTTTAAAGAACCACCATGGATTGGGTTGATGTCTTTTGGGGCAGCTCCATCGTAGCGGGCTGAAAGCCCAAAAACCGCATTCGTTTCACTTGCAAAGTCATAGCCCAGTGCAAAAGCATAGGCCGGTCCCTCACCGGTAAGGCTGGAAATTGTCGGCAACGTGGTCTTTTCGATATCCGTAAGACGCTTAAACTTCGCGACGGATGTCCATCCCCCGGCAAGCTCTATATTAAATCCCAAGTCGGCGAGAGGAAAAATCTGGGTATCGAGCAGAATGGTTGAGATGCCGGCGCTGATCGGTTTGTTTTCCTTCCACTGACTAAATTGGTTGATCAGCTGCATCCGCGCACCCAGGAGCCATTGGTTGCTAAAAGCATAACCAAAGCGCATATTAACTTGCACGGCTGAGCCATTGGCGACCGCCGCTTTGAGAAAGTCAGCTCCACCAAGCCCAAAGCCAAGGCCGAAATAAGCACCGTCCCGTGGATCCTGGGGCAAATCTTCTTTGCATTCACATTCGGGTGGAAGCACGGTTTCTATTCCTTCCACCGGCGCATTCACCAAAGGCACGGCAGCAGTTTCCGGATCTGCCTGGGGGGCAATGATTTCAACCGCCGGCTCTTGGGGGGCGGGCGCTTGTTCTTTCGGTGGCTCACTTTGGGGTTCCGGTGTTGATGGTATGGTTACGGAAGCACTGGCAGCGGCACTTTGTTCAGTAGGGGCAGGGGGCTCGGTGGCGACGATGCTCTCGCTAACCGCTTCATCCTTGGCAGCTTCCGTTGTCTTTTGAGGAGCTTCCTTCGGTGCTGGAGCTTTTGCGGGTTGGTCCTCATTTTTTGCATCAGAGGGGGCCTGCGGTTCTGGTGCCGGCTCTGGCTCAGGCTCCGCTTCTTCTTTTGGTTTTGGTTCTACTTCCGGTGCTTGTATTTTGCAGAGTGCTTTAAAAGG
>CAXGWX010000278.1:0-4123 GCA_964013445.1 uncultured Bdellovibrionales bacterium | reverse complement strand
GGCTGAGCAATACCCATCAACAGCAGCAGGAGCAATGGTGCTCCTGGAAAAAGCCCAGGCAGCCCATGCCAGCGGCAATATCTCCGAGGCAATCACACTCTACGAACGACTTCTTTTTTACCGCCCAACCTTTACGGGCGCTATCAAAGCGCGAACAACCTATTCTGAGCTACTGCTTAAGGTCGGCCGGTACAAGGATGCGATCCCCATGCTCGACAACCTTGTGAGCACGGTGGAGAACGAAGAAGAAAAAACCCGACTCGAAATCCTTCTTGCCGATGCCCGGGGTGCGCGAGGCGAGGTACGGGTTGCCCTCGACTCCTATGTGGAAGCACGCCTAAAAACAAACGATGCAACCCAAAAGAAAAATGCCACAGCACAAGCAAAAGACTATGCGGGCAGACTCTCCCTGGCTGAAGCCAAATCTCTCTGGAATGAAATGCAAGGCGAAGAAGAGTGGGCCTTTCTTGAGCCATATGTGGCTTTTCGTCTGGCAAAAATCTATTATCACTCCAGAAACTTTTCTTCGGCCCAGGAATTACTCCAGGAAATAAAAGAAAAATATCCCGAGAATAAGTTTGCGATTGGCTCGCAGGCCCTCATCGAACGACTGAAAAAACGCTTTAAAACCTCATCCCAGTCCATTGGCGTACTCCTGCCCTTAAGCGGCCGCTACAAACAATTCGGCAACCGCGCCAAAACGGCCCTCGAAATGGCTTTTGCAGGCCAAAACACCTACCGCCTTATTTTTGAGGACACCCAGGCAAGTGCGGCCATAGCCGCGAAAGCGGTAGAAAAGCTGGTTATGGATGAGCATGTTCTAGCCATTATTGGCCCGCTCTTTTCACAAGAAGCTTACAGCGCCGCACTTAAGGCCGAAGAGTTAAGTCTCCCTATTTTGAGCCTTTCACATCGCGAAGGCATTCCCGAACTGGGCAGCTGGGTTTTTCGCACTGCCTTGACCGTAGAAGCACAGGCTTCTGGTCTAGCCAAAGTGGCATTTGAAAAATTAGGCATGAAAAATTTTGCGGTCCTTGCTCCGCGCAGCCGATATGGCAAATCCTTTAGTCATGCCTTTTGGGATGAGGTGAATCAAAATCAAGGAGAGATCCGTGGCTTTGAAACCTACGAACATAATGCGACAACATTCCAAAACCCTATACGCCGACTTGTTGGGCGATATTTTCGCGCCGCACGCACCGAGTATATCGACGGTGTTCGCGCCATACGGGCCCGGCAATTAAGTCCACAACGTACAAAGACTGAGATAGAACGACTCCTTAAAAGGCTTAACCCAGTCATTGATTTTGATGGAATCATTATTCCCGACTCCGGCAAAAATATTGGATTGATTGCCCCAGCCATTGTTTTTGAAGATATTGTCCTAACCCGAGATAAAAAAGAGCTGGAAACAATTCGCAAAACCACCAAGCAAAAAGAGATTAAGCCAGTGGTTCTCATGGGTGCCAGCACGTGGAATTCATCCCTGACCCTACGCTCCTGTGAAAAATATTGTGAAAACGCCATTTTTGTTGACGCTTATTTTGCAGACCGGCCCGCACCGGAGGTTCAGGAATTTGTCGGCTCTTTTCAAGAGAAACTTGGTATTCAGCCCCGCTTAAGCGAGGCACAAGCCTACGACACCGCAGGCTGGCTCTTAACAATCCTGCAAAATAAAAAGCCTCAAACGCGAAAAGAACTGCGCGTTGCATTATTAGAGGCAAAACCCTACGCAGGGGTCAGTGCAAAAATGCAATTTCAAGAAAATGGTGAGATAGAAAAAGAGCTCTTTGTTTTAACCATTAAGGATCGAACAATTCGCCAATGGCAACCTGATGACTCAGACGATCAAGAAAGCACTTTATGAGCTGGGACCCAGAAATTCTATCGGCCAACGACCCACACCTCCCGCCTCCCAAACGCCCACGGGCCGAAAAGAAAAAGACAAAACAAGGTTGGTTTTTACACCTTTCGCTTTTTACACTTACCTTTATTTCAGCCATGTGGTCACAAATTCAGGCCAAACCGGGAGAAGATCTTACGGATCTCATCACTGGGCCTTTGGCCAACCCAGAACGATTGCTTGATGGACTGCCCTTTGCCGCAACCCTTATGGCAATTCTTCTTGCCCATGAAATGGGCCATTACTTAACCGCTCGCCGCTACGGGGTTGACCAAAGCTTGCCTTACTTTATACCAGCACCAACTATTTTCGGTACACTGGGCGCCATCATCCTGATGCGCTCACAACCGAAATCAAGGAGAGATCTTCTTAACGTCGCTGTCATGGGTCCCTATGCCGGAGTCATCCTCGCTATTCCTGCCGCCGCCTGGGGCTTGGCGAATTCCCTGCCAATAAATCCTGAACAGATGCAACCGGGTCAGCTCTGGTTTGGCTCATCACTTCTCTTCTCATTTCTTGAAAATCATTTTTCCCCAAATGGTTCTGATGTTTTACTGCACCCGGTTGCCTTTGCAGGCTGGGTTGGATTGTTTGTTACCTCCTTGAACCTTATTCCCGCAGCCCAACTCGACGGTGGTCATGTGGCTTACTCTCTATTTGGGCGTTGGCAGGAATTGATCTCTCGCATCATTGTTCTAACACTTATTGGAATCGGATTTTATTTGGGCACGGACAAAGGTATGATTTGGATCTTTTGGGGCATACTATTGCTCCTCTTTGGCTTACGGCACCCTCCTGTACTCGATGAAGCAAAACCTTTGAGCCTGGGACAAAAATGCAATGCAATCTTTGCCCTCATCCTTTTCGTGCTGACATTTATTCCTGTTCCCATTGAAATTATCGGCTTGGACCAAATCAATGAATCACGCCAAAAGCAGGAACTTATTGAACAAGCCCCCAGTGCGCCAAGTCAGTCAGAAAATCAACCGGAAGAATTTCGGCTCTAAGTTTATGGAACAACAAAATCTACGCACATGGGTCGACCATTTCTTTTCGCCAGATGGTCCTTTGGCTGAAGCGATGCCCAGATATGAGGAGCGCAAAGAGCAAAATATTTTTGCGCAAAACATCGCAGAGGCTATTGAGAATAATGAGCCCCTGATTGCCGAAGCAGGCACGGGCACAGGTAAAAGCTTGGGTTACCTTGCACCCGCCATTGGCAGTGGACTTAAAGTTGTCGTCTCTACGGGCACAAAAAATCTGCAGGAACAACTGCTCAATAAAGACCTAAAGCTTCTCGAAAACGCTCTTGGCAGAAAAGTCGAATATCAACTCATGAAGGGGAGAACGAATTACCTATGTCATTTTCGAACCGATGAATGGACACGGCAACTCAATCTCAACCTTGATCAAACAGAGCTAAAATCTATTCTTGACTGGCGTGAGACCACGCCAGACGGTGACCGGGCAAACCTCTCCTCACTTCCCGACGATGCTCCAATATGGAGAAACCTCAGCGCCAACTCTGAACAGTGCCTCGGCCAGCGATGCATCGATTACGAGCGATGCTTTGTCACCCAGATGCGCCGTCAAGCGCAAAATGTTGACCTTATCGTCGTCAATCATCACCTCTATTTTGCCGATCTCGCACTTCGTAGCAGACTCGGAGATGATGTGGGACTCCTGCCGGGTCACGATATCATTATCTTTGATGAAGCCCACGACCTCGACGACGTTGCCGCGCAACATTTCGGCTACACCGTTTCAGAAAAGCGATTCAGCGAACTCTTCAATGAAATACGCAAATATGCCACGAGTAAACCTGCCCTTGCCCAAGAAATTGAACTCGCTTTGTCCGGGCTCGAGCAAGATATCAAGAAAATCTTTGACCTGCTTCCCTTCAACAAAATGCGTAAGCGTCTTGAAGACTCGGCTTTAAATGAGTCGGTTTTTAAATATCATGACCGCGCTGATGAACAACTCAACCTTATCGAATCCCACCTCGCTCATATCGGCACGGATGAATCTATGCGTTTACTGGAACGCACAGCGCTAATTGCTGCGGAATTATGTTTTATTCTCAAGAGATCTTTTCGGCGCTCACAAGGTACAGAAGCGGAACTCGAAAAACAATTGGGTTTACAACACTCTATTCAGGGAGATTTATTTAGCAATAACCTGGCACCGGAAACAGAGGAGACCCTCAGCAACATTCCTTTT
>CAXGWX010000277.1:0-4185 GCA_964013445.1 uncultured Bdellovibrionales bacterium | reverse complement strand
CCATTTCATAGCCAAGATACTAGCCCAAACCTCTGACAAAAATAGGGGAGAGGGACAAAGAGGATGATAAGTGATTGAAAATATGTTGAAAACCGTTTGCTATCGGCTATCGGACTTCAGACTTCGGATTTCAGACTTCGGTCATCGCGGACCCGCACGAAGTCTCCCTAACCGGCTCGTACCGCTATCGCCTTAATCCTTCCCTCCCAGCTTAATTCCAGCCCATTATTGACTTAGGGCTTGCTCGTGATCCATTTTCTGTTGTGGGGTGATGAAATCTGCCAAATCCTCCTTTGACAGCCTATTTCTTATCGATTACAATTTGGAGTATTCCGGGGATCTACTGTTCTACAACTAATCTGGAGGGGCGCTATGTCTGTTGAATCTGCAAAAGAATTTTTGGCTAAAATGAAGTCGGATGAGGCTTATGCTCAGAGTGTTGTTGAGGCCGCATCTCGAGATGAGCGGGCCGCTTTGGTTAAAGAACAGGGTTTCGAGTTTAGCAAAGAAGACTTAGACACTGCAGCAATGGGGTTTAGCGGCGAAGGAGAACTCGACGAGGATGAACTCGATGGTGTTGCTGGTGGCGCCGCCGTCTCCGGTGGTGGCAATCGATTTTTTGATATGGCCCGAAAATCTCTTGGCAGCAGTAGCATCGCCTCGGCAGGTTCTTTTGGGCGTGGCGGTTTTCAATGTGACAGCAGCGGTTCTGAAGGCGAGTGTGTTTGCTAATTAAGTGCGGAGTGTAGTCTAAATTATGGATCTTAACCCGCATCACCTCTTCGAGCACGATCATGGTTTTTGTCTCATCGTTCCGGATGAGATGGAAGCCTTTGATATTAATGAAGAAACTGCATCTTTGGTCAGGCAGGCTGAGACCGGCTCGGTCGATGATTTGTTGCCAGAAAGCCTCATAGAGCTTCGCTCGCTCAAGTTGCTCGACCACGAATTGCCAGTAGCCGAGACGGAAGTCAAAGATCCGGTGACGATTATGAAGATAGCTCTTTTCGTTACTCAGGATTGTAATTTCAATTGCGTTTATTGCTATGGCGCCGAAGAAGGTGGAACGGTGGGGGGAACCTACGGCTCCCGTGGAAAGATGACCGCCGATACTGCGGCGAAAGCGGTCGATTGGCTGATGGTGCAATCGAAGGATGATAAGAAAGTAGGGATTGTCTTTTTTGGTGGTGAGCCATTTTTAAACTTCCCGGTAATGAAGCAGGTTGTTGAATATGCCAATGCACGTGCGAAGGAATTCAATAAGACGGTGGATTATAGCGTGACGACAAATGCCTCGTTGCTCGACGATGAACGTATTGCCTTCTTAAAAGATAATAATATTTATCCGACAGTGAGCATGGACGGCAGCAAGGAAATACAGGACAAGCAACGCCCATTGCCGAACGGAAAAGGCACCTATGAAATGACGGCGCCTAAGGTTCGCAAGTTGCTTCGGGTATTGCCTGAAACCTCCTGCCGCGGAACAATTGTGGATGACCGGGATACGGCGGATGCAGAGAAGGGCCTTCGGGATCTTGGTTTCAAAACAACTTATCTAACTGTCGCCTCACCATCTCTTTTTGGCAAAAAGCCGGATGCGGATGCGGAGAAGCGACGTTTCGATAATATGCGTGATAAAGCATACCGGGAAGCCGGTGAGATCAGAGAGGCGATCAAAACGGGTGATGTTGAAACGCTACGAACCCTGCAGGATACGGGCACTTGGGCAAAGAAAATCATTCGTTTTGCCCAGGAGTTTAGTAACCACGAGAAACGATTTTTCCCATGTGGCGCTGGTCGCCATTATGTAGGGGTTTCCTCTTCAGGCGATGTCTATCCCTGTCATCGATTGGTGGGGACAAAGGATATGAAACTGGGTAGTATTTTTGGGGAAGATCTGGAGCGAGAAACCTTTCACAAAACGGCGTCGGCCGAGGGTAATCCGAACAGTTGTTCAACCTGCTATGCTAAATACGTTTGTGCCGGCGGTTGTCATCATGACAATTTGGGGGCAACAGGGGATGTTCACGGACCGGATACTGAAATGTGTCATATGATGCGTCACCTGGTGGAGTTGTCTGCGGCCTTATGTTCTCAGCTGACAACACAAGACAAAACATTCCTCATAGAGGAAAAGGTGATGTTTCCCAAAGTTTGTCCCGTTGATATCTTCGAGTAGAAGGCCTGATGGGATTAGACAAAGAGGATATCCAGTTTTTTCGCGAAAATGGCTACCTCATCAAACGTAGAGTTTTAGATTCGGACCTGATGGCTCGTGCCCGTGCTCGTTTGTGGGAGGGCGCGCCTCCTGGACGCTCAGCAAATGACCCAAGGACTTGGGTTGGACCTTTTAGAGAAGATGAGGAATCGCGGGATGGTGAGAATGTTCGTCGCGGTTTTCGCTGGCTTTATCGCCAACCAGGAAAAGAATCGTGGATGGTGGAGCTGTTGCCGAAGAACCCTTCTGTTTGGACTTTTGCTCAAGAGCTTCTGGGAAAAGGAATGATTCAAGAGCCGGATTCTGTTCGAGGTATCTATTGTACTCTTCCCTTTGGCGAAGTGCCGGTGCCAAAAATGAAGCCACATTTGGACGCCTATGCAAGTCATTTGGGTGTTTTAGGTTATATCGATGAAGTTGCGCCCAGGGGCGGGGGATTTACGGTTTGGCCGAAGAGTCACAAAAAGTTCTATTACGCTTTTGAATCCCGCTACGGTGATCAGAAGTCAGCCGACTATGATGATATTTATGCGCAAATTGACGCTGAAGTTTCTCCTCTTGAAATTACAGGGCAAGCTGGCGATGTTGTTTTTTGGCACCACAGACTTGGGCACAATGCGAGTGGTAATGGGTCAAACAAAATCCGCCAGGCTGTCTTTTACGATTTCGTTAAGCAGGATATGCCGCAGACCATGGGACTGCCGCCGGCGCCCAATATGTGGTGTGACTGGGCCGATGTTTTAGATCCAGGGTGTTGAGCTGTTGGGCCTTGGTGTTCTTGGGTGCGAAGGCAAGGCGGTGTAGCAGCGACTCAATCCCGGGCTTTCATATTGAAAACAGCCGTTTTTTATAAAAAAACAACCTTGTGATCCTGGTCACAGTCAAATCTTCTTTTTTTCTCCTATACTTTTAAATCTTACCCTGAGGTGTGGGTGGAGTTCTTTGCTCCGCCAAGGCTCTATACTCTTGGAGAAAGCCGTATGGTGAAAATTGTAGCGAAGATCTCTATGGTTTTTCTTATGACGGTTGCTTTACAGGCCAGTCGTCCGGGCCTGGAGCCGCTCTATTTTGCTGAGGTTGAAGGCAAGTCACGTCTTTTTGTTGCCCCCGTACTCTCACATACATTCAACGCTGAGAGTCGGGATTTGGTTGGAATGCTTTTGGTACAAGAGATGAGTCGCTTCGCAGAGTATGATGTTTTGAGCTTCGGCGAAATCAATGCGGTTTTGGGGGTGGAAAAGGTCAAAGATCAATTGGGTTGTTCCGATGTGGTGTGCTTAAGGGAAATCGGCATGGCTTTGGGCGGCGCGGATATATTACAGGCGGAAGTAAAGAAGCTCAAAGGACAGACCTTTCTTAAACTCAGCATTGTCAAACCCCTTGAAGTGCGAACCACGCATCGAGCCCTGGAAATTCTCTCAGGTAATTTTCACAAATGGCCACAAGGGGTCCGCAGAGCCGTAGGCCAGCTTCTCGTTCCCAACCAAACCCGAGAAACGATGGTCACAGGTTTTGGAACCGAACCCCAATCCCTCGAAGAGCTTGGCTTAGGGGAGGGGACCATGATTAAGGTGGTGGCCGATTCCGTATGTTCGATTGAGCATAACGGTGTGAAGAGCACACCCGAGATTCAGCCGCGAACAAGCAGAGGAACCATTCGATTCGATTGTGTCGGCACCTCTTTCGCCTTTGAAAAGGTTGAATTGGTTTACAGCATTGGTGTGGAGGGCATTACTTACCAAATCAAAAGCAAACCCTGGGCCATTGTGCGCGATCGACAGGCCATTGGCCTGGGCAAAACTCCACTGGCTCCGCAACGAACAACGGCCCCGGCCTTCTTTGAGCTGATTAATCCGAAGCAAAAACGTTTACTACGGATCGGTCTGCAGCTTGTCAGAGGTTAGAACAAAGTGGATGAATGCGGATTTCCGACACTCGCCTACTCGACTAAACGTCTCTGCTCCCTA
>CAXGWX010000276.1:0-4222 GCA_964013445.1 uncultured Bdellovibrionales bacterium | reverse complement strand
TATGGCGTTGATGAGCGCTAAAAGTGCGAATGCCGCGCTCGCATAAAATCACCGACTCATTGCCGCCGGCGAGAATATATTCGGCGCTCAGCAAAAATTCTTCCAGGGTGGCGGCGCTGCCCCGCTTAAGAAGCACTGGCTTTTGCACTTTGCTTAAAGCTTTGAGCAAGCTGTAGTTTTGCATATTGCGTGAACCGATCTGCAGGATATCGATATACTCGGCAGCTTGCGGGATTTGCTCTACATCCATCACTTCGCTCACACTTAAGAGACCATGTGCCCGGGCGGCCTGCGCCAGGAGCGGATAGCCCTCCGCACCTAAGCCCTGAAAAGCATAGGGAGAAGTACGGGGCTTAAAAACACCGCCGCGCAAAATATGACCGCCAGCCTTGGCCACCAGGGCGGCACTGGCCTGAATCTGTTCCGGTGTTTCCACCGCGCAGGGGCCGGCAATAAGGGTCAGCTTCTGCGGTCCAATTTCATGGGCGCCACAGACAATACGGGTGCGTTCTGGCTTTGCCTCTAAGCTGACCAAAGGGTAGGGGTTCTCGCCAGGCAACACATCCACAGATGCGGGGAACTCAAGGTTCTCGAGGCTCTTGCTGCCTAAATCCAAGCGATAGAGAATCTCTTTGGCCAGATCCATTTTTTCGAAAGAAAGGTTTTGCTGCGCCAGAAAAGCTTCGATTTCTCGCACTTGGTCGCCATCATTTTCTTTGAGTCGAAGCCACATGAGCTTCCCCTTAACATGTTCAAGCAAGGCTGAAAAGAGAGCATGCGTCGAGACTACAACAACAGAGTTATCTTATCGGAGTTAACTCGAGTCTACTGCATCGAATCAAGCCACTGCTCGACCGCCTCGCTGACCACATCGGATATGTTTTGCTCCAGATCGAAGCAATGAAAGCTTAGCTCGCGAAAAGTGCTGGGAGGTAAATATACCGTCAGGCGGCGCTTCTGACTGCCATCCTTACGGGTCACCATAGCGCGGCTTTGGCGGGTCGGTTTAATCTTGCCCACCCGATAGCGCCCCGCACGGCCTTCGTGAATCTCCTGGTGCAAGCCCTCTAAGCGCTTTTCAAGGCGTAACTGGGCTCTTTTCGAAAGGGGCTGGCTGCCTCCTTCCGTCTTCTGGGACGACCGTGCCGCCAGTGGTCCACGAATATGCTGCTCTTTTGTCTCTAATGTATCTGCCATGCTTTTTCTCCTCTGAACTCTTGCCATCTTAAAAGGCCAATCTCGCCGAGGCAAAAAACTGGCCTTTTCATGACTCACGGCACAGCTTCTTTGACATCTCAACCACAGAGGCTAGCGAGCCATGAAGTGTGAAAACGTTGGTTGACTTCAGAAGCCAACCCTTAAAACCTTCATTAGCTTAAACGCTTAAACGTTTATTATTTTATTCCCTTGATTTTTAAGGAAAATTTAAACACTCTCTGAGCATATGAAATATACTTGTAAACTCAAACCATTTATTCTTAACCCCATCGAGATTGGTTGGGGTCCGAATATCTCTGACACATAGTCTGGATCGAGCCCATAAAATGATCGTAAAAGCCAAAACTCCCCTGCAGGAACAGCAAAAGAGCCTCTCGGAAAACGCCAAACAAGACTTTCGTATAAAGTCACTATGTCATCTTATTCAGTCAAATTTACGTCATGGTAATGTTTTAGATTTCGGCTGTGGTAACGGCACCTTTGTGCGTCACTGCCATGCCAATGACATCCCGGTCCTAGGCATTGACCACGATGAGTTTGTTATTCAATCCACCCAAGCGGCATTTAACAAAGAAGGCATCGCAACGGATTTAGTCCGCCAGGCCACCCTTACAACCATCGTCGGCGAAAATCTCTATGCTGATAACGTTGTATCCATGGATTGTCTGGAGCACATTGAAAACGATCATGAGGCCTTCACCCAGCTCGCAACCCTCTTAAAGCCCCAAGGACAACTCATCCTTACCGTGCCCGCAATACCATTTCTTTTTGGCAAACGTGATGTGGCCCTGGGTCATTACCGCCGCTACAACAAACAACAGCTCATATCTCTCGCACAAAATGCTGGCTTAACTGATATAAAGTTGCGGTATTGGAATATGCTGGGTGTTGTACCAACCTTTGTATTAGAGCGACTAATGCAACGCCCCGTGAACGACTCTTTTCGCTATAAGGAAAATTTTCGCAGCAAAGTTATACGGACATTCCTAAGAAATTGGTTTATGTACATTGAAAACGCCTGCCCAGCTCCATTGGGCTTGACGCTTATTCTTAGTGCCAAACGAAGCTAAAAGAAATATACGCGAGGGGCCAAAATAGACGATTTCCTCAAGCTTTCTTCTCAGGCTTGCCGAAAATGATTTGTCTCCACGCCAAGCCCATGTTTAAGATAAGCCGTGGAAACCTATGAAGCTCTTACATTGGCTCTCGACGGCAATATCGCCCGCCTCACCCTAAATCGCCCAGAAAAGCGCAATGCCTTAAGCCCCACCATGCTCAGCGAAATTGCCGAAGCCTGCAAAACTCTCAACGAAAACGATCAAATACGTTTTGTCCTCGTCGAAGGCGCAGGCAAGGCTTTTAGCGTTGGCTTTGATTTAAAGAGCTTTGCCGCCTTAGGCATGGATGCAAGCTTCGCCCCGGAAGATATGCTCAAACAAAGTGCCCTTTTAGGGGCTGAGGCCATTGCGGCCATTAAAAACCTTAAGGCCATCACGATTGCCGCCGTTCACGGCTACGCCATTGGTGGCGGCTTTTTAATACTCGCCGCCTGTGATTTTCGCATTGCTGATAAAGATACGGTATTTTCCTTGCCGGAGGTGGATATTGGTATTCCTTTGCTTTGGGACGGCGTGCCCTTGCTGGTGGAAGAATTGGGCAGCGCGCTGACCAAGGACTTGGTGTTGAGCGCTCGGCGTTTTGGATGCGAAATTTTTACCCACAACAACTTCCTCTATCGCTGCACCCAAGACGGCGGCGGGCCAGAGGAAGCGCAAAAATTAATCCAAGAACTCAGCGCCAAGCCGGCCATGGTCTTAAAACAAAGTAAGCGACAATTTATTGCGGCACAAAAGAGTACACCCTACCCTAAAGATTTGGATACGGAACTTTTTATCGAAGCGGTCATGAACCCGGAGTTTATTCCAACAGCCATGGCTTATATGCAGCGACTCAAAGAGAAATCTTAATCGCAGGCGCCCCACAGCCCTAGATCATTATTCTTGGCCTGAGCTTCTTTGCTTTCAAACTCGTCCTTACAGGCATCGTTAGGAGCGAAATAGGATAGCTCCGCATATCCTTTCTCCAACATAAGCTGATTGACCAAGCCTTCATTCACCCGCACATAGGCCAAAAGCCGCCCATATTGATCGGTGCATTCTTCGTCATACTCGAAAACGACTTCCTTATTGAGCACCAGTTGCGCATTATAATCCCGGGCGATCTGCGCATAGCATTCAGGATCGCTGTCGTTGCTGGTGTTCATTTCGGGGCTGTTGATTAAAAGATAGCGTATGGTTGTGCCATCGCCTAAGCGCGCCGTATCACCATCCAGCACATCCTTAATCACCGCCCGCTGCGGGCCACAACACACTGAGCTTACTTCCTCACAAAGCTCGGCCGGCGCCTGATAGTTGTTGGCGCAGGACGCAGGCACTTCAATAGGCTCTTGGGGTATGGTGGGTTCGTTTTCATTATCATTTTCCGTGCGCTCAAAATCACTGCCGTCGGGCGTATAGTTGACCTGACCGCAAGAGATGCAGAAAAGAATCTGGACAAAACTGAAAAGCAATAGAGTTCGCACGGCAATGGTCATTATATAGAAGAATCAGACTTGGCAAGTCGCATCTCAAAGAAGCAAAAAATACACTTCATTTTAGTAAATCCACGCCTTGCATCACGAACTTTTTACATCCTATATTGCTCATATTGACTGGTCGTCAAAACAAAGGAAACACATTATGAACTGCCCACGCTGCCAAAAGCCCTGCCACACAGAAAGCTACGAAGGTGTCGAAATCGATCGATGCGAAACATGCACTGGAGTTTGGCTCGACTATGAAGAAATCGTTCCGATCTTGGAAGAGCGACAAGTACAATTTAGCAGCGAAGACGTGGAGGCCATGAAAGCCCGTATCTCGGACGACATGCCGGATGCGGCAGACCAGCACCAAGTCATCTGCCCCAAATGCAGCGAAAATATGCGTACAGTCAATTATATGGGAAA
>CAXGWX010000275.1:0-4260 GCA_964013445.1 uncultured Bdellovibrionales bacterium | reverse complement strand
GAAGGCCGCTGCCCGATTGTCGATACCTGGTGGCAAACTGAAACTGGCGGTATGATGATTGCGCCTCTTCCTGGCGCCACACCGCTGAAGCCCGGGTCCGCGACCTTGCCGTTTTTTGGAATTCAGCCGGTCCTTGTTGATGATGAAGGGCAAAGACTCGAAGGCAATGATGTTAGCGGTAATCTTTGTATTGAATTTCCATGGCCAGGAATGATGCGCACGGTCTACGGTGATCATCAGCGTTTTAAAGATACCTATTTCTCCCAGTTCCCAGGCAAATACTTCACCGGTGATGGCTGTAGGCGCGATGAGGATGGCTACTACTGGATAACTGGTCGTGTCGATGACGTACTGAATGTGTCTGGACATCGTATGGGCACGGCGGAAGTTGAAAGTGCCTTGGTGGCTCATGACGCGGTGGCTGAAGCGGCTGTGGTCGGCGCGCCTCATGAAATTAAGGGCACCGGGATATACGCTTATGTTATTCTGAATGCGGGACAGAATGCGGACGATGATTTAAAGCAAAGCCTCGTTGGTCAGGTGCGCAAAGATATTGGTCCTATCGCTTCGCCGGATTGGATACATTTTAGTTCAGGCCTACCTAAGACCCGAAGTGGGAAGATTATGCGTCGCATTCTTCGTAAAATTGCCGCAGGGGAGAGTGACGATCTTGGCGATGTGAGTACCCTTGCGGATCCCAGTGTGGTGGATCAGCTCAAAGCGGGGGCACAGCGGGCTTCCTAAAAAGCTCGATTCCAAGTCTAAAGTGGGCTAGGTTTGACTTCACTTCGTAAAGGGGGTCGGACATGGACAACAAGGGCGGTGATGCACAGCTCAAGCGGGATGCGCTTGCTTATCATGAGGCGGAGCCAAAGGGGAAAATCAAAACCGTTCCCACCAAACCCCATGCCACCGCACGCGATTTGACCTTGGCTTATTCTCCGGGTGTTGCCTACCCATGTTTAGAGATAGCAGAAAAGCCGGAAAGTGCTTATCAGTATACATCCAAAGGAAACCTGGTTGCGGTTATTTCCAACGGCACGGCGGTTCTTGGTCTTGGCAATATTGGCGCCCTCGCATCAAAGCCGGTGATGGAGGGGAAGGGGCTTTTATTTAAGACCTTTGCGGATATTGATGTCTTTGACATCCAAGTGGATACGGAGGACCCTCAGGAATTTATTGATACGGTGGTGCGTATCGCGCCTACTTTTGGTGGAATTAACCTGGAAGATATTAAGGCACCCGAATGCTTTGATATTGAGCGGGAGATTGCCAAGCGAACAAATATTCCGGTCATGCATGATGACCAACATGGCACCGCAATTATTTCTGGGGCCGCACTGCTGAACGCGGCTGAACTTCAAGATAAAAAACTCGAAGACATCCGGGTGGTGGTTAGTGGAGCGGGGGCTTCGGCCATCGCTTGCGCCAAGCTCTATGTGGCTCTTGGTGTAAAAAAAGAAAATGTCATTATGTGTGACTCGAAAGGTGTGATCTCTAAAGCCCGTTTGGATGCGGGGGAACTCAATGAGCATAAGGCCCAGTTTGCCCACGGCGAAGCATCCGGTTCGTTGGCGGATGCGCTGGCAGGGGCGGATTTGTTTTTGGGGCTGTCCCGTGGAGGACTTTTGGATGGGGCTGCCATTAAGACCATGGGGCCTAAGCCTATTGTTTTTGCTTTGGCGAATCCTACACCGGAAATCATGCCCGATGAGGTGACGGCTGCTCGTGATGATGCGATTGTGGCTACCGGCCGCTCGGATTTCCCTAATCAGGTGAATAATGTTTTGGGCTTCCCTTATATCTTTAGAGGCGCTTTGGATGTGCGGGCCCGGGATGTGACCACAGCGATGCAAATGGCTGCCTGCCATGCTTTAGCCGCCTTAGCCAAGGAGCCAGTTCCCGACAGTGTGGCACGGGCCTATGATGGGGAAAAACTGGTCTATGGTAAAAAATATATTATCCCCAAACCCTTCGATGAGCGGGTGTTGATGTGGGTTGCTTCTGCGGTGGCACAGGCGGCGGTTGACGAAGGCATCGCTGGAGTTAAGCCGGAGCAATACGATGTTGAGCGACATAAGGAACAACTTGAGGCCCGTTTAGGAGCGAGCTACAGGACCATGCGTACGGTACAAAACCGGGTGCGTGGTCGGGGGACCCGTATTGTTTTCCCTGAGGGTGACCATGAAAAGATTGTCTTGGCGGCAGCGGAGTTGGTGGATGCGGATATTTGCCATCCGATTTTGCTGGGGGAAGCAGAACGTATCGAAGCTTTGAAGAAAGAATTGCATCTGGATTTTGAATGCACCATCGTTGACCCTTCAAAAGAGCCGGCTAAACTCAATGCCTATGCACAGGCCTTATGCGCAGAGCGGGCGCGCAAAGGGGTTTCGCTCGTTGATGCGAAGCGGTCTATGCGTTCAAGAATCTATTATGGCGCGGCGATGGTCAAAGCGGGTGAGGCGGATGGTTATGTGGGGGGGATAGAGCAGCACTACGCAGACATCTTACGGCCATGTTTGGAAGTTTGCGGTGTGGCGCCAAAAGCCCACTGTGTCATTGGTTGCTATATGCTCCTGACCAAGGGGCGAGTGATGTTCATTTCAGATGCGACGGTTAATATTTATCCCGATGCACGGACCTTGGCTGAAATTGCGATTCAAACATCGAGGGTGGCACGACACTTCCTTGTCAAGCCCAGAGTGGCAATGCTCTCCTATTCTAACTTTGGTTCCACATCTCGCCATCGTACACGGAGAATTGAAGAGGCGATTGAGATTGTCAATGAGCTTGACCCGGAACTCTTGATCGATGGTCCGATGCAGGCAGATACAGCTCTGGTTGAGTCTATACAAAATGATTACCCCTTCATGAAGTTCAAAGGGCCTGCTAATGTTCTCGTTTGTCCGAATCTACCTGCAGCAAACATTGCTTATAAGTTGATGCAGCGCCTGGCGGATGCGGAGCTGATTGGACCCATTCTCTCCGGACTGGCCAAGCCGGTCCATGTTTTGCAGCGCGGAGATGAAGTACGGGATGTGGTGCATATGGCATCGATCTGTGCGGACGATGCGTTTGTACGCTCTTCCTCTTAAAAAGCAACATTTTCAGACTTTTGTAGCCTAAAACCCTCAGGCATCACTTGCTTGGGTTTTTGTAACTCGCTGAAATTAAAGGACTGCCTTTAATCCATTTTGGCCTGCAAATTGCTCTTCGTAAGGACAATAGTCAAATTGGGGGCGTCGTGAATCTTTTTTCTCGAATTATTATTAAGTTATCATTTTCTATTCTCTTGAGCCTGCTTTGTGCCTGTGTTGCACCAGGCAATCGTCTTGATACGGCGATGGTGCGTACGGCTGCGCACAGCAGCAGTGATGATGGCCCCTGTGTCGTTGGTGGCGTAGACTTGGCCGGTGCTTTGGAGAACTTTTTTCATGATGCGATGTGCACTCTTATTGAAATTCCTAGCGATTTACCGGCAGAGGCTTACTTTTTAGAGGAGAGTATCAGTTTCGACTTTAGCGGTGAGACAGAGGCTGGCTTTGGGCGTGCGGTTGAAATTAGAGGCATGGGTGCTGAACAGGTCGAGTTAGTGGCGGCAGCAGGACAACGTCATGTTACTCTCAGTGTTGCAGATCTCCTAAGTGGTCAAGCTCTGGATTTGACGCTGGAGAATCTGTCTTTGGTTGCGACAAGCGCTGAGACAAATGCTGGTGGTGTTGCAGCCTTTGTTGAAAATGCACAATTAAAACTCGCTTTTGAAAACGTTTCTGTAAAGAATAATGTCGCGGATGAAGGCGGTGGAATATATGTTTCTAGTTCAGCTGCTCTTGAGCCAAGCGAGCTTTTTTTAAAAAACGTTGAGTTGGAATCCAATCGAGCGAGCATTGCCGGCGGTGCACTCTTCACAAGAGCGTTTACTGTACAGATTGAAGATTCATTTATTCGTTACAATCATGCGGTGCAGGGGGCTGGCATCTATTCAGAAGACGATTCAGTGCTTGGTATGGCGGACACGGTCATAGAACACAATCAGACGTCTTTTTGTGGTGATGGGCACATGCAGCCGGAGTACGGTGAAGAGTGTGATGATGGTAATCGAGAGAGCTGTGATGGTTGTTCAGTGACCTGTGGTGTAGAAATAGCCAGTTGTGATGGCACCTATTGCTCCAATGCTGTTGTCGACGAATGTGGCGTCTGTGGCGGCGATGGAATCGCGGAAGATTATTGCGATTGTAACGGCTCTGTTTTTGATGAATG
>CAXGWX010000274.1:0-4262 GCA_964013445.1 uncultured Bdellovibrionales bacterium | reverse complement strand
TATTTCATCTCTCGCCTTCGACAATAACGCTGGCTACCGCCATATCCTTCTCATGACTTAGGGAAACAAAGGTTGTCTTAACGCCGAGCTGCGTCGCCACTTCCGCCGCCTTGCGCAAGAGCTTTAAGCTGACCTGCCCATCCTCCGCGCGTATAACTTCGACATCCTGCCAGCTCAAAGGCGGAGAACCCGTAAGCGCTTTACGTGTCGCCTCCTTCGCCGCAAACCGCGCCGCATAATGGCTACCGCGGTCCGCCTTGCTCTCGCAATAGGCCCGTTCTGATTCGGTGAAAACTTTATGGGTAAAACGCTCGCCGTATTTACCCAGCAAGTCACGTATTCGCTCCGTGGCGACAATGTCTGTGCCAAAGCCTAAAATCATGCGCGTATGATACTTAAGAAATCCCGCACGCTTTCGCTCACACCTTTAATTAAAGCGCCGCACAAAAGCGCATGGCCAACGTTGAATTGATTTATCTCAGGAATTTGTGCCACCTTCGGTAGATTCTGTAAGGTCAAACCGTGCCCAACCGAAACCCACATACCTAGTTTCGAAGCAACCTTCGCCGCATCGTCAATCCGTTGCCATTCTTTTTCCTTCTCCACCGCACCCCGCGACCGGGCATAACGTCCCGTATAAAGTTCCACCCCTGAAATCTTAAGGTGATGGGCAAGGCGCACCTGATCGATATCCGGCTCAATTAAAAAACAGGCATCAATGTCAACTTCCCCTAAACTTTGCACGTGTTTTTTCAGCTGTTCACGGTGGGCGCCAATATTCAGCCCCCGATATAAAATCGCATCACCGGTCATCTCCGGTACAATGGTCACACTATCAGGCTTCACATCATGACTCATGCGGGTGATTTCTTGGGAAGGCCCCATCTCAATATTGAGGTTGCCCTGCAAAACATCCCTCAAGATACGTACATCCCGCTCCTGGATATGCTTTCGGTCTTGCCGCAAATGCACATTCGTCTGGGATGTGCCGGCCTGCTCCGCCAAAAGGGCTATGGCCACCGGATCGGGTTGGGATGTGGCATTAAACTGTCTTAGTTGAGCCACCGAATTGATTCTAAAACCTAATTCTCGATACTGCATCCCCGTTCTCCTCTAAGCCAGCGCCCGACCAAGCTCTTGCGCTATTTCCTGCGCCCAGTTCTCCGCCTGCCCCGCATCCGGTCCTTCAACAAGGACTCTGGCTTTCGGTTCAGTCCCGGAATAACGCACCATCACTCGACCTTCACCGGCAAGCTTTGACTCAACCTCTTCAATCACCTTTTGCACGCTGTCGAGTTCCTCAATCGGCGTTTTATTGGCCACCTGCACATTCACCAAAGACTGAGGAAAAGGCCGCAGCACCTTACGAATTTCAGATAAAGGCGCATCCGCTTCCCGCATCACCGCAATCAGCTTCAGAGCCGCCAAAAGCCCGTCACCGGTGGTGGCATGGTCAAGATAGACCAAGTGGCCCGAGTTCTCACCACCAAACGAGTAGCCGCCTTTACGCATTTCTTCTACCACATAGCGGTCCCCCACCTTCGTGCGGACAACCTTGCCGCCGAGCTTATCAATCACTTTATCGAGAGCCATATTGGACATCACCGTTGACACCAAAGTGCTGTCTTTAAGCGTGCCTTTCGCCAACATTTCCTGAGCACCAATCGCGAGAATACAGTCTCCATCCAAAACATCGCCCTTATTATCCACCACAATCAGACGGTCCGCATCCCCATCCAAAGCCACGCCAATATCTGCACCACTTTCGAGCACATGGTCACGCAGTTTATCCGGATAAAGGGCACCGCACTCAAGGTTGATATTCCGCCCATTAGGCGCAACCCCAATGGCGTGCACCTCCGCACCCATTTCTTCTAAGACTCGTGGCGCAACCTGATAGGCCGCACCATTGGCACAATCGACAACGACTTTCAGCCCTTCAAAATCGAGATTTTCCGGTAAAACCGTCTTCACATAGGAAAGATAGCGGCCACGGGCATCTTCAACCCGATAGGCTTTACCCACCGCGCTCTTGGTTGGCCGAATGGATTCAACATGGTCATCATCCATCAAGGTTTCCAGTTTAAGTTCGATTTCATCGGGCAACTTAAAGCCGTCCCTCGCAAAAATCTTAATGCCATTGTCTTGATAAGGGTTATGGCTGGCTGAAATCATAACGCCCGCATCTGCACGCATATTCTTTGTTAAGAATGCCACCGCCGGGGTAGGCATGGGCCCGACCAAAAACACATCGACCCCCATCGAGCACACGCCCGATGCGAAAGCCATTTCCATCATATAGCAGGATAGTCGCGTATCTTTGCCAATCACAATGCGGTGACGATGCTCACCGGCCAACGCATGATAGGCTACCGCCCGCCCCAGGCTCACAGCCATCTCACAGGTCATGGGCCACTGATTTGCGGTTCCCCGAATACCATCGGTACCGAAAAGTTTACGTTTCATATTATCCAACTCCCCTTACAATCAACGTCGTTTCGGCAACTGCACTTTGACCTTCGGCGCTAACCCTGTCCATAGGGTGCGCTCCGGCACTCCCTCAAGTGTTACAGTCTTCTCCAAAAGGTCAACACTTGCCGGTAAATCATCCTTAATGTCAACCTTTGCCACCAAAACCTTCTCGTTCAATGTGCCCAGCACCTTTCGAGGACCTTTGAGATAGATAACCACCGCTTCCGGTGAAACCCGGGTTCCTTCCGGTGCATTGCTCAATTCAACCCGAACCTGTTCAAAGGTACGCTCAACAAATTGCTCGACAATCTCGATCTGCACCTGCACACTGCTGGTCTTCATCCCCAATGGATTACTCATGGGCTTCAAATCAATCTCTAAGCTCAAAGAATTTTCCCGGCCTGAGATATCAATGGGCCTGGTGTAAACAAAATCTAAAGTCTGCACCATAGAGATAGGCCCTTCCACCGCCACCGCCTTGGGCTCGACCCGCACATCCGCAATCTCAAAACCAAAAGCCGGCCGGTCAATCAAGTCCGCACTCACAGGAATGAGGCGTTCAGATTTTCTATCGAGGGTGAGTTCAATCTCCGCCGGACGAAAGGCTATAATTTTCATCCCTGCCGGCGCAAAAATATCCGACGCCTGAACCCTATGCCGTAAAACCCCGGGACCAACTTCTTCAAGACGCACTATAATGGGCTCCACATCCTTAGTGGTATAATCCTGAAACGCGGCCCAGGGCCCTTGCAGAGTTGTATGAATCGAGGCCGGTGCCCTACCGATAATCAACATGTCGTCCGGCACATCGTAAACAACAGGGAAGTCCACTTCCACCGGCGTAACGCTTTCAACACTGACAAAAAAGAAGAGCAACAAGGAAACCAAAAAAGAGAAAAGCTTCAAGCTTAAATGTCGACCAACGATAGGCACCGCCATGGCTTAAGCTCCCTCTTGTCCTGCCGACGTTGGCGGCTGCTCTTGTTTGTCTTTAGCAGCCTGTCCCTCCTTAAGCTCACCAAAGTATTGCTGCAACATACTCTTAAGCTTTTCCGGCTCCAGGTTGCGATGCAGGACCCCTGACTCAGCCAGGGAAATCTGTCCCCGCTCTTCGGAAATAACAATCGCCAAAGCATCAAGCTCTTCCGTCGCCCCAACCGCCGCCCTATGTCGGGTTCCAAGATAAGGACTGAGTTGCGGATTCTGGCTTAAGGGTAAAAACACTGCCGCTGCAGTGATGCGCGAGCCCTGAATAATCAATGCACCATCATGCAATGGCCCCGGAGTAACAAAAAGCTGAGCCAATAGAGAGCCGGAGACTTTTGCATCCAACCGAACCCCCGTATCTGCCAACTCGCTTAAGGTCGCCTCCCGCTCAATAAGAATAATGGCTCCGGTACGGTCTCGGGCCATCACTTCGGCGGCCTTCATGAGTTCATCGGCCAAAAAGGTTCCGGGTCCAAACCCCATTGCCCCAAAAAAGTTGCGCCGGCCAACCCGCTGCAGACCACGGCGGATGTCGTTTTGAAAAACAACGATAACCACCAGCAAAATCGATGAAATAAAATTGTCGAGAATCCAGGAGAGCGTTTTAAAGCCCAAAAATCTCGAAGCGAAGAAGGCCAGAATAATAAGGCCCAAACCCACCAGCATTTGCTGGGCCCGGGTTCCACGAATCAACAACAACACCCGGTAGATGATATAGCTGACCACGAGAATGTCGGCAGCGGCGACAATAATATTAATCACCGCCGAATCTGTTAAGAAATCCAAATTCATCTTGTATCCAG
>CAXGWX010000273.1:0-4298 GCA_964013445.1 uncultured Bdellovibrionales bacterium | reverse complement strand
GCGCCCAAGTTTGGTATCTTTTAGGCACGGAAATTTCGGCCGACACCAATCTGCTCTGCATTCCCTGCCCCGCCGAATGTACGGATGGGTGCGAATACGACGCTGAAGGACTCTATTACGATAACGCAGTCACTTGTCCCGGTGGTGGTGGCACCAACCTGGGCAATGGCGAAGCCTGCGACAATGATGGGCAGTGCTTAAGCGGAACCTGTGAATGCGCCGATGGAGAATGTGCGGAGCGCTTTTGTGTCAACGACACTGAGGATTGTGACCCATGCGGCTGGCTTAATGCTGGCGACAAAGTATGTTATCGCGTCAATGAGGGTGTGCAAACCCCCCATTGCAACACAACCCACGCCTGCGATGGTGACGGACAAGGAAACGATTCTTGTAAACTCGCCGACGGCGGCACCTGCACTGATGATAATGCCTGTCTCAGCGGAAATTGCGAATGTGCCAACAACGACTGTAGCAACAAAGTATGCGCCGCCAGTGCCTGTCCGAGTTGTAAATTTATTAGTGATGAGCAGGGCAATTGTGATGGGGCGCTGGACAACGATCTCGCCGACCCTGTCCACGACTGTGGAAATCTGACCTGCAACGGCCTGGGCGCATGTCATTTGGCCGATGCGGAAGATTGTAATGCCCATGAAGAATGTGAATCCAACTTCTGTGAGTGTGCCGACGAAAATTGCGACACGAAGCGATGCAGCCCTCAAGCCTGTGGATGCCAATACAACGCGGATGGCGATACCAGCTGCGAAGCCTCTCTCACAAACGGCAAAGAGGTTGCCGGGCAATGCGAAGACACAAACGCCTGCTATTCTGGAAGTTGTAAACTCAAGGTGGGCCAAGCATGTGATGCTGATGCAAATTGTGGCACAGGCTATTGTGAGTGTGTGGCAGACGACTGCGGCGTGGCTCCCGGAGAAAGGCAGTGCCAAGCAACAGATTGCGGTCCTTGTGGCTATTTTGATGCGGGCACCAATGCTTGTCAGCCCTTGGGTCCAGGCCACCACCATCCTGAAGAATGCACTTACAGTGAACACCAGGCCTGTAACGGCGAGACCACAGAGGCAAGTGCGTGCAGGCTCTACTCCGGCAAAGATGGGTGCTTGACCGATGCCGATTGTCTCAGCAACAACTGCGCTTTCGGCAGATGCTGTTCCAGTAGCTGCAACGCAGCTTGTGAGACTTGTATCGAAAACGATGGCAACACCTGCAGCGCAGCCCCTTTTGATAACACTGCCACCAACCCCTGCGCTGAAAACGGTTATATTTGCGATGGTGCGGTGACCGGTTGCTCTACAGCCTGCACAGAAGATACCGAATGCGCTGATGGCTATTTATGTGAACAAGTCTCGAATGCATGCGTGTTAGAACGAGCGTGGACCGCCTTAGGCCCCGATCTTAACGATTATAATTTTGGTATCAATGGTGGTTCAATGTATAATGACGGGGCGCACCCGCAACTTATCTTAAATTCCGAGCTGCCGGTCTTAGCCTATGATATTCAAACCAACTCAACGGATACGAAAAGAGCGCTGGTCTTTGAATGGAATGATGTCATCGGAAGCGATCCAGACAACTACTGGACCAAGCCGCAAAATGACGACCTAAGCCAATGCACGGCATCGGTTAATCTTGGCGAGAATTGTGATGTAAGCGCGGGAACCTGTTGTCAAAAAGGCACAAGTTGTGAGAGCGGCACCTGTCAACTACTCTGTATATGCCAGGACAACGGCAGCTGTGATCATGACGGCAGCTGTGCAGTAGGGGCCCAAGGCACCAATCAACCGCAAGCCTATGAACCGGTACTGGTCAACGTCGATGCTCAAGGCAGCAGTGGATTTTTCTACGGCTACCGTAGAAAAATCACAACCGCCGATGTAACCAATTGTGAACAATGGGAGTGTTTTCATAAGATTGTCATCTACCACAACACCCACACCGGAGGAGCACCGATAAACAATCTTCTCGTCAGCCTCCCAGAAAACGACCTGGATAAATATCTTTCTGGCCCCGCCCTTGCCTTGAGCTGGACAGCTGATGCGGGTGGCAGCTTTGTACAAATGCCTGTGGGGGCATGGTTCTTCGGAGAACAAGCTGCTGGCACAAAAACCCTGAACGTCAAACATCGTATTTATGGCGATCATGATGGCGATGGTTCGGGTGGCACCGCAGACCAATGGTTTTTCGCAGAATCGTCGATATGCGACACAGGGGCAGGCAGTGCCAGTGGGCAAGGACTTGGACAAAGTACCAGCACGCATCCTCCAGCCACCAGCTATAACACAGATGGTGAAGTTCTCCTGGCCTGGATCGATGCCACCGACGGCTACGTGCATTTAAGCCAATTTGAAGCACCACAAAGTGGCCCCTGGTGCTGGAAAACGATTGGTGCAATGAACAGTGCAGGCAGCGCCGATCCAAGTGTCGCATACAGAACATCGGGAACAGATTTTATACAAACCATTGCCCATACCGATACCGGCACCAATACCATTCACGTGACCTATTATCATGCGCCTGAACCCAGCTGGGCGCAACTCGGGCTGCAAACCCCTGCACAAGTCATCAATCAACCAGGCTGGGAATACTCCAAGCCAAAATTGCGGCGCGATATGGCCAATGATGAGGGCGCCATTTTAGCTTTCATTGCCAAGGGGGTCGTAGGCGAGGCCACAAGCGCGACGCGACAAGCTTATATGCTTTACTACCATCCAACCGAAAACAAATGGCATGAAATCACTGCCACCCCACGCTCGATCTCCGACCGGGGCCTGGGCTACGACACGATAACACAGGAGGTCTGCGATCTGGATGTGGCCACCAGCGCAGAACAAATCTGTCTAACCACCCAGGAACAAGCACAGGGTGAGGATTGCGATGGCTCCTCAACAACCCACGTTTATGTACAATGCTTGCCCTGGGGCGCACTGCCTTAAAGTCTCTCAGGGGTCCTACCTTCTGCCCACACCTGAATCAATTCCCCCTCTTTTCCGTCCTCAAGCAGCCCGTCAAACCTTGCACTTTAATCAGGCTAAAGGCATAAAGTTCCCATGCGATACCTACACTTAAGCCTCAGTCTTTTTCTCCTACAAACCGCCTGCGTTGTCGATGTGCCCAAGCCTGACGAATTCGATTTCACCTGCAACGACCACAGTGACTGCCTCGAAGAGGAAGATTATTACTGTAACTTCTCCAAGCCAAGCGACCCTGGTGGAGGTGTTCCGCCTGATTACACCATAGCGAAGTGTGAAAAACTTTCAAACAACTGCGAACCCAGTTGTGAAGGCAATGAAAATTACTGTATTTACAATAGCCACAAGGAAATGCCCGAGTGCACCGGAACGCCACCTGACAACAACAACAACAACAACAACAACAACAACCAATACAACGACTGCCGCTCTTGGGGCTGCCCAGACGAAGAGCTGTGCATGGATTTGGATGGCCAGGGAAACTACAAGTGTCAGCAAACCAGTCATTGCTCCAATCTCTCAGAAAACGGCGGCTTCTGCCTGATCAACAATGGTTATGCCAACGGCCGATGCGCCTTGGTAGAGAGGATCTGGGATTGTGGCGATCCGGCTGTCGGCTGTCAGGATGTAACAACCCTACTCTGTGTTCCCTGCACGGATAATTGCGTAGACAATGACAGCTATTGCTATATATCACCCAGCGCCGACGAGCAGAATATGCCGTTCGCCCACGTGCAAAACGCACTCGGATGCTATGGGGAGGCAGAGCTACCGCCGGCCTGCAGCCCCGGTGCAGGCGATTGTGGGGAGGGCGAACTTTGTGTGGACTGGTCCGCCCAGGGTAACAGCGAGCTCAACGCCGACAAAACCTCCATGTGCCAGCCGCATATGGGCGACGAATGCGGCGACTGTCCGGACGATGAGGTCTGCGTCTTAAATACAAACCCTGAAATCGAGGTCATATTTTCGTGCAAGCCTGCTTGCTCCGATCAGCAATGTGGCGATGGGCAATATTGTATGCGAATTAATTCCGGTGTGTCCTGGAATCAACGAACCCCGGTCGACGCCTGCTATCTCTGCCAAAACTGTGACGACAAAACCTGCTCTCTTAATAATCCTGTTGTTGATTATTGGCAGCAAACCAACACCTGGCAAGAGGATACGGACTACACCTGTGAGGATTCAAGCTGCGCCGAGAACAGCGAGTGCGACGATGGCGAAAGTTGCATTGACGGCCTGTGTCTCCCAAAACAGGTCTTCCAGGGGCTCTGCGATGCAGGCGAAGGCAATGGGGATATGGAGGATTGTCACGAG
>CAXGWX010000272.1:0-4366 GCA_964013445.1 uncultured Bdellovibrionales bacterium | reverse complement strand
CAACAATGGCACCAGGAGAAAAGAAGAGGTCAAAGCGCATGGCAATATAAAGCAAGATAAAGCCCAAAGCATAAAGTACGGCGAGGAAGCCCTGATTACGCAATTCCTTACCAACCTGTGGGCCGACAAACTCAACCCGCTGGACAATATTTTCGCTCTCGGAGAAGTTCAGACCGCCAACCAGAGCGCTCTCCACCTGGTCTGCTAAGGAGACTAAATTGACCACATATTCCGACTTTTCATCGTGGGCGTTTTCGTTAACGGATTTGATTGTTAAATTATAACGGTCAACAGTCTGACGCACATCCGCTTCTCCGACCTTATGGTCAAAGCCCACCACCAAGCGCTCACCGCTCTCTGCCATAGCCCAGTTGGTCAAAGAGCCGCCTTTGGCTGCAAGGCTTTCAAAATCGCTTTTCAGCTTGCTTTTTTGCTCGTCGCTGACCGTGCCGTGTTTTCTGGCCATGATAAGATAGGAATTCTCTTCCTCGCTACCAAAACGTTGCACACGAACGTCTCCAATATTCAGAGGCTTCAGAACGTCCTTAATCTGCGATTCCGTAACCTTCTTGGGAAAGCCAACCTGAATTTCATACCCTCCGGCAAAATCGATTCCCAGGTTCAGTCCCAAAACGATAAAGGAGGTAATACTTGCAACCATCAAAAGTGCAGAGCCTAAACGAAAGACGCCAATGCTCCCCATAAAATCAAAAGTGAAATCATCTGGAATAATCTTCATAGTCAATTTCCCTAAATGCTTAACGTCTTTAAGCGACGACGGCTGGTGAAAAAGTCAAAAATGAGTCGGGTCACCACGATGGCTGTAAACATCGAGCACATGATACCGACAATCAGCGTAACGGCGAATCCCCGTACCGGCCCCGTACCATACTGCATCAAGACAACACCGGCGATGAGTGTCGTGATATTCGCATCCATAATTGTCGAGAACGCCTTCGCATAGCCTGCATCAATAGCGGCTCGAGCAGTCTTGCCAATCGCCAATTCTTCACGAATCCGTTCAAAGATAATCACATTCGCATCGACAGCCATACCGATGGTCAACAAAATACCCGCCATACCCGGCAGGGTCAGAGTGGCTTCGAAGAGAGCGAGAATCGCAATAACGAAGAATACGTTTAAAAGCAGGGCAAAGTTGGCAATCAGCCCACTTGCCCGATAATAAATAAGCATAAAGATGATGACTAAGATGCCGCCTACGATAATGGCGAAACTGCCCTTCTCTACCGATTCCTGCCCCAAGGTCTTACCAACCTGACGCTTTTCTCTAATTTCAACCGGTGCAGGCAAGGCCCCCGCTTTAAGGACCAGGGATAAATCCTTCGCTTCCTGAAAGCGCGCTTGCGCATCACCAATACTACCTAGAGTAATACGGGCCGTACCACCACCGATACGCTCCTGAATGACCGGCGCACTGTTTACTTTATCGTCCAGGACGATAGCCATTTGCCTGTTCACATTAGCAGAGGTCAGATCTTCGAAAATCTTGGCGCCCTTCGTGTCAAAGGTCATGGTGACATAGTAATCGGAGGGTAAATCAGGATTCTGTGCCACCGTTGCGTTGGTTAGGTAATCTCCCGTAATGCCCGGTCGCGCGTTGAGCAAATAGGTGCGCAACTTCACATCTTTCGGACTTTGCTTTGTACCGCCGGCCTCAATCACCCCATAGGCCACCACAATATTGTTTGGCAAAGAAGGCTCAAGCACCGCAGAAACCGCCTCCCGCTGCGACTCTGTCAGGGTCAAATACACATCTCGTACAGGTTCTCCACCGGAGCCCTGAGCTCGGCCCTCTTCCTTCTCAACCCCTGCAGGTAAAAGACTCACATCAATCGAATCTAAAGTCGCTGAAGCAGCGGTTTCTACAATCGTAAACTCAAGCTGCGCTGTGCGACCAATAATATCGATGGCCCGCTGCGGGTCCTTAACCCCTGGCAGCTGAATCAGCACATTTTCCTTACCACGACGAGCAATGGTGGGCTCGGTCACACCCAGCTTATCCGCACGGTTACGGATGGTCTTGATGGTCTGCTCGACCGCCGTATCGCGAACAAATTTTTGTTCCTCTTCGGTCAACTCCAGATTGAGTGACTGCTCACCCTGGCGCCTGCTCTCGAGAATTTGAAAGTCCTTACGCAACAAGGATTCTACTTTTGACAAATCGACATCGTCCGCAAATTTCACTTTGATGCTTGAAGTACTCTTAGGCCGATCTACGGAAACAAAGCTAAACTTCTCTTCCTTAAAAGCCTCCCGCAGTGAATCCGCAACCCGGTCAGCACGCTGCTCGACTGCTTTTTCCACGCCAACCCCCATGACCAAATGAACGCCACCCTGGAGGTCCAATCCCAGATTAAACTTGCTGCAGCTGCTCCAGGTCGGCAAGGCGGAACAGAATGCACTGTGATCATCACGCTCTTTTGGCGATGCTTCTGAGAAGTAGTAATAGGATGGGTAGAGCAGGTATAAAGCCCCCGCAATCACCCCGATGACAAACAAACAACGAATATACCAGCTACGCTCCATGGCTAACCTATGCACCCTGCTCTTTGTTTTCTACATGACCGGCAATCCTATCACGCAGAATCTTGATTTTTACCTTATCGGCTATTTCGACCGTGGCTATCTTCTCCTCAATGGCAACAATTTTTCCATGAATGCCACCGGTGGTGATAATCTGGTCATCCTTCTTTAACGCATTCAAGAGATTTTGATGATCGCGACGCTGCTTGTTCGCTGGGCGAATCAAAATAAAGTAAAATACCGCGAACATGAGTAAAAGCGGAATTAAATTCACAAAAGTGCCTACCGCACCTGCTTCTTGCTGTCCTTCTGCTGCCTGCGCCACAAATGCGGCCGCCAACTCGTGCAAAATCATTGTCTACGAACCTTTCAAGCCCCAAAGTCGGGGTCTAAATCTTTGCCAAACTCGTGCGCCAGTTAGCATATGCAAGTTCTTTTAGCAATACTTTCAAAGACTTCCTTGAGAAACTTTGAATATTTAGAATTGGAATTGAGGCCCGGGACAAAATTGGCTATGTGGGCACGATGAAACTTTTTATGATGCTTGGCGCTCTTGCCGGATTCAGCGGCGTCGCCTTTGGAGCCTTTGGCGCTCACGCCCTAAAAACAAGGCTCTCCCCTGAAATGCTGACCATTTTCAATACGGGAGTCCTCTACCATCTCGTACACGCCCTGGCGCTCATTGCAGCAGCCTGGAGCGTCGACAGATTTCCTGATGGACTCGGGCATATCGCCGGTTGGGCCTTTTTTATCGGTATTCTTGTCTTTTCAGGTAGCCTTTACGCTCTGGCCATCAGCGGTGTACGTATTTTGGGAGCCATCACGCCCATCGGCGGCATCGCCTTTTTGGTTGGCTGGTTTGCCCTCTTTTGGACCGCCTTTAAGGGCTGAGCCAAGCCACCAGTCGCTCAATCCCTTTTAATACCCGAGCAAAATGCGCCTCTATAAAAGCCTGATCTAAATCCGCGCTTAAGCCGCGACTAAAACTGGCCTTAAGAGCTTCTTCGCCAGCAAAGTCGACAAAAGCCAGACGGGCAGTGAGTTCTTCCGTGGGCCTGTAGAAATGGGAGCCGGCCAAAAGAGCCACCCCTGATTCTTCTAAAAGCCGTTGGCATAATTGCAGCGAAGAATGAAGGCCCCGCCCCTGCAGTATGTCGCGGAATTCTGCAAAATCGACAAAAAGATAATAGGCCCCATCGGGCATGCACACCCGCACACCCGCCCCTTGTAGGCGCTCGACAATATCTTGCGCCAACACCTTTAAAAGCCGTTGACTGTGGGCCACATATTCTTGAATGTCCGGCCCAAATTTGAAAGCCTCAATCGCCGCATATTGTATCGGCGCGCTCACCGAAGAAAATGTCTCACTTGCAGACACTGCCACCGCGTCGCGCAGTGCAAAGAGCCGCTCCGGAAAAGCAAAACAGCCTAAGCGCCAGCCACCGGCACCGCACCACTTGGACAGGCCGGTGGAAACAATCGTGCCTTCAGGATAGAAGTGGGCAATCGAAACCGGTTTATTGTCATAGCTCAGCAGACTGTATATCTCGTCCGAAAGAAGAGTCAGATTGTAGCGCCGAGCCACTTCCGCCAAGGCAGCAAGCTCCTCTGCCGCATAGCTGCAACCATCCGGGTTGGCCGGATAGTTCAGAATCAACAACGCCCCATGGTCCTCTGGCTCCGCCTGGAGATGGGCCTCCAGGTCCTCGGCCTTAACTTTGTAACGATTCTCAGCGGTGGTCGCCAGCAAACGATATTGGCGTCCCAAAATCTGCGACTGGGGCACATAGGATACCCAGGACGGTGAGGGCAAAAGAACCCT
>CAXGWX010000271.1:0-4416 GCA_964013445.1 uncultured Bdellovibrionales bacterium | reverse complement strand
TTTTTACCATCGCCAGAGGTTCGGCAAATGAAGTTGGGGCGATTATGGATATTGCTTATGCACTCGGATTTATCGAAGAAAGGTTCTACCACCAGGCGCTGGATCATTGTGACCATATTGCTCGAATGCTGACGAGGTTTAGGAGATAGAAATCCGTTAGCGTCAGCGGTCCTCATTGCATTGCACCTTTAGGGCAAATTGATTCCTGCGGAAGCGGCTTTGCGGAAGCGGCTTTGCGGAAGCGGTTGGTGGAAGCGGTTGGTGGAAGCGGCTTTGCGGAAGCGGTTGGTGGAGGCGGTTGGTGCCTCTCACCCCCCAAAGCTCAAAGCCATTTGCGCTTCTTGCGATGGACTGATCACAATCTCTTGGGTTTTGCTGCCATAAGTTTCATGCCAGGCCTCAAGGGTATAGGTGCCTGGCGGTAGGTTATCGATGCTAAAGCTGCCGTCTTCTTTGCTGACGCTAAAGTAGGGATGTTCCATCACCCCAATGAATGCCGACATCCACGGGTGCACATCGCATTTGGCGTGAATCATGCGCTCGGGTTTATCGTAGGTGCGGCGAATGGGTGCCATTTTCGGTGGCATGGCTAAGTTTGCACCACGGTTGGTTTTGGCCACCGTGCGCACATTATGCAGGAGTGGATCGCTGTTGAGGATTTCTAAGGGTTGGCCGACCCGCAAACCAATCACATGCGGTTTATAGATGCAGCCTTGTTGGTCGAGGATCACAGACTCGCTTGGGGCGGCGGGCCATTGCCATTGCTCGTGGCCTTTAATCACCGCGACAAAAACATCGGCGAGCTTGCCGTCTTTGACCTGCACGCTCTGCAACATGGTTTTACCGCCACCTTGTTGCTGGCAACCACCGGTCAGGGTGACCTCTTTGGCTTCTGGCACTTCGCCCTTAAACTCAACGACACCCGCAATACTGCCCACCGTGCTGGCATCGATGGCTTTTTTCGTCGGTGTGTTCGTCGCCGCCTCTGGCGCCGCGGCGGGCGCGCTTTGTTGCGGCTCTGCGGGCGCACTTTGTGGGGTGGTCAGATATAAAAAGCCACCAATGGCCATCAAAATGGTCAGCATAATAAAGGGCACCCATTGCTGGCCCGTTTTTTCAAAGCGCACATTCATCACATGTTTGATGCCGGCGCCGGCGACAAAGAGCAGAACCAAAATAAGCCAGTTGAGTTCGTGGCCATAGGTCGAGGGGAAGTGGTTCGAGAGCATGATGAAGATGACCGGGTAGATCATATAGTTGTTATGGCGGGAGCGCTG
Source organism: uncultured Bdellovibrionales bacterium (assembly GCA_964013445.1). Classification (GTDB taxonomy): domain Bacteria; phylum Myxococcota; class XYA12-FULL-58-9; order XYA12-FULL-58-9; family JASMKV01; genus JASMKV01. The sequence goes on along the minus strand of CAXGWX010000271.1, from coordinate 3,139 downwards.
CTTGGCATTTTTGCCCGGCTCGGCGGCGAAGGGTTTACCCTCTTTGAGGGCGGCGACCATTTGGCGCATGGCCGGAATAATCCGCACCCAAACATTGCCCGCCATCAGCGTACCTAAGACCGCGCCCACATGGATGAAGGCGGCCCGGCCACTAAAGACCTGGGTGGTGCCGTAAATCAGCGCCAGCAAGAGGACGACGGAAATGATGACCGGCGGCACGCCCATTTTGCCTAAGGGCGAGGCCCAGAGTTGATCGTAGACCACAAAGGAGACCACCAGCAGACCAATGCTTAAAGCAATCGCAGCGGGCACGGAAATATCCGACACGGTCGGGTCGACCAAGAGGATACCGCCCCCCATATAATAGACCACCGCCAGCAGGAAAAAACCGCTAAGCCAGGTAAAGGCCGCTTCCCAATAAAACCAGTGCAACTGGCCGGGCATTTTTTCCGGCAAATAGAAGGTTTTTTGCAGGCGATAAAAGCCACCGCCGTGCACCATCCAGAGTTCCCCCTCCACATCGTCGCTTTTGCCTTCTAAGGGCTCTTCTAAGGAGGAGTCGAGCATATTGAAGAAGAAGGCGTGGCCAATCCAGGCGATGGCGGCGATGATATGAAACCACCGTAACACCAAATGTAACCAATCGCTGATGGTTGCTTCCATGTTGCCCTCTTGTTTAAGTCGAATCTAAGCCGTTGTGATTTTTAAGAAATAGCAGCAAGCAGCCTTAGAGGAAAGTTTTTTTAAAAGGCCGGTGTTTGTAGGCTTGTGTAGGTTTGGTGGGAGAGCGGTTTACCTTTGCGGATATGAACCCACCAAAAACTTTTTAAGGCCCCACCAAGGCGCTTTTTCAGCGGCCTGCAGCGTGACTTTTAAGGGCACAAAAAGGCTCTTTTGAGTGCAGGATCGTGGTCGCAAAAAAGGCACGAAAAAACTTATTTTCTTATGCTTTTTTAGCCTTCTACGTTGCAGCGCCCTTAGCTCTCCACTATGCTTTTTGAACTTGGGGGATCATACCATAAACAACTCATCTTGAGTTTATTCTTGGGGCAGAACACATGAAGGTTTCATTTAATTGTTGGCGTTTGATGGGAATTTTTTGTGCAACCGTTTTGGCGGCGCAAGGTTGTACGGTTGGCGGTGGTGGCAACCCTGGCGATACGACGGATTTGGCGGAAGAGGCGCCGATTACCAAGCGTTATGATGAAGTACGTGCTGCGGGAAGCGTGAAGAACTGCGATGCAATGGCCAATCCCCATATCATTATCTCGACCAATAAGCCTCCCGAGTCCCGTTTGTATATGCGTGTACCGGTGAATCAGGACAACGATGACAAAAAGTGTCGCTGGCAGGCTTATATCCATCGCATGATGGGGGAAGTGGCGTTGGATGTTGAAGCTGGTGGAAAGCGTATAGGCCGAGTGAATGTTGCCGGCGTGCAGGTCTTTGATTTTTTCAAGAAAGAAGAAATTGTTTTGGCCCAAGCTGAAACCTCTGCGCTTAAAGCTGCAATCAATTATTTGCGCAGCGCTTTGAATCTGGGACGCCAGGAAGCAGAAGAGAGCGAAGAAGATAAGACGCCTTCGGTGGAAATGGAAGGGATTGGGGCTGAAAGTTCAGCTCCGATGAACACAGCTTTTAGCCCTGATAGTTTTGAGGCGGAGTTTGGTGCGGAAACCACATCCTATGATGCGGATTCGGAAGAGGTCGGTTCAGGGGAGTTGCCCTTCGATGCGTCTACAGATGCGGAAGGCAATCTGGAAACAGGAGAAGAAGCAGAGGACCATTTGAACTCTGATAGCGGTGTTCCAAACTACGCAGATCCGAAAAATGGAGAGGAGTTTTGCGATACGTCGCAAGGCTCTTGCGGTAATGATAGCGCTTTCATTCCCGCAGAAGAACAATCGCCTTGCAATACCAGTACAGGGGCATCGGATCTTGACTGTGATGGTGAATCTGATGCCTTGGAGCTGGCTTCTGGAGAGGGGGATATGGACGGTGACGGAGTCCTTGACAGTGTCGATACGAATGATGGTGGGACCTGGAATACATCAGCAACGACGACAACGGATGAGGATGGCAATGACGTCATTGTTTATAAGCCGGACTATGATGGTGATGGGTTTACCGATGATGAAGAGGGAGGCAATACGGACGGTGATGAATATCTCAATATGTTCGATCGGGACGACGATAACGACGGGCTCGATACGCAAGTTGAACTCGCCATGGGTGCCGATCCGGAAAACCCTGATACCGATGGTGATGGTGAAGATGATGGGACAGAGTGTGGTTATGCGTGTGGTGTTCCTGGTTTTGATCCTGCAACGGACGCCAAGTATATCATGAATTCGGATGGGGATTGTCCTGCGAACGACGATACTTGTGCGGGCGATGATATTCCAGACTTTCTTGATTTTGATGACGATGGCGATGGGATTTCTTCCGCAGACGAAAACTCCAAGCAATTTGATGAATGTGCGGCTGCCTGCGGGGAGGCCGGTGGAACGCAAGCCGCCTGTAATAGTGATTGTGACCCGAACGAACAATTTGACGAAGCGGCAGGAGAGTTTTGGGCAGCGATGGATGACGCTCTGGGGCCAGAGGATGGTGCAGATGATGGTGCAGGCAATGAGTGGGATCTTAACTTCGATGAGTTTGAAGATTGGCTCGTTGAAAATTATGCCGCAGATAATCCCGACGCAGATGGGGAGTATGGTGCGGATATTTTCTCGGATGAGGAACTTTATGAGGAGCTTGCGGAAGTTGGTTGTGAAGAAGGGGATACGAGTGAATTTTGCAGCGTCGATGATTACAGCAACTACGCTGACGCAGCGGAAAATGAAGGGTACGACGAGAACGCATATGGAGAGCTAGATGACTCCTATTGGGCGAATTACGATCCATCGTTTAATTGGTACGGAGATGATAAGGCCTATGCTAATTTCGATGACGATGCGGATTGGAATGATTACGATCCAGAGAGCACCATGGATTCGGACGGTGATGGTTATGCTGATTACATCGACAATTACGATGGTGAAGGCATTGATACGGATGGTGACCTTGTACCGGATGCGGAGGATGGTTTCCCCAACGATCCTAACGAGGATACTTGTTGTGACGGATGCGATACAGC
>CAXGWX010000270.1:0-4463 GCA_964013445.1 uncultured Bdellovibrionales bacterium | reverse complement strand
AAGGTGCAGTCCAAAAAGCACGAGCATAGCACCGCTCAAGGCATAGCTTTCCCAGAAGCCCAATCGCCCACTGATTTTGCCCAAAACAAAGCCACTTAAAAGGGTTATAAGCCCGACCATAAACCAAAAAGTCAGCATGATATGGGAAGGTTGAAAATCCAGATGTTCGTTCAAGAATACTCTGGCGAGAAGGGTAATAAGGGTAAGTTGCACAATAACGCTTACGAAAAACGCGCGCCAGGCAAACTCTTTACGCCATATGGATTGTAGGATGCCGCCAAGAAAGAAGAGCCAAACAAGCTTGAGTATTTGGGCCGCTTGCAGCAGCAGCCAACGGGTTAAGCTGATTTTCTGTATTCGCTCTTTCTGCACCGGGTTTAGGTCTCGTTTTGCATGAGCGTTTTATAGATTTCTTGTGGCCGCTCGCCTTCTTTAGGGGCCCGGTATTCGTTTGAGTGTTTGACCATGACCCGCTCTGATTTAAAGATCTGCCCGTCGTATTGGCCTTCGACAACGACCCCCATGCCTTCCTGAAACATTTGTGGTGGGGCGCCTATAGAATGGACCGTAATGACTTCCTCTTGTTCATTGGGGGTCATGCCGACTTTGAAATGCAGCTTGAGGGTTTCCGGATCCCAATCCACAGAGTTGGTGCGAACAACACCGCCGAGGCGAATTGTGGCTTTTTTCGCTTCCACACCTTTTTCGAGAAGTTGTGGTGGATCCCAGTAGTAGACCAGATTGTCCTCGATATCGCTGAGGGAGATAAAGGCAAGCACACCGGCGACAACCGAAAGTGCGGCCAATGCAATCAATTGTTTTTGACGTACGGGACTCATGTTTGTTCTTCTTCGCTTTCGTTGTTGAGTGCGCTGGCGGTAAAGAAAAGATAGAGACCATAACCTAGTAGAGTGATCCAGCTTATGCCGAAGGCACTCCAGACAAAACTCCAACCACCTTCGATCATGATTGTTCTCCTTGGGCTATGGGGTTCGGGAGAGCCTGCTCCTGTTCAAGCCGTTTGACGCCAATTTGATAACGTACCTGCACCATCCAGATATAGAGAAAGAGAAAGGCAAATGCAGAGATGCGCAGAGGGGTAACCATGGCGGCGTCGACAGTTTGGGGTGTGGACTGCAGCTGGTGCAGCGAGTTCCACCATTTGACCGAATACCAGACCAGCGGCAGATCGATGAAGGCAAGGATAGCCACCACAGAGCCCCAGGTTGCACGGCGCTCCGGATCGTTGATGAAACGGCGTAGAGCCAAATAGCCGATAAAGGCAAAAAACATAATGGCGGCGGTTGTCAGTCTTGGATCCCAGGTCCACCATACTCCCCAGGTTGGCTTGCCCCAAATCGAGCCGGTGATAAGCAAAATGGCATTGAACATGACGCCGATTTCCGCGCTGGCTTCGGCGAAAATATCTGCCCCCATTTTATTGCGAAAAAGATAATAGACACTGGCAAAGAAGGTCAGGGTATAGGCGATAAGACAAATCCAGGCCGCCGGCACATGGGTGTAGATGATCCTATAGACATCGCCCATCATTCGTTCCGTCGGAGCGATAAAAAGTCCAATATAATGCCCCGCAAAAAGCAGCCCTAAGGCAATGATTGGAATAATTTTGCCCGTTAGTAATTTCATGACTATTCCTCTATCACGCGTCCAAAAAGAAGCCCACCAACTATCCAATAAATGAGATTAAAACCAAAAAGCAAGGCCAGCCAGCTGGGTAATTGCTGCATCGGGTCGCCAGTATAAATCAGAGTCATGGCTTTGACGCTGGCGAGTAATCCAGGAATCAACACCGGGAAAAGCAGCAGGGGCAAAAGTACCTCTCGGGCTTGTAGTTTGGAAGTGATTGTCGCGTAGAGCGTGCCCGGTGCAGAAATAGCGGTGGTGCCGAGAAAGAGGACCAGCGCGGCCTGGTGCAGACCAAGTTCCATATGAGCGTCATAAAAGGCGATGCTTAAGGGCAAAAGCAAAAGCCCCAAACTCCAGAGCATCAGAGAATTAAGAATCGCTTTCGCTAAAAAGATGGCCACCGGAGTCGTGGACAGCAGCCTTAAGCCCTCTAAGGCTTCGTTGTCGTTTTCCAGTCGCATGGATTCGCTTAAGGCCAAAACACTTGCCAGAAAAATAGCCAGCCAAAGGTAACCGGGAGCCTGCTTTTCCAAAAGTGCCGCCTGTGGTCCGGCCGCAAAGGAAAAGAGCAGTAGGGTGAGGATGGCAAAAAATGCGGTGGCGTTAATGCGAGCGCGCTGCCGCCATTCGATGCGTAAGTCCTTTTGCAGGATAAGCCAAACCGTTTGTACCAGGGAAGGACTCTTGTTGGTGGATTCAGCTAGGGACATACGCTTTGTCCTTTTTCCAGGTGGAGGTGGCGCGAGCAAAGCTTCTTGCCCCGTTCAATATCGTGGGTGGCAATCAACAAGGTCGTATCTTCCTGCCAGCGTTGAATGAAATGCTCCATCATTTCAACACCGCCTGGATCGAGTTGCCCAAAGGGTTCATCCAGGAGAATAAGCTTAGGTTGGCGGACAAGCATCCGGGCAATGGCCAAGCGACGTTTCATACCCGCCGAATACTGGGCCACCACTTTTTGTCCTTTGCTCGGTAGGCCAACCTCGTCAAGAAACCCGGGGATGTTTTCTGTCGATTTGCCGCTTAATTTGGCTACGAGTTCAAGATTTTCGAAGGCATTGAGCTGATTGTAGAGGTGGTTTTGATGGGAGAGCAGGCCAATGGCGGGGCGTATTTGTTCGTAATCGGTTTTACTGTCGTGACCGAAAATTTGAATGGTGCCATGGGTTGGGCGCATGACCGTCGCCAGGAGGCGCAGCAAAGTGGTTTTTCCCGCACCGTTGTGACCGGTCAGCAGCAGGGTTTCCCCCTCGGCGATGTCCAAAGAGAGCTGATTCAGAGCCCACTGGCGTCCGTAGCGTTTGGATACCTTGTCTAATTGTGCCAACATGGGCTGCTAAACTGCCATATTGCAGACCTTGCCGCAATGTTCTTAAGGTTTAAGATGATTTGAGTTTTTTACGCCGCAACAAGAAAAGGACACCGAGGATGGCCAGGGTGTAGAGCCATGGGCCGGGCAATTTGGGCTCGGTGGAGCTTGGGCCAAAGCTGGCGCAGCCGCCGTTGCATTCTGGATCGCAGCCGCAGTTATCGTCACAAATGGTGGTGAGATCGCAATCACATTGGCATTCCGGATCGCAGTGGCAATTGCCATCACAAATGGTGGTCAAATCACAGGTGCAGCCGTAGGCGGTTTCGCCGCTGGGGGAGCCGCTGCTGCTGCCGCCGCCACCGGAGGAGCCCGATGAGCTACTCCCCGCATCAGGAATGCAGGCGCCGCCGTTGGCATTGGCGTAGCCATAACAGCTAAAGCCCGATGGACAGGAGCCCGCCGCATTCGGGTTGCAGTCCTGGGTACAGTAACGTGAGCCATCGCTGACCGGTTGACAAAAATAGCTGCCAGAACAATCTGAGCTGGAGATGCATGAGTCTCCTAAGGCCCCATCGCCGCTGGCTTCGGATACACCGCCGCAGCTGTTGTTTTCGCAGGCCAGTTGCCCTTCATATTGGTCGTAGGGGTTAATGATTTTGGGGCAGTCATCAATGCTGCTGCAGGCATAGGTGCTTTCGGGGTAAAGAAAGCAAATGCCCTTTTGGTCATCGAGACTTAAAGTCCGGCTTTTGAGATCGGGAAGGATAGAGGGAGACATGGTTGGTGGTTCGGCCATGGATTCGCCGCCAATCACGTGCTGAGCGCCAAAGTAGTGTCCGAGCTCGTGAACCGCAACGCTTTCGATGTCCGTGTAGGCCATGCTGCTGCTGGTGGTGGTCCAGGGGCCAGCGATATTATAGCCGTTGAATGCAATATCCGCTTCGTTAATGGTGCCGTAATTATCGTAGACCGGCATGGTCACACCAAGCACATAGGAGCCAAAGTTCCAGCTTGAGTCTTCGAGCCAGGTAAATACGTTTTTGCCATCGGTCATTTGGCTGGTGACCACCGTGCTTCGGGATGAAATAGTGCTGGCTTCGACAATGCTCAGGTTCGAGCAGGAGACTGCATTCCAGGAACCCACCCCATTACGTACCGCATTGAGGTCGCTGCCGTTGCTGATGGTGGATACCCCATCTTGTTGTAAGTAATAGGTCACAGTGGTGTAGGGCCATTTGACCACGTAGTTTCCTTCGAGAGAAACGGAGTAGGCCAGGGCCATCGGTGCATAGGCGAGAATCGTGAGGATGAAGACGAGCTGTTTCATCGATAGACTCCTCTGGCGTAGGAGCGCACGAGTTTTAGAAAGTCACGCAGGTTGTTCGGGGATGTGAAGAGGGGTTGTTTTTTGGCGCCGATAAAATGGGTGTCTTGCAGCCGGCGTTCTAGAGTGGGCAGACCGCGGCGGTAATCCACAAAGAAAACCCCTTGGGCCAGTCCCATA
>CAXGWX010000269.1:0-4506 GCA_964013445.1 uncultured Bdellovibrionales bacterium | reverse complement strand
ACCGCTTTAGCGGAAAAAAACCCTTCGGGAACCTTTCATCTGCGCCTCAACAAACTCTTTGCCCAACTCAGAAAACAAGGTGTAGAAGTTCTCCTCGACTCAACCTTACGCTCCAGGGAGCGTGGATATCTGATGTGGGGTGCTTATATTTTAAGTCGAGTACGCTCGGGCAAAGAGCTTCGCTATTTGGTGAAAGTCCTTGATCAACGCAATAGAGAATGGGGCCTGCGTATTCCCATACGCTGGTCAATGCCGGGCAAATGGCAAGATATCCGAGCCGCTGCTCAGGCCATGGCGGAAACCTATTCGGTGGTCTTTGCCACCGAAAGCGGTGCAAAAAATTCAAACCATTATACAGGGGTGGCCGCAGATTTTTCGGCCGTTAATTTGCCCCGAGAACTCACCTTAGAAAGCCCGGACGGCAGCCAGAAGAAGACTTTTGATCTCTCATCTCCAGAAGAACCCCGGGATCTCAGCTTGAGCCCACAAATCATCGAGTGGATTGAAACCCACTTCGAGCTCCATAAGCTGCCCTACGACTATCCGCATTGGGACGACCGAGCCAAAGCCAAAACGCTCAATTAAAGCTCATATTGCCCTCTTTTGCCCCCAGCCAAGCCCTCTTGCCCCAGATCGGCCACCAAATCCCACCGACGGCTGACTATATTTAATATTTAAATTCAGTAGCTTATCAAAATTGGGTTCTGCACTGCCGCTGGCATAGCGATTGCAAATGTAGAAGGCATAAGAGAGGGAATGAACCATGATATTACTGAGCCTATTTTTCGGACTTGTTTTTACGCAGCAGATGCTCCAGGAAAATCGCCGTAAAATGATTTGTGAATTTGCCGAAGAAATTCGTACCGGCGTATTTCAAGCGGTGAACAATACTCAAACATTCCGAGCACTTTAAACCAACCGAGTTGCCCCAACGTAGGGTTTTATCCTGCGTTAATTGGAGCCCACACTGCCCCAAGTGGTGTGGGTTCTTCCCCCTCCTCTCCCTTAACGAGCTTAACCCACTGAAAATTAGATGCTTTTCTCTATAAAGGCTCTTCTCCAATCTTCCTCTTTTGATCCTTTTTGGCTGCTCAGATTGCCGATCGCCAAATTTTAGAGAAAAACCAGATCTTAACCTTGCAAAATTGCAGGAGATCCATTAAATGCGCCGCTGCTTGAAAGGAGCAGGCCATGCGGCAAATTATACGATTGGTGTCGTCTGCTAAAACAGGATACGCCTACTATACGACGAAGAATAAAACTCGTACGCCAGACAAATTGACGTTGAAGAAATTTGACCCGGTTGTTCGCAAACACGTTGAGTTTGTTGAAACCAAAATGCCGAGTCCGAAGAAGTAGAGGGTAATACTATGGCTCGAACATGTCAGGTCACCGGAAAGAAGCCAATGAGCGGCAATCGGGTTTCACACTCGAATCGCAAGACTCGTCATAAGCAGTTGCCGAATATTCACAAGCTGCGATTTTTCCTTGAAGATGAGAAGCGTTGGATCACTCTACGCGTAAGTGCTGCCGCTGTGCGCACCATCAACAAAAAAGGCATTGCTGCTGTTGTTCGCGATATGCGCGCTGCCGGTCAAAAAATCTAAAGCAGAATTTTCTTAATGGGTATTTTGTCTACCCTGCTGATTCAACCACTTTGAATATTTGCGCATCCTCTTGCGAAAGTCCGATGGATTTTCGAAGGGCATAGGTCCAACCTCTTTAGCCAGGCGCTCAATCTTCGCCGCCTCTTTAGGAAAGCCGTTGTCACCAAAGCGAGAAACATTTTCCACCGCAAGCTTCGCCCGTAACACCATCAATGAATAGTTTTCTCCATTCAAAAAGATATAGCCAAGGGTGCGGCCAAAAGGATCAAGTTCGGCGGAGCGCAAAACCTCAATGCGGGTTGCGGATGCAAACGCGCCTTGCGCAAAAGCCTTAGCCTCTTCCCCATAGCTTTGGGCAAAGGGCAGGTTATGTTCTGGGTGGGCCGTCTCCGGTGTATCAATGCCTAAAATACGGATACGTTCTTTATCTCCATTCGGCCAGGCCACCATCACCGTGTCCCCGTCGTCGACCACCAGGAGCTTTTTCTTTATCTTTACTTTCTTCGAGTGTTTTCGGGTCTGCGCACGGCTCTTTTTCTTTTTGCTTACACTGAGGGCCTTGGCCGCCTTCTTCTTATCCACATTCCGAGCTTGAGCCATTATAGGCATGGCAAAGAAAGCACTCAGAACAAACAAACACAGGCCTCGTCGGCTCCACATAATATATCGCATGGGGGAAGTGATACTCGCTCTGCGGCCTAATGACAAGGAAAGAACGCTGCAGCTAAGGCTTTGAAATTGGGGTTTTTCTTTCCCGTCTTGCGCACAAAAATATGAATTGGCGCGGAACTAGCGAAGAAAAGAAAGTTGCTTAGAACAATTGCCTCCCCACACTTATGGGCTTAAGCTCGTCAGGCAATGAGCAGCAAACCCATTATTCCACCAGGCACCCAAACCTCACCCTCCCGTGATGTCAGCGAACTCCTCGAAAGTCAGGGTCAAGCGACGCCGAAAAAAACAAAAGTCGATGCCTTTGAAGCCTCAGGGCCAAGTGGTCAGGTGCAAGTCCCCAGCAATCAACCCCTCGAAGGCGCGTTTACCACCGACAAGCACCCTGCGGTGCAAAGTCATCAGAATAGCCCCTGGGCCGGGCCTATCGTCGGCGCCGGTGAGCTGAATGAAAAACACGAGAAAAAGATTCTCGCTGCCCACGGCGAAAAAGCCACCATCATGGCTTATGGTGAATTCGCAGCCCAAAAGGAACCGGTGCTTTTGGTACACGGGTTGGGCGGGGCCAATGAAGCCTTAGAAGGGCTGGCGGCGAAACTCAGCGCCGAAGGAAAGCAGGTGCTGCTGGTGGCCTACAGCGATCAAGGTAAAACCACGACCGAAAGTGGCCTTGAAGTGGCGAATGCTTTAAGCGCATTGCGGGCCAGCCATTACCCTAAAGGTCGACCTTTAAAAATCGTTGCCCACTCGATGGGCGGTATCGTCAGTCGCATTGCCTTAAATCATCTGCAGGAAAATTCCGATACGCCTCGAGCCGATTTTGGTCCCATCGATTTAAAATGCGTCGACACCTCCTGGGATGGTTTCAACCACGAGCCGGATTGGCTGCCCGGCTTTTTAAAGCCGGTGATTAAATTTTTCATGGGGCTTTTTGGTTGGCTCGGCGCTTTTGAGATGCGCGCCAATTCCGATATGTTTGCCAACCTCTTTAATACCAAACTCGATGGGGTAAAGATTGAAAGTACGGACGCCATTCAAAACGAAGATCCGGATTCCATACGCACACCGGATAATCTTGAAGCCAAAGAGCTGCAAGCACTGATCGATTATGTCTTGAACGAAGAGCTGCCCAGCAACCATCGCACCCGCAATATGGCCATGGGACTAAGACAGGATTGGCGCTACGAAAAATTGCAGACCATCATCAAGACCGAAGAAAAACAAGGACGCCTAAAAAGTGATGCTCCCGAAAGTCATGCTTTTTTTCTGCAAAGCTGGAAAGAGGTGATGCAACCCATTGAAGGCAGCCATGTGAGTGTATTAAATGCGCCGACACTTTTGCATTAGGACGTTTTGCTGAGCGAAATTTGGGTGGGACATTTCTCTGCGCTCAAAAAAACAGGAAGGCACCTTTTTTAAACACCATTAGAAAATCGGGTGATACCTTTTTAGGGATTTTTTTTCATTAGGCATCATTGTTCTCCTTCAAGACTGTTCGCATCCAAGGCCTCTCCCGATTCTTTCCGCTCCGCCGCACATAAAGCCTTACAAGCGCCGGTCCCGGGTGTGATAGGGCAATTACAGCTTCCATCGCCACAACAGGCCTTGGTGTCGACCTCTATATCACATTCCGGATAGTACTCACTGCAATTTCGAGTTTCACAGATTTCACCTGGCGTGCATTCCGTGTTGTCATCATCATCATCATCATCGTCATCGTCATCGTCATCGTCATCGTCATCGTCGCCACATCCCTCCCCAGTACAATTATCGACGCACTGACAATCGCCGTTACAAGTTCCTGAGCCACTCGGTGTCAGACCTGAACAATATGAACCAGGAGGGTCGCAGTTTTCAGGTGGGGTAACAATGCTATTCCCGCAAGCGGTAAAAGTGCAATTTGAATCACAGCCATCACCGTCGACATTGTTACCATCGTCACACTGCTCACCTGCATCCACCACGCCATTACCGCACTTGGTACATTCACATTTGGCTCCAGTGTGCCGACACACTTTGCCCGGGTCCACACACGTACCTCCACATGCAGGAGGCTGCCCCGCTGGTACGACGAGCGCTACACACTTATCCTTCACACCACCACCGCCACCGCCGCCACCACTGCTCGTACTACTGCTACTGCTGCTCGTACTGCTGCTGCTGCTGCTTGAATCATCGTCATCATCATCATCGTCGTCGTCATCATCCCCAACCGACTGACAATCATTTA
>CAXGWX010000268.1:0-4532 GCA_964013445.1 uncultured Bdellovibrionales bacterium | reverse complement strand
TGCTTCAGGTGCTGCTTCAGGTGCTGCTTCAGGTGCTGCTTCAGGTGCTGCTTCAACCGGCGCCTCTTCGCTGGTCTGAGCTGCTGCTGAAAGGTGCTCACCCAAAACATGACCAAGCTGGGCTCGGCCTTCCGACTCCTGGCTCATATAAGCACGGTAGTCTGAAGTTCCGTCCAAAGCGGCCTTCAAGGAAAGAGATACACGACGCTCCGCCGCATCCACATCGAGCACAAGCACTTCAATAGCATCGCCAGGCTTCAATACTTCATTCGGATTATTGATCCGATCTTCAGAAAGCTCAGAAACGTGTACCAAGCCATCAATACCCGGCTCGATTTCTACGAACGCGCCATAATCTGTAAGCTTAACAACTTTACCTTCAACCTTGGTGCCTCGAGGAAAGCGCTTCGGCAAGATATCCCATGGGTCATCCGTAAGCTGCTTCACACCGAGAGAGAAACGCTCATTGTCAATATCGACATTAAGAACAACCGCTTCAATCTCATCGCCCTTCTTATACAACTCACCAGGGTGCTTGACTCGGTGGGTCCAGGACAAATCGGAGATATGTACGAGACCGTCAATGCTGTCTTCAACACCAACGAAGACACCAAAGTCCGTAATATTACGCACTGTGCCTTTGATAACCGCACCAATCGGATAGCGCTCTGTAATCGCATCCCAAGGATTCTCTTCGAGCTGCTTAATGCCCAACGAAATTCGCTTTTGAGTAAGGTCTATATCAAGAACCAGCGCCTCAACATCATCACCAACATTAAGAAGCTTAGAAGGATGCTTCACGCGCTTGCTCCAGCTCATTTCTGAAACGTGAACAAGACCTTCAACGCCGGACTCAATCTCAATAAATGCACCGTAATCAGTGATGCTTACAACCTTACCTGCAACACGGCCATGCACAGGGAACTTCTCTGCCGCAGTTGCCCACGGGTCTTCAGTAATTTGCTTATAGCCAAGTGATACACGCTCAGCCTGCGCATCAAACTTAAGAACCTTAACTTTAATATCCTGCCCCATGGTGAAGATTTCAGAAGGATGATTCAGGCGGCCCCAGCTCATATCTGTAATATGCAGCAGACCATCAATGCCCCCTAAGTCGATGAACGCACCGTAATCGGTGATATTCTTAACAATACCATTAAGGATTTCGCCCTCGCCGATTTTCTTCAATGTTTCGGCTTTGCTTTGCTCGCGATCTGCTTCGAGTAAGGCACGGCGGGACAAAACAATGTTGCCACGTTTCTTGTTAAACTTGATGACTTTAAACTTATGAGTTTCACCAATCAATTTCTCAAGATTGCGAACCGGTCGCAAATCAACCTGAGAACCGGGCAAGAATGCCTTAACACCAATGTCAACGGAGAGACCGCCTTTAACGCGGGCAATCACTTTACCATCAACAACTTGCTCCTGCTCACAAGCAGCCGCAATGTCGTCCCATACTTTTAACTTGTCAGCTTTTTCTTTTGAAACCGTAACCAAGCCCGCATCATCTTCGCGGTTTTCAACAAACACATCGACGCTATCACCTTGGTTGACGGTTAGGTCTCCCTCATAGGTTTTAAATTCGCCAATGGAGACACTGGCTTCACTCTTATAGCCGATGTCGAGTAAGACAAAATCACGTCCAATTTCGAGGACTGTTCCGGAGATAACTTCCCCTTCTTTAACTTCTACCTGATTTTTCAGGCTCTCTTCGAACAGATCTGCAAAAGATTCTGTTTCTACTTGTTGAATTTCTTGATTATCCATAACTGGTTTACTAACTCCTAAAATAGGTTAAATTTAAATTCGTGAATCAATACGCAAAGGCACCCGCCCCGACGTATTTATAAATTCGTAAAAAATGTTGATTGTACTAAACGACGCGTTTCAAAAAGGGTCTACATACGTCCACTACGTAAAAAAGTGCGACGACGACGCTTCTCTGCAGAGCGTTGTTTTTCCTTTTTTTGAATTGACGGTTTAACAAAATGTTCACGACGACGAACTTCTTTTAATAGCCCAGCTGCTTCAACCTTTTTCTTAAAACGCTTCAGCGCGCGCTCGAAATTTTCGCCTTCTTTAATTGTCACTTGTGCCACCGGCAACTCACCTCCTCTCAAAGGATTCGCTTAAGGAGTTGTTGTTCGCTCCCCAGCCGCAGCGGAAGTACACCCGGAAATGCAATAAAGCAAGTAAAATTGTACGGTTTTAATAAAAATGCTTAAAAAAGCGAGTGGCCGAAAACCCGTAATAATTCGTTAACGGAGGTATGACCTTGGGCCAAACGCAGATGGGCTACCTCTTGCAGAGTACGCAACCCATTGCCGCGGGCGGTTGCCCGGAGCTGGGCCTCGTTATCTCCCTCCGCAATCCGATGAGCCATAGTCCTGTCGATATTGAGTAGCTCGAAAAAGCCCTGGCGGCCAAAATAGCCGGTTCCACGACAGGTTTGGCAGCCCAGACCCTCGCTAACTGCTAGGAATGTCGAAAGATTTTCTTCGGAGATGCCAAGTAAGCGGGCTTCATCCGCGTCCAGCGGACGCTGTCGTCGGCAGTCCGGGCAGACCTTACGAGCCAAACGCTGGGCCATGACTCCTATCAAGGTTGATGAAAGTAAAAATGGTGGAACCCCTAAATCAACCAAGCGGGCCACCGCCCCAACCGTATCGTTCGTATGCAAAGTAGAAAAGACCAAGTGCCCTGTCAGCGCCGCCTGCACCGCCATTTCCGCTGTCTCCCCATCACGAATCTCCCCGATCATAATGACATCCGGATCCTGCCGTAAAATGGTACGCAAAGCCGAAGCGAAGGTCACATCAATCTTGCGCTGAACCGCGACCTGATTGAAGCTTTCCGTAATCATCTCGATTGGGTCCTCGACAGTCGTTACATTAATACGCTCATCAGCCAGGGACATCAGGGTCGAATATAGGGTTGTGGTTTTACCACTTCCGGTGGGCCCGGTAATCAAAACCAAGCCATGGGGTAAGGAAATCCACTCTTGAAAAAGCATGAGCTCCTCGGGTTCTAAACCTAGCTCGTTAAAATCCTTCAAGAGAACATCCGGGTCGAAAATACGCATGACCAGCTTTTCACCAAAGGCAACGGGCATTGAAGAAACCCTCAGCTCCACTTCTTTCGAACCAAGTACCATCTTGATGCGCCCATCCTGAGGTCGACGCTTTTCTGCAATGTCCATACGTGACATGGTTTTCAACCGTGAAATCAACGCCGGATGCACCCGCTTAGGCACGGTCTGAACATCATGCAGTACCCCATCAATACGCAGCCGCACCTGTGTATCTTCACGCCGGGGTTCAACGTGAATATCCGAGGCTCGTTGGTCGAAAGCGTATTGCAGGAGAAAATCGACCGCATTAACAATATGCTGATCTGTCGATTCAATCTCTCCTACCGAACGCAAGGTCACCAACTGTTCAAAGTCGGCCATCTCCTCTTCGGTTCGGGCCTGCATGGCCGCGGACTCAACACTTTTGTGAAAGCCATAAATGTTTCGCAGTGCTTTAACGATAGAGGATTTCGAAGATACCACGAGCTTAATCTTTTGTTTTGTAAGTCGCTGGAGGTTCTCTTCTAATTCCGGGTCGAAAGGATTCTCAACCGCAATCCAGAGGCCGTTTTCATCCTGTTTAAGGGGCAAGATAGCGTGGCGCAGAGCAAATGGTCTCGACACCGTATCGGTGACCAAATTGATATCTAGCTCCAGCGGCTCAATACGTTGATATTCGAGCCCAGCTGACTGGGCGACAATTTCGGCGATGCGCTCCTCATCTAAGGGCTGGGCAGCCCGGTCCTTGAGATCCATGGAAGCAAGTATTTCCGCCGGACTGACCTCAATCTTGTTGGCAGTGGTCTCTTCAGCCAGCCCCGGTTCCTTCGATTTTTTCAGCTGCAAACGGGCTCGCTGCTGGTGGGCCCGTACCTCCACATCCCGCAGGACCCCTTCTTCAAGGATTCTGGCACGACGTAAGACGCCCAGAAGCCATTTCAGGGAATAGCCACGAATTGCGATATCCTCGCGGGCCTTAGGGGGTTCAGAAGATGTATTCGCCATACACCTCGATCATATAGTGCTTAGGCGGATGCTGTCCACGTTTTTAACTGATTTACTTCAGGTTTTGTTAAAAAGCGCCATGCGCCTGGGGGTAAGGGATCCAGGGAAATAGGCCCAAATTCGGTCCTAACGATGCGAATTGACATATGACCTATGGCATCACACATACGACGAATCTGCCGATTTCTTCCTTCAAAAATGGTCATTTCCAGCCAGGTATTCGCCGGTGAGCGCTTCGTCACCGTAACTTCCGCCGGTCTGGTGGGGCGCCGGCTGGGACGGCCATTCTTATCCAAAAGCCGAACCCCCTTACGTAGCCGTTCAATGGCCTTTTCAATGGGGCGTCCTTTGACCTTCACCTGATAGGTTTTGGGCACATGATATTTGGGTTTGAGCATTCTGTCTGAAAGGTCCCCATCATTGGTCATAAGTAAGAGGCCTTCAGTCTCATAAT
>CAXGWX010000267.1:0-4547 GCA_964013445.1 uncultured Bdellovibrionales bacterium | reverse complement strand
GCTAAAGCAAAGCTCAACACTCATGGTCTCTTTGCACAACACCTTCACGGCTATGAGATGAATGAAAAGACCCTAAGCCTGATTTTAAGAACATTCTTAAAGGTCTTTCCCGATGCTCTTCTTTTTTCCACCCAGGTCAATGACTATCTCCTTGTTGGCGCAAAAGAAGCATTTAATATCAACTTTGATGCTATGCAGGCTCGCTTCAACGAGCCGCAAATAAAGGAAAGCCTTGCACGTATCAAGATTACAAAATTAAGTACGCTTTTAAGCACACAGATTGCCAATAATGAAGTTCTCCACGAAATAGCGAAGAGTGGCGATATCAACGAGGACCGGTTCCCCACCCTGGAGTACGAAGCCCCTAAAGCCTATTTTATGAAGTCTACAATACAAAGTTTAATGGACAAAGATTTGCGCCTTAATCCAAGATCCAATGAAAGTCTGCTGATACAAACCTACCTTGAAGCTGAGCAAAGACAACTTAACACAAGTGAGTTTTCCAATCTGAACAAGTTTCACCAGCGCTGGAGTCCACGCCCAGTGAGCAACGCCATAACGCTCTCCTGGCTAAATCAATTTCCAAGTGATTTGAATGCATTAAAATCCGCATGGAAAGTCGTTGAGGCCGATAAAAACGTTCACAAAATGAAACCGATTTCCCAGACCTTGGGGACAACCACATCTGAGGACAAAAAGCGACTTGAAACCATTCACAACCTCACAATGAAAAATTTTCGTAACAGGCTATCACCCTGGCTAAATAATAAATTCAGCGACCGCTTGTTTCTTTCTCTTGCGCCAAAAACACAATGGGCACCACTGGACATCGGCATCCAAGTTGCGCTCTACGAATATTGGGATACGTTTCCGGCATCTCAGAGCAGTCACATTCATTTCGAGGCTGCACAAAAATTACTGACAGAGTTCGAGACGCTTAACCCAAATTCGCCAGCACCAAATACCCAAGCAATTGAAAAATTACGAAAACTCCTAAGCCAGAAAAAGAGCCCTACAAAGGACTCAGCAAATTGATCCGCGCCTTCACCCAAAAGCCCTAAGCTACTGATAATAGGCAAACTCTTTAGATTTTATTTTGCGTATTTTGCGAAGTGCAAAACGCCTAAAGGGATTGACCATTACTCGAAAAACGCTATTCTCTAGGAAATATGAGCGACGCTGAAGCCAACCAACCTTTTGAATGCAAGGCATGCGGCACCATGTGTGCCTACGAGACGGAAACATGCCCTGGCTGTGGAGAACCGGTCGCGCCCCCCCTGCCCGATGATATGGTTGGCACACTCTTAGCGGAAAAATATGCGATCGAAAGAAAACTCGGTGAAGGTGGAATGGGTATGGTCTACCTCGCCACACAAGAACCGATTGGCCGACAAGTTTGCCTTAAAGTAGTCCATCAAGATATTTGTAACGACCCGGTGTCTTTCCGCCGCTTTCAACGAGAAGCGGAGATGGCATCAAAGGTAATGCATCCCAACAGTGTTGAAATTTATGATTTTCAACAACTCCCTGATGGTCGTGCCTTTATCGTTATGGAACTTGTGAAGGGTGCTGAACTCACAGACATCATAGAAGCAGATTATCCTTTTGAGCCAGAACGAATCATACGCATTCTTTCCCAGGTTTGTGGCGTTCTTGATGTTGGTCATCGCCTCAAAGTAATCCACCGCGACCTTAAACCGGACAACATTATGGTTGATGCCAGCGCGCAAGGTAAAGATTTTGTAAAGGTTCTCGACTTTGGTCTTGCAAAATCTTCAGAACAAGCACCTGGCGCCACCCAATTAACCATGGCGGGCACAGCCATCGGCACACCTGAATACATGGCCCCCGAACAATGTATGGGTAAACCGGTTGGTCCAGAAACGGACATCTATGCTGTCGGAGTTATCCTCTACGAAATGCTCGCTGGAGTTAAGCCATTTGAATCCGCAACCATGGCTGGTTTTCTACAAAAACATGTTACGGAAACTCCACTTCCCCCATCCCGACGTGCAAGAGCTGGAGGCGTTGATCCGGAACTGGAAAAGCTTGCCCTTTGGGCCTTAAAGAAAGACCCCAAAGAGCGCCCCCCCTCCGCCGCAGAATTTAAACGCCAACTGGATGCAGCTTTACCACAAGCTGATTCTAAATCAGGCAGCATCTCCGCGCTCAACGATTTGCTTGGCGACGTCATGATCCCGAACGTGGAAACTCAGGAAAGCACCGAAGAGCAACGTTCTTGTGCGGTCATCACCTTTGATTTAGTTCCTCCGTCTGAAGCCAAAACCCCCGAAGGCCTAAAGTCATATTTCGCTCGACTCGTTGATGTCTCAGAAGATGCTGGTGGCGTCATTTTCAGCCAAAGCGAACGAGAATTAAAAGTTGGTTTTGGATTAAGAAAAAACGACCCTTGGGTTGTTGAACACGCTGTTCATTGCGCAAGCGCTGTGCTCAAACTAACTCCGAAATCGAGTGCGGGCATTCATTACGGAATGGTATCAAGTGGCGGTCAAGCCTGGGCACATAGCGAAATTGCCGACTTAAGCGAACGCATATCGGGACGCGGACAAAGCGGACAAATCCTCTTAACCAAAGATGCTGATGACCTCATCCAGGACTCAGAAACCCGGGCGCTCGCATCTATTGAGATCAAAGGATTTGATGAGCCTATCGAGCTTATAGAAGTCATCAATGTGGTTGAAAAGCGGGCTGAAACAATTGCCTCAATGCCGGCCCAAGGCGGAGGTTCGACCAACCCAACCATGGTCAAAGGTGCCAATGAGGCAAATGCGGCCCCCGTCGCTGCCACCATGGTCAAAGGTGCTGTCGTTACGGACGACGCCCCCACTGGCGGCCCGCAAAGGGAAAAATGTTTTGTCGGGATGGAGGACCCGATTAATACAATCAAAGATGCGGCAGCCCAAACAGTTGAAAAAAGTGGTCAAGTACTCTTGCTTGCGGGCTCTCCCGGCTCAGGCAAATCCCATTTATCACAACACTTAACCGAAACGATACCAGAGCTGAATTGGCACTACGTGGATTCAAAGAAACGAACCGCCCTTGCCCAACTTATTAGTGCTCTGCCCGTAGACCAGATTGCCTCCGAATATCAGACCTTCATCGACTGGATGTCGGGTAATGCCTTTGAACCACCAGCCGGTCTTGGGCCAGAAGAGATCATCCGTGGTATGGTTGCTGCAGCACAAGAATTACTGAAATTGGCCGCTGGCGAGAAGCCAGTGGGTTTAATTTTCGACGATATCGATCAGTCCGATCAACGCTTTCGACTCATCGCCAATCAACTCAGTGCGGTCACACAACAAGCTAAAGTACTGCTCATTCTAAACACCCGCCCCCTTAAAACGACTCCACCAAACACCACACTTGTACAATTGCCAGCCCTCGATGCAGATTCAGCGAAAGCTTTAGCTGAATCTTTCGGCATTGAAATAGATGAAAAACTACAAAGCTTGGTACAGGCATGTGGCGGTGTTCCAAGTGCTATCGTGCAACTCTGTCAGGCCGTAAGTGAGGGGGTTATTGATCCCGCCGAGCTGGATCTGGATGCACAGCAAGGACTCAGACCTGTGTACGAAGCACGATTGGACTCCCTGTCTGAAGTGATTCGTGAAACCTTATCCTTTGCTGGGGTACTGGGTCGGGAATTTCAAAAATATGCTTTAGACCAAATGCTTGAGATAGATCCAAATAAACAAAAGGCCCTTGAAGAAATTATTCAACGTGGACTTCTCCAGCACGATGAACTTATGGATACCTTAAGCTTCGCATCAACCATCGAAATGCAAATTGCCTTTGAACGTTTGCCCACAAACAAACGCCGTGACTTGCACCTCGAAGCGGCCAAGGCCCTTGAGGCGGTAGGCGAAACTCCTGATATCATAGCCAATCATCTGGAGCAGGCGGGCTTACGTACGCAAGCCCTGGAAAAGCTGCGAGAGGCTGCCTTTATGTGGGCAGAGCGCAAAGAGCAGCAGGTCGCCATTACCTGTTACCGAAAAGCTTGCGAATGGGCGCGGGGGGAAAGTGAAGAGGCCTCCAGATTCGCAGAAGATGCGCTGCATTTAGCAGAGCTTCTCGGACAAACAGGGCGACTTGCGGAAATCGCTCAACTTTTGAGCGAAGCGGGTGAAGCCTCAAATCAGGCCGGGGACAAGCGCCTCTTTGTGCGTATATCCTGTGAGAAAGTTCGACTTCTCATCGAAAAGAGCCAATACGCACAAGCAGAAAAAGAACTTGCTGTCCTGCTTGAGGAAGGCAAAGCCCTACGCGATCCGGCACTTTTATCAGATCTCTTAGGAATCGCTGGAGAGTCTGCTGAGCGTTCCGGGCATCCAGAAATGGCCGGCCAGCGCATTCAAAAAGCAATTGAGCTGACAGCAAAACTTCCAGAAAGTGAAAGTCTTAAGCGCGTGGTGAAGCATCTTGGCAGCTTGGGTCGTATCGAACTGCGCTCGAAAAACTTTGACCGGGCCTTAGCCGTATTTAAGCAACAAGAGGAAGCGGCAAAGAAAACGGACAACCCGCTT
>CAXGWX010000266.1:0-4595 GCA_964013445.1 uncultured Bdellovibrionales bacterium | reverse complement strand
TGCCGGTCGTGAGAGGCTTAAAGATTTTGCCAAAGGTCCGGCCGGAAAGGCCAGACAACTTCTCGCGAGACGGTTCTTTGATGCGGCTCAGGCAGAGCTACTGCCCAATGCAGAGGAAGCAGCCATTCATATACTCCCAACCCATCTGCAATGCACGCCAGAGAGCGTAGCCCAGACCTTAAGCGTACTCAAAGAGTACGCCAAAGTCCTACGGGATGAGGTTAAACTGCGTCTAAGTAAACCGCAGCAATTGAACGAATATCAAGCTTAAGGCTTAGATGCCAAATTTCTTGATATGGGCAGCAATTTGCTCTTCTGCATCACTTACGCCCCAGTTGAATAAACCGCCGGCCAGAAGATTCTCGTGCATAGCCTTACGGGCACCGCGACTCAAATTCTTGAGACAGGGATGGAAAGCACCGCCCTGAGTTTTTGCAAATTCACGAGCAAACCCATCACGGTACTCCCAAAGGATTCGACTGTCCTCATAGAGCGCTTCGATAATTTTCGAAGCCGTTTGTGGATTCTTATTCGCAAGCTCTTGCAAAAGGTCAATCTGATGCGCGCTATTGCCACCGTTGTAATACATACCAATGGCTTTAGCTAAATCATCAACGTAGCCACTGTTGGGTCCAATCTCTGCAAGACGCTCAGCTGCTTTAGCCGTGTCCATGCTGCCCAAGACAAAGTACAAGTCGTCATACATCAGCATGGAGAGATCTTTCTTCATCGCAGTCGCTTCATGCAGAGCAACATGGGCTGCCTTATCACTGCTGGTCGGAAATTCGACCATATTACCAGTGATACGCGAGCGCATCATATGGCTTGCCAAGGAGGTATCCAGAATATCCAAAGACGCCAGGGGTAAACTTCCCAAAGGCACACTTTGGTCAACGAGTTCACGGGCCAATTCTTGAATAAAATCTTTATCATCCATATTGGCTTCGATAATTTTCTTCGTTAACAACTCATCGCGGGCACTACCTTCATAACCAGCACTTACTTTCAAGAACTGTGCTATCTTGGTTGGATTTTTGCCCAAACTATTCACCAAGGCTTGCATGCCGATGCCATAAAAGTCTTTCTTCAAATCCGCAGACTTCGCCTGCGAAGCGTCAAAACCCTTAAGCTGCTCCAGCGCCGAAAGTAAATCCGTCACGCCGACCTTATCGGCCTCAACGCCACTTTCAATCTTGCCAGAACGAATTTGCGCATTCACTTGTCCCACCAAGGTGGTATTGGCTGCAACCTGCTTAGCAAGTTCCAGGTCGGCTTGCAGTGCGCGATGGGCTTCCATCGTTTGTGGACCAACAGCCCACTTTGACTCGGCACCTGACTCAGGCGTGGTCAAATAACCATCATTGGTTAAAATCGCCTTATAATCATTTCCAAGCTTGCGAAAACCTGCTTGATCTTTAGGCATGGTACATCCAACAACTTCTGCCATCGTTTGCGCCATACTTGCTGCCTGTGGCAAAGAATCTAAGACAGCCAATTTACCTTCAGCTCGCTGCTCTTTCCACAAGGGACCAAAGAGGTCTAAGGCATTTTCAGTCGCCGCCGTACACATCGCGTAGCTGGCCTGGCCTACCGCTTGTTCTGGCAAACCAAAAGTAACCAATGCTTTCTGCGTGTCTTCCAGCTTCGTTTTAACATTCACATTAGAAAAGTGATTATCCAGTACACCTATGAGTGCTTCATTATCCATCGATGCGACATCACGAACCGCATCACCGATAAGGAAGTTCAATCCAGAACGCAGATGCTCGTTAACCCATTCTTCCGAAGCACCTTCAAGACTCTGATGGGCCAGCAGCTGGGTCATCGAAGTATCTTCTTCGACCACCGGTTCTGTTATTTCATCTACGCTTTCTGTGGCGATTACTTCTGGCGTTGCATCCACAACCTCCGGAGCGACCACGTTCTCACGCTCATTACCGCCCGTAATCGGTGTCACAGACTCCGGCCCGGTCACAGTGTTAGCTGGAGGTGTAATGGTATTAGTCGTCACAGGAGCATCGTCAACATTCACCGATGTTTCAGGTGTATCATCGATAACGACCTCTTCAGCTCTGATACGAATCATTTCCACAACCGCCTCCGGATTTTCCGGTGGCACTGCGGTTCCGAGATCCAGTCCTGCTCGACGACCGGCCGCTAAAAGAGCTGGCCATTCGCCATCACTCGGCATGGTCCCGTTGCGCCGGTGCGCTTCCAGTTCAGCTGCCGCAAGTCCCATAACCATGGGTAAGGTCACGGTATTCGTTACCAAGGCTTTGGCCAAACCAACATTGATAAGGCCTGGCATCATCGCAGGTGTTGTCAAGGTTGACGTATCCATCGCGTCAATAATGGTTGGCATATTGAAATCACAACCAATGGTATGGATGGTGGCTTCCGGCCCAATAATGGCGTCGCTACCGGTACCAATGACTTCGATTCCAGGAGTTCCTGGCGTTACCGGTGGTGGAGGTGGAGGAGGAGGTGTTGGTACGGTTGTACCTTCAAGTCCGCCGCCAATAAATCCGCCTGGAGGTGGAGGAGGCGTCACATCCCCGCCCGGATTGGTGCCAATTCCATCACCACCTGGAGGAGGAGGAGGAGGTGTCACCGGATCGGTTGTGCCAATGCCGTCACCACCTGGTGTCGGTGGTAATTCAGGGATAGGATCGACTGTTCCAGGACCAGTATCACCTGGTGTCGGTGGCAGCTCCGGAATAGGATCGACTGTTCCAGGACCAGTATCACCTGGTTCTGGCGGCAATTCAGGAATAGGATCAACTGTTCCTGGCCCATCGTCAGTTGGGTCGACAACAACATCGTCGCCCGGGTCATCAATCTGTGGCTGTTCTTTGCTTAGCAGATCCTCAAGACCACTCATGATTAACGAGGTCAGAGCACCAACCGTAAAACCAATTCCCGCATCTCTAAAGGCGCCATCTACAAGTGACTTGGTGCCATCATAAATGCCATCTTCCCAAGTACTCAACTCTGTTGCCCGGTATACACCGCCCACACCGACCGCTGTTCTTGCGGTGCTCACGCCATCAAAGAGAGCCTTTTGCCAAATCGTTGCGTCAGGAGAAAGCAGCGCCAGACTATTCACCTGGAAGTGGACAAGCAAACCTGCTGCCCCACCACGAACCGCATCCTTGAGTAATTTAACAGGTCGGCGTTCGCCAAGAATAAAATCCGTACCAGCCTTTGTTCCCGCGCCAACCGCTGCGAAAAGCAGAGGAGATGCTTGCGGTGCAGCAATAATCGTTCCCGCCAATGCCAAGGACATAGCCACGTTTGTAGCCATCTCGACACGAGCTTCCTTGAGATGCTCATACTGGGATACACGATGGAGGAGGTCCGCATATTGTGTGCGAATCGTATTTAAATCCTCTTCCGTGATATCCTGACCACTGGCTTCCTTTAAGGAAACATTGCGAACAGCTTCACCAACCCGCAAGGCAGTATCTTCAAGACCAGCACCATGAGGCCCAAAGAAATCCATGAGCATTTGATTAAGAACATTGCCGCGGGCATCTGAAGTCATAGAGCGGATGTCTTGTGTCAGCTGTGCTTCCGAAACCTTCATGGCTACCGAAAACTTTACTGGACCGCCGGCCGCATTAACCATCGCCCGTAAATTCTCAATCGCTGTCACATTTTGTACGCCAACAGTATCGTAATCCGTATCGCCGAAATTATCCGTCAGCCATTGTGCCGGATCGCCAAAGTGTTCCGCAATCCAGGCATTAATCGCTGGATCCGTTGATGTGTTAAGATAGGCGTTGATTTCCATTGAGAGCATATCAACGTCCTGTGGCATAACCTGAGCCAGCTGAGCCGCATGGCGAACTTCGATTCCTTCAAGACCTCGAAGGTCATCGAGAAGTGGGTTTCTGCCGCCTTCGACATCAAAAACGCGACCTGTCATTCGCGCATACTCGGTCATCGCAACCACTTTTTCGAGTGGTGAAGCGCCGCCCAGAACAGACATAATCGTATCACCGTCAGTTTTGCCAAAAATACCAAAGGCACCTGGCTCATTCATTGCGTAAACGAGTCTTTCAGCAGAAGTAATGCTTCCATTCTCAAGAAGCGCTAAAGCACGTTGGGTGACTTTTGAGCCATTGGCAATTTCCAGTTCGGTCTCGCCGCCATAGAGTTTGCTCAAGATGTCGTTTTTAAGCGCTTGCTGATCACCATTGCCATAGCGTTCCGCATAGGCCGCTTGAACTTCCTGTAAATACACTTCGCGCTGCTCAGAGGTCATCTCCGGCTGGTCAAGAACTTCGTAAACAACTTCTTCCTTGGTCCCTTTCAGTCCCAAGAATCCACCATCAAGGGCATTGCTCAAGCGGATGGCTGCCGCCTCTGGAGAGTTATAGCCTTTACCCTCCATCGTAATACGGGCCAGCTGCTCTACTTCCCCACTGGTGGCGTTGTAGATATCCGTAAGGGTCATGTTTTCTTCGTTAGGGAAACGGGCATTATATGCCTTATAAACATCCATTGCCCGTGGCATAGCACCTTGCGCATTGACACCTGGACGAACCAGCCCCAGAACCGCAACCATATCTTCTTGATTGCTTCTACGTAGG
>CAXGWX010000265.1:0-4650 GCA_964013445.1 uncultured Bdellovibrionales bacterium | reverse complement strand
TCACTCATTTTAAATCTCCTAAAATATTAAAAAGTTAAAAATTAAATTAAAAAACTCGAATCATTTTTTTAGCGCCACCGATAACGATGTTGGTGGCCTTTTGTTTCCTTAGCGTTTCATCACAAATGTTCGCTGTAAGTTCAACTCCTTATTAATTCCCTTATTCATCTTTTGCGCTTGACCCACTGCTTGGTTAGATCTTTTTGATACTTTTTGTATACCATCCGCCAAACTTTGATCGTCCAGACCTTTTTCCTTAGTAATTACAGCATCTTTCTCGCCTGCGACGACAAGTCCGGCAGCCAATATTTTTTCCGCGATCGAGGTCTCTTCGGGCAACATAATGCCAAAATGCTTGCCTACAGAGGTGGTTACCTCCTCCAGGGCCATGGGCTCTGGAGCCGGCCTTTTAGCTAAGTCCTCAAGATCACTAATATCTTCTTCTGTGGGCATAAAAGAGCTGGCAACCACACTGGCGCCAATAGACGATCCTTCGGCTGGCGTATTCGCGATTTCCCCAAATTGCGCCGAAGCCAGACTTAAAGACCCTTGAGCCGAATCCAGCTTCTCCTGGGTCCAAACTTCCGCATCCCCATCCTCTTCAGGCAGTGGAATAGGTGCCTGCGAAGAATCGCCAACATCAAAGCGCTTTTTCTTCGATGCGCCTAAAGAACGGGAAAAACCGGCCTGTTGCGCCAATCTGGCCGCATCGGTCTGCCCGGCACGCTGCGCCTGCTGCTGGCTAACCTTCTGTTTTTCTTTGGTATTAAGGTCAACCTGCTTCTGCTGAGGAATAACCTGTCCCGCATTGAAGTTCTTGATTGGTGCCATTTTCTCTCGTCTCCTAAACTCTGATCATTGTCCGATCGTCAACCCCCACCGTCAAGCAAATCATTGAAAAATCAGGATTTTATTCCGTTTCCAGGCCCCGCACGCTGAGCAATGTTTTAGACCGCTGAACCCACTGAGTGTAATAGGGTTGCCCCCCGCCGACCTGTACCGCCATCTTCAAATCCTCAACCCCTTCGTTCTCTAAGCCGGCGGAGATTTTCGCCTCCCCCCGGTATGTATAACTTATGGCGTCGTTGAGGTTTGTGGTTAAAGCCATATCATAGGCGACGATCGCCTCGTTAAACTTCTTCAGCGCCTGATTCGCCGCTCCAGCCGCCCGCCAGTAACGGGAGACAAAGGGCTTATAGAGGGTCAAAACGCTAAACACATCGAGGGCCGGCTGATATTTGCCATAATTATAAAGGTAATGGCCCATCAGAAAAATGACTTCTATTTCGTCGTCGTCAAGATTGAGCAAGTCCGCCAGCGTCACCTCGCCGCGCATAAACTTGTTTGCGATGAATTCGACCAGCTTGGCAAAAGTCGCGACAACGGAGTCATTGGCCATGCCTAAGAGCTAGCAATGGCACCCTTTCGTGTCAATGCTCAATAGATCGAATGAGAATGGCTTTAAAAGGGCCAAAAGTCTGTCTGCAGCTTAATCTTGAGGGAGCGGGACGGCCACAGGTGCGTAAGCCTCGAGCATACGCGCAACCAATTCCTCATCACTCAAATGCCAGTTGTAATCGACCCAGCGACGATAATCTTGGGAGCTTTGGCTGTCCCAGAGGAGCAAAGCTGCCCCCACACCATAACTCCAAGGCACGCCAATGCCCGCCACCAACCAACCAAGATAATTATCTTCAGCGATGACGCCTTCTTCGTAGGCCATATGCTCAGCCCAGCCTTCGATAAATGGTTGCGCCAGATCGGTGGCCACAGGCGAACGCGCCATGAGGTCGACCAAAGGACCAAAGGTTGTCCAATAGCCAAGCTGCACCGGTGTCCCGCGGTAACGTAAAGAGTGTTTTAAGTCGGCGACAAAAACTTGCTTTGAGAGCTTGCCCTGTCGGTAGAGTTCGCCGCAGAGAATTTTGCCCTTTTTCACTTCAGACTCAGCCTTAGGCTTAGACTCTGCTTTTGCAGAACTTTCCACCGAAGTCGATACAGAGGAAACCGTAGAGACTTGTCCTCCAGAAGAGGTTGAGCTTGAAGTACTCGAACTGGAAGTGCTGGTGCTCGCAATAGGCGCGGCTATTTTAATAGCGCCTGCAACGGTGGAGCTTACGACTCTTTCTTCGCCAAGCTGAGAATCAGCGACGGTGATTGTGCCGGTGGTTAAATTGCCGGACGAATCCACACAAAATCCCTTGCTGTTAAAACGTATGGTCGTATTCGTGACACTCAAGGATGTATAACCAAGGTTGTCATCCCCATCACCCGGATACTGGTAAAGTAATGTGTCGAAATTACTCTCGTAGGATGCACCGGTGCCGGAACTGCCATCGATAAAAGCCACAATCGATGATTTGCCGGCCGAATCCGTATATTCATTAACCATCACCTGCTTAGCCCGGCGCATGGCCTCGGAGCGGCCTATGCTTAAAGCATGAAAGGCCTCCCGCGCCACCTCATGAAAATGATTGCGCTGACGAAAATCACCACTAAATCCTATGGCCAAAGTGGCCAGGATACCGATGATGCCAACCACGGTCATCAATTCGATAAGCGTAAAGCCTTTTTCTTCGAGTTTTTGCATCGGCATACCCTTCATTATAGGTCAATTTCACGCCAGCGTAAAATGCGCATGCGCACACTCGGGGCCACAAAGCCCGCATCGGAAATCAATGATATTTCCGGCCCGGAACTGCCACCCGACGAAGCCGCAATAATATCGTTGGCGGTGGCTTCACTGGCTGAAGCGGGCGTCTTGGCCCAGGCCTCCTCCTCAGCTCCCCGCAGCATAAAGCCATAACGGAATTTCTCATCGGCAGAAAATGCCTTATAGGATGAATCGAAGACACTCGTTCCCACACTAAAAGCATTACCGCTGTAGTCGCTGTAGGACGTAATCGCATAGGCAAAGGCCTTCGATGTGGTATTACTGCTCGAGCCCGAAGACCTTGACGCGGTTCCCGCCACCAAATCCAAACAAGGATCGACCGTAAGTGCGCTGCCTCGGGTAGAGACGAAGTATACAGCTCTGTTGTTGACCACAAGCGGCTCTGCCCAGTATTTATCCCCAGCCACACCCTCAGAAGTTGAATCACTCAAGGTGTTCTTCGCCGAGGTATTATCCTTGCCGTCGCCAATGACAAATTCTGAATTGGTGATGGTTAAATCGTCGTAATATTTTGCATGCTCCGTAACACTTGAGGAACACACCGAAGTCACATCATCCTTAACCGCATAAAAACGATAGCTCTCACTGGCCGGCGCTCCATCATCACCACCGGTACCAAAATAGACATAAGCTTCGCCCCCCATTACCGCCACCGCCGGCTTCATCGAAATAGGCGCCCAAACTCTGCTCGTATCGCTGGCGTTATCAACCCCAGCATCAAAAAGAACGCAGGCCTTCCAGTTGCTGTTTAAGCCGCCGGATGTGGTACCCGCCGAAGAGATATCCATCTTCCAAAGTCGACCTTCTAAATCTCCCCAATAAAGTACGTCCGTATCTCCATCCGAGTCCGTATCCGCCGCTGCCAAGGGGCTGGGCACAGCATTCTTCAAACTTGATGCATTACCGTCGCCATCGGAATAAGTCGCATCTCCATCCGAATCCTCTTCAATTTCGGGTAAATCCCACTGACCAATTTTGGCGCCGGTAAATAAATTAACCCCATAAATTGAGCGTCCCACATTCAAAGTGTTTCGGTTGTTATAACCGCTACCAAAAAACGCCACCCAGGTGCTGGTTGAACCGATGGTCACCTTCGCCACCTGAGGTTTTGAAAAACTTTCACCCATCACTGTTTCCGGAGTATTACTTGAGCAAGTTGACCCCGTTGCCAGACAATAGTCAGTACCTTCCGTATAAGAACAACACTGCTGATTCGAGCGCAAACCACATACGCTCCATTCTGTTGAAGATTCCGCTCCGCCACTGCAAGCGCCACCCACCGGATTATCCTGGGTAAAGGCTGGTGTCGAACATTGCTCCGCACAATGGGGGGTCGGGCCGGAAGTGGTCCCATAGTCTGATCCCCCCCCTGCGCCAGCGGCTTGATCGAGAGACGCGCCCACAAGAGATATGCCAGTGCCACCCATATGAACATTCAGGGTATAGTCACCGGCCGCTAAAGTGTGCTGGGATGAGCTCTCAGCCCATGTGGCATAACCGACGGTTGTAGATAGGGTATTGATTGATACCGCATCCGCCAAAGCGCTGTTGTGGCCTTTTGAAATCGTAAAGAAGATATCCTTATCGTCATCACTGCCCGCATGTAAACGACGCCCAAAAGGAGGCCTAAAAATTTGCCTACAGTCATCCGGACAAGAGCGGGGATCCTCACCGCAACTCTTATCGCACACGCGATTACCACAAGCCCACGGGCAACAGTCCTCCGGACAAGTATAAATATCCTCCGTCATGTAATCACAGCTGCTATCACCACAGTAACTTCCACCGCCGCCGCCATAGCCGCCGCCGCCATAGCCACCGCCGCCGTAGCCGCCGCCACCGTAGCCGCCGCCACCGTAGCCGCCGCCGCCATAGCCGCCGCCACCGTAGCCGCCGCCACCACCACACTCCATCGCACTCATACAATCGCTGTCATCGCAATCGACCGCATAGTCACAGTCATTGTCCGTGCCGTC
>CAXGWX010000264.1:0-4654 GCA_964013445.1 uncultured Bdellovibrionales bacterium | reverse complement strand
TGAGACAAACGATGCGCACCATAACCAGCCTGAAATCTATGAGCAAGTCTACGCGGATGGCTTCGAACTCAACACCTATGGCCGGATGGTACTGGGTCTGCAGGGATATAGTGGCGCCTCTATGTCCACCCATGGGGTGCAGGAGTTGACCATCGATACGGATGGAGGGCCATATACCTTTCGTTCCTCGCGCTGTCGCGTTACCAATTTTGCCAACACCAACCAAAAGCGCGGCACGACTTGTCACGAATTGGGCCATAGCTTTGGACTCTTTCATGCTCGTTTTGACAGCGAACTGACCGGCTGTGTCGAAGAATACGGCAACCACTTTGACACCATGGGTGGGTCAACCCATCGCAAACAGTTTGGCGCACCTTATAAGCACCAACTAGGATGGCTCAACGATGCTCAAGTGCAAACGGTAAGCGCAAGTGGTGAGTACCTTTTGCGCCCCCTTGAAGGTGCAGAACCAAAAGCGTTGCGCATTTCAAGAGGCGTCTTCGATGATGACTCCCA
Source organism: uncultured Bdellovibrionales bacterium (assembly GCA_964013445.1). Taxonomy (GTDB): domain Bacteria; phylum Myxococcota; class XYA12-FULL-58-9; order XYA12-FULL-58-9; family JASMKV01; genus JASMKV01. Next base: position 4,138 of record CAXGWX010000264.1, on the reverse strand, counting down.
AGAAGAAGAATACTATTATCTCGAAGTACGGGAAAACGAGGAAGGCAGTGTTGCCCTGCCGGGCATCATCATCAACGAAGCGACACCCTATGCAAATTATGGTTACCCCTCCTGGAAGGCTCTGGCCGTCGATGCGACGCCAGAGACACAATCCGTATCCTCGAGTGATTTTCAATTGCCGACGGCCCGCACTTTCAGTGATACGGCGCTTGGGGTGCACATCACCACTTTGGAAGTGCTTGAGTCGCATACCCGGGTTTATATCCATTTTGACGATGGCACAGATAACGCCTTACCGGAAATCCCAAATATTGAAGCAGTTGGACATCAGGCTCAGTGGTCATTTTCTGTAGATGCCCTCGACATTGACGGTGATGAACTGCTTACATTCTGGAATATGGAAGTGGGTTTTGGGCAATTCTATAATCCAAACAATTTTGCAGTCGGTGACACGGAGACAACAATCGACTACACCTTTGTGCAACCGCTACCCCGAAGGGTATATGTTTTCGTCACTGATCAACGTGGTGGTACAGCTTCGGCCTGGGTCGATATTTTAGACTATCAGAATGAGCCGCCAGTCTTCGCCCGGCTTGATGTTCAGGCCGCCGGGACCAATAGTTTCAAGTTCGTACCGAGGGTTGATGATAATGAACTTCTTTCCTATCAATGGGATTTTGGTGATGGCAATTCAGCAAACGCCAAGAGCCCTACACACACCTACGCGGAAGCCGGCGAATACACGGTCAGCGTCACGGTTTCTGATGGAGAGTACAGCATCACCGAAGAGATGCTGGTCAACACGGTTCAGGCTGAAAACGAAGCTCCTCAGGCCGATGCGGGTGGGGACCTCTGCGTTGCTCCAGGGCAAACTTTTACTCTCGATGGCTCGGGCAGCTACGACCCGGATAATTATCCAACCAATTTGCGCCACAACTGGTCCTCTGTAGACGGGGTTGATATCGACTCCCCTTCAGCCGCAATCACAGATGCCATTGCGCCTACGGCACCGGGCACCTATAGCATTGGTCTTCAGGTCAATGATGGAGAGGAAAGTTCTTACGACACCGTAGAACTTACGGTGAGTCCAATCTGCCCTTGAGGCAATGACTTGCCATAACTCCAGCCCTGTTTTATAGCGCTGCAGAACCTTTTACAAAGGATGCAGAGAAATGGGACATTCGCTCAAACCAGGTGTAGTTACTGGCCAAGATTATCAAACACTCGTTGCTGCGGCTAAGGAAGGCGCCTATGCTTTTCCGGCGGTTAATGTGGTCGGCACCAACAGTGCCAATGCGGTCTTAGAAGCGGCGGCCAAAGCCAAATCCGATGTCATTATTCAACTCTCGAACGGTGGGGCTCAGTTTTTTGCAGGCAAGGGCTGCGAGGATAGTTTCGCCGCAAAAGTCCTGGGGGCAGTATCTGCGGCGCAACATGTTCACACCATGGCGGAACATTATGGGGTTTGCGTGGTTCTACATACGGACCATGCGAATATGAAACTGGTACCCTGGATTGAAGCGCTGCTTACTCATGGTGAGGACTTTTATGAAAAGCATGGTAAGCCCCTCTACACTTCCCATATGCTCGACCTTTCCGAAGAGACGTTGGATGACAACATCAACGAGTGCGCCAGGCTTTTAGAGCGCATGGCCAAGATCGACATGAGCATCGAAATTGAGCTCGGCGTCACCGGTGGTGAAGAAGATGGGGTCGGCCATGATATCGAAGAAGGGGCGGACAACTCCAAACTCTATACTCAGCCCGAAGAGGTCTTAGAGGCCTATGAGCGACTCAACCCTCTGGGGCATTTCTCGATTGCCGCATCTTTCGGCAACGTCCACGGAGTATATAAGCCCGGCAACGTCAAACTGCGACCGGACATTCTCAAGAACTCCCAGGAGTTGGTCAAGACGACCCATGGCACCAACGACAATCCTTTAAATCTCGTTTTTCACGGTGGCTCCGGTTCTGAGAAGAGTAAAATTACCGAGGCTGTCGGTTATGGTGTCTTTAAAATGAATATCGATACGGATACGCAGTTTGCTTTTGCCCAGGCGGTGGGGTCCTATGTTGAAGAAAACCCAAAGGCCTTCAAACACCAAATCGACCCGGACGATGGCACGCCCTATAAGAAAGCATATGACCCGCGCAAATTACTTCGCGCCGGTGAAGAAAGCATGATTGAGCGGCTGCAAGAGGCGTTTAGCGATTTGGGTTCAGCAGGCAAGTCGATTGCGTCCTAAATCTGCCCGATACTCTTAAGCAGCTCTCGGTACCAGCTCTCGCCAGGGTCAAAAGGCTTGCCACCTTTGATGCGCGAAAAGTCGATACAAGAAAGAATGGAGTCATTATCCTCATCAAGAGCCACCACGCCGCTCTGCCCATCCATGGCGCAGCGCATGGCGTGATCCGCTGTCCTGAAAATAAGTTCCAGATCAGCCTGATTCGCTTTTGCGGAGCGGGCAAAATAACCACTTTTTTGCACCAAAACTTTTTCCGCGCCAATGGACTTAGCAAACTGTTTGCCGAACCATTGGCCTGGATTGATTTCATCGAGACGCACGTGGCCAAAAGCATCGCGGACAACTTCCTCACCCTTGGCTTCCATTTCAGCGACGATGCTCTCTACGCCAGCGCCTTCACTCAAAAAGATATTCACCGAATCTTTTTCATCCATCCTTTGCCTTAAACGCTTAGCCTCCGCACCAATATCAATCTCCACTTCCGGGAGATATACCGCATCCACATCCCAACGTGATTTCTCCACCAGAATGCCCGGGAGGAAATCTCGCTTTGATAAACGTTTTCGATATGCCTGGGCAGTGGCGGCGGTAAGCCAGCCGCAGTTGCGCCCCATAACTTCGTGAATAATTAGTTGCCGTGCGGATGTAGTGTTCTCATTGGCAACGTTTTCAAAAAAGAGTGCGCCCTGCTCCGCTGCGGTCCACGCGCCCAATGTTTGCGTAATAGGAAAAACATCGTTGTCGACTGTTTTAGGCAGCCCGACAACCGTAAGATTATAGTTGTTGTCTTTGAGGTAAGCGACCAAGTCGCCGGCAGTTGTATTGGTGTCATCCCCACCGATGGTGTGCAAAATATCGACTTTGTCTTTTACCAACTGTTGTGCAGCCACTTTGAGGGGGTCTTCGCCTTCCTGCACATAGCCCTTCTTCACGCAATCCTTGACATTGGTGAGTTTTACCCTGCTGTTGCCAATAGGCGACCCACCATATTCATAAAGGGTTTCTGCTCCCCCAATCACATCAGCTCCAATTGCGATGGAGTTGCCTGTAAGCAACCCCTTATAGCCATGAAGATAGGCAATGAGTTCGGTCTCTGGCGCGTGCTCCGCATATTGTTTAATCAATCGACCAATGGACGCGGATAAACATGGGGCGATGCCGCCGGCGGTAAGAAAAGCTACTTTCATCTGTCTCTCTCTTTTTAGTTTATGGCGATGGAATCTAGGCCAGCATGTCACCCAAAAGCAAGGCCTTTGCCTGCGCACCGGACCCATATATACTTCTAAAAGAATCCTTTTGGGGTTAGAGGCATATGGTTAATAAAGACTTATTTATCAGCAGAGAGCTTTCTCTTCCTTTCGAAGAACTTGAGTTCCGCACCAGCCGCTCGAGCGGACCGGGAGGGCAACACGCCAACAAAACCGAAACCAGGGTTAGCCTTCGTTGGAATATCGACCAATCAAAAGCGCTCACTGAGTCTCAACGACGACGATTAAAGCAGAACCTTGCGAGTCTGCTCAGTGCAGAGCATGAGCTTATCTTGAGTGTGGAAGATTTTCGTTCCCAACATCGCAATAAGGCGCTGGCCGCTGAGCGCCTGGTCCTAACGCTCCGGAAAGCCCTACGTCGCAAGAAAAGACGTATCAAGACCAAACCTTCGAAATCCGCTATCGCCAAACGGGTCGACAGCAAGAAACGCATTGGCGCAAAGAAGCGGCTGCGTCGTAGAGCGAGCACTGACGACTGAGGGCATCAACTAACGATGCCGCTTGAACTCACCTGCCTCAAGTTTTTCAAAATAGACTTTGATGTCCTTAACCGCCAGGTGCCCCATGAATAGGATAATCGGTACGTTGGCGATAAGCATCGCTCCCGTACCAAAGTCGATAAGT
>CAXGWX010000263.1:0-4663 GCA_964013445.1 uncultured Bdellovibrionales bacterium | reverse complement strand
TCTTGGGACCTATAGAGGATAGGACTCCATTGACTACCAGAAGTGCTGTTTGCTCGGCATCCCGCATGCGCAGATCTTCGCTAGAAAGATGATGGTCGTGCATTGCGCTTCCCGGATTTCGGCTTTATAGTTTTCCCGTGAGAAACATCGTGTGCAGAGTACCCATTCTTTTATTGATGGTGTCTTGTCTTTTGCCGTTGAGGTTGCAGGCGCAGAGTGCGGCGCAAACGGACTTGTCAGCCTTAACCAAGCCTTTTCCCCTTTTGCCCGGACTTGAAGACAAGGTGCTTTTTTGGCGCGACATTTTCTCGCTATACCAGAGCAATCAGGCGGTTTTTCACGATTCTAAAAACATTCGTTTGGTCTGGAAGGTTGTGGATGTCTCGCGCTTTTCGGGAAACGCTAAAGGCCGGCGCGACAAGAAAAAGTTTTTAGATAGGACCTTGGTTAAATTGAAAAAACGCTTAAAACGTTTGCGCTATGACTCTAAACCTCTAGACAAAGAAGATGAACGGCTGCTGTCCTTGGTGCGGGATAATCCTGAGTTTTTGGTTGATGCGGTCAGACATATCCGTAGGCAGCAAGGATTGGCGGATGAGTTTCGACGGGGCTTTGAAAGACGAAAGAAAATCCGCACGACGGTTCGGGCCATCTTGAAGTCAGAGGGGCTACCTATGGAGTTGGATGCGCTACCTTTTGTTGAATCCATGTACAATCCAAAGGCACGATCCCATGTGGGGGCAGCAGGAATGTGGCAATTTATGCGCTCTACAGCCCGCTGGATGGGATTGAATGTTACCCGTCGCAATGATGAACGTTTGAATCTGACGAAGGCGACCAAGGCGGCAGCAAAGCTTCTTAAGAAAAACCATAGACAACTTAAAGAGTGGCCTCTGGCGATAACCGCCTATAACCACGGTCAGAATGGGATGCGTCGAGCAGTTCAGAAAACCGGGACAACGGATCTTGTGAAAATTATCGCGACCTACAAAAAGCAGACCTGGGGTTTCGCATCCAAGAATTTCTATGCGGAGTTTCTGGCAGCCTTAAGTGTTATGCGTGAAATGGAAGAAAAAGAAGTCGTAAGCGGGAGCCTCTGATGGGGGTTGAACTCGAGTTGATTCGGGGAGACATCACTCAAGTCAAGGCGGATGCATTGGTTAGTGCGGCAAATTCTGCTCTGCGTGGCGGTGGTGGGGTAGATGGGGCCATTCATGCAGCAGCAGGCCCGAAACTCTTAGCAGCCTGTCAGGGTATTGGTGGTTGTCCGACTGGCTCGGCGGTGATGACTGATGCTTTTAATTTAGAAAAGAATGGGGTTAAGCATATCATTCATGCGGTGGGCCCAATCTGGCAAGGCGGGGGAGAGAGGGAGCCGGAACTCTTGCAAAGTGCTTATAGGACTAGCCTGCAATTAGCAGAGGAAGCGGGGCTGAAGACCATAGCATTCCCCTCTATATCTACCGGCGTCTATGGCTTTCCTTTGGCGCAAGCCGCAGCTTTAGCCCTTTCGGTGATGAGGGAGAAAAACAGCGATGATGAGAGCGCTTTGCAGAAAGTGACTTTTGTCCTTTTTGACGAAGGGTCTCTCAATACTTTTTCTCAGGCGGCAGCGCAGATTTAAGGCAATGGGTTTTTACTTGGCTCTGCCCTTTTTGATGAATCGCCAAAGCATTAATCCAATAAAGATGGCCAGATATATTAACGGTTCTTTATCGTCATTTTTGGCTGCTTTTTTGAAGTAGAAATGCAGGAGAGCCAGGAATGTGCCCGGATAAATGAGTAAATGCAGCTTTTGCCATAGTTTGGCGCCCATTTTTTGCATGGCCATCTTGTTGGAAGTTAGAGCCAGTGGCAACAAAAGAAGAAATGCTGCGCTGCCCAGGAAAATAAACCAGCGATCTATAACATCCTCGAGAATCCAGTCTAAGTTAAGCTCCTGATCAAGTACGATATAAAAACACAGATGCAGCAAGGCATAGAAGAAGGCGCCTAATCCAAACCATTTGCGTGTGGGCATAAGCCAGCCTTGCGAAAAAAGTTTGACGAGGGGGGAAATGCTTAAGGTGATCAGGAGTAGAACCATCGCCCAGAAACCGCTAAAAAGAAGGACTTCTTCAATTGGGTTTGGCCCCAAGTTATTGCTTAGAAATCGTTCCAGGAGAACAAGAGCAGGGAGGAGGTTGGCACCATAGAGGAGGTAACGAACAAAGGTTCTAAGCTGCTTAGTTTTCATGTCTCTTAAAAATGCTTTTGCAAATCCATGCCGCGATAAAGATCTGCAACATAGTCGCCATAGCCATTAAAGAGCAAGGTCTCTCTCTTACGGAACTCGCCAATACGCCTTTCTCGTTTTTGACTCCAGCGGCGATGGGGGACATTTGGATTAACGTTGCTGTAAAATCCATATTCCTGGGGTGTAGCCTTTACCCATGAGGTTGTGGGCATCTTTTCGTGAAAGGTGATGCGCACGATGCTTTTGATGCTTTTGAATCCATATTTCCAGGGAACAACCAGACGTAAGGGAGCGCCATTTTGATTGGGTAATGTTTTGCCATAGAGGCCAAGCGCTAAGAAGCTTAATGGGTTCATGGCTTCGTCCAGGCGCAGGCCTTCTACATAGGGCCAGTCGAGAACGCCAGAAGTTTGGCCTAACATCTCTTTAGGGCGAAAAAGGGTTTGAAATTCTACGAAGCGGGCCTTCTGCAGTGGTTCAAAGCGTTGCAGTACAGGCCCTAAGGGCACGCCAAGCCAGGGGATTACCATGGACCAACCTTCAACGCATCGGAGGCGATAGATTCGCTCTTGCCAATCCTTTTTTGCTGCAAGTTTGCTGAGGTCTACGGTGGCAGGTTTGGCACACGCACCATCGACTTTTATGGTCCATGGGTTGGTGGTCAAGGCATGGGCATGCTTTGCCGGATCTCCTTTGCCCGTGCCGAATTCGTAAAAGTTATTGTAGGTGGTTACGTCCTTAAAGGGGGTAAGTGATTCCCCTGCACCAAGTTTTTTGAAATCGATTCCTACATAGGGATTGAGCGGTTTATCTTTGGCAAAAACCTGCTGGGGCATCGTTATGCCGCTGGCGAGTGCAAGTCCGCCTAAAGCGCTTTGCTGTATAAACCGGCGCCGTTCAAGCCAAAGCTTTTCAGGGGTGGTGTCCCTTTCATTGAGGCCGAATGAGCTTGGGGATAGACGTCTCATGGCCCTGATTTTGCCAGATTATTGGGCCGAATGCTTGAGAATTCGTATAGCGGTGCGGATGCCGTTGGCATAGCTTTTGATGGAAATCCGTTCGTTGGTGCCATGAAAACTTTTGAGATCTTCCATGGAAACTTCAGCCCCCAAAAACCGATAGACGTTGTCGGCAATTTCTCCGTAATAACGGGAGTCGGTGGCGCCGGTGACAAGAAATGGGGTGACCACCGCAGTGGGATATATCTCGTGGATCGCATCCGCCAGCACTTTGTAGCCAAGCCCGTTCACGTCCGCCGGTTTTGGAGGAGTGGTCCACAAGCCGGTTTCCAGAGTTATCTCCGGGTCATCGATGGTTTTACGAATATGCTCCTCCACCTGTTTAGGTGTGTTGCTTGGCAGCAAGCGAAAGTTGACCGTGGCCTTGGCGGTTTGCGGCACAACGTTTTCTTTGATGCCACCATGGAACATTGTTAAGGCGGTGGTGGTGCGGATCAGCGCATTCGTTTTCGGCCGTTTGGCCAGAAAAGATTTTAGCAGAGGTGCGCTTAAATGCGGATTGCCCATGAGTAGGCGTTTGAAAAAAGGCATCTCGGGAGCGACGTGTTTGAAATGAAGTGCCAAGGGCTCGGTGATGTCAGCGGGCATAGGGTTGTTTTCAAGTTTATGCAGCGCTGTCGCGAGCTTGCCTACGGAGGTATGGGTTGGTGGGGCTGAAGAGTGGCCACCTTCGCCTCTGGCGGTCAAATGCACGGTCATATAGGCTTTTTCAGCGATGGAAATGATGGCCACAGGACGGTCGCCCAGTTCAGGGTAAAAACCGGTGATTAAAAATCCGCCTTCGTCGACAACAAACTCAAGCTGTATATCTCTGGACTTCAAATAGGCGACAACTTCCTTATTGCCTCGTTCGCCGCCGACCTCCTCGTCATGACCGAAGGCAAAGTAAATGCTGCGCTGCGGTTGAAATCCTTCCTTTAAAAGATACTCCGCTGCTTCGTGCCAGGTAAGCACACCGTTTTTAACATCGAGCGCACCTCGACCCCAAATAAAGCCGTCGGCAATTTCCCCCGAGAAGGCAGGGTAGGTCCAATCATCTTCTGTCCCTGGCTCAACTGGTACCACATCCAGATGGGACATGAAGAGGACAGGCTTTAATGAGGGGTCGCTTCCAGGGATTTTAAGGAGCAAAGAGTAGTCCCCGATGACCTGTTTCTCCACTGCCTCGTAAAGAAGAGGGAACTCCTGCTCCAAATAGGCATGCAATTCCAGGAAAGGTTCGGCGACAAATTGCTTGGGGTCCTGATGAGAAAGTGTTGCAAAAGTCAGTGCCTTCGAGAGTCGCTTAGCGCTTGCTTGCTCATCGAGGGCAATAGAAACCGGCTCCATGGGCCTTTGATAGGAAGCAGAGCTCAAGGTGCAGCCAGCAAAACAAAGTAGGGCGAAAAAGAGGATAAGGTTTCGGCGA
>CAXGWX010000262.1:0-4665 GCA_964013445.1 uncultured Bdellovibrionales bacterium | reverse complement strand
CCATTGCCACCATTGCCACCAGCCCCACCCGAGGCTCCTGCGGTGGTGGGCGCATCACTTCGCAAAAACCACAAATCTCCACCTGAAATTGTCAGTTGCGTAAAGTGATAAACGAGTGCTTCATCGCCCGAAGTTTCGACGATGGCAGGAAAATCAACGTCACAATTTCCGCCCGCCAAAGCCCCAGGGCAGATACGCCGACCATCGTCGCAATCAAAGGCAAGCCCATCCTCGCACCAGGTGTAGGTGCAGCTGCCATCATCATCCTGCGCACTCGGGCTGTAGTTTGCCGCACTCTCGTCCGTGCACCCTGCCCCACCGCAATCCGCAAGAGTGCAAACCAGCGTGCCATCAGCACAGGTTTGGAGCTCTTCCGAGCCCGTACAAGTCCCGTCGCACATCGTTGCTTGTCCGCCACAAACCCCTGCACAATCGACAGTGGCACTACCAAAACAGACCCCTGCACAGTCCTTATGCGCATCATCCTCAAAGCAAACACTACAGTCTTCAAGAGAAGTATCTACACAGCATTCTCCATCATTCCCGTATTTCATCTGTCGGGGAGCCCCTAAATTGCAACTCTCCCAAGGCGACACATGCCAACCATCCATAGGCATGGGGCAATATTCCGGCTCCAAAGACTCCGTCCCCAAAATATGATGAATCATCAAAATAATATCCTGTACGGTGGTTAAGCCGTCCAGATTCACATCACTCACGCAGAGCTCATCCGAGTTCACAATAAGGTCGACCATCATAATAATATCGGTAACATTGACGAAGCCGTCTCCATTTAAATCAGCCCGCATCGGGCCTTGTTCCGCATAAAGAGCAGGAACTTGCGTTGGGACCTCAGACATCAAAGGATTTTCATCTCCATGAGGAATCGCTTCTCCCACGCTCCAATCAAATGCATCTTCAGGCAATACACCCCACTCATGCTTTTGAAATGAGCGCGAAAAGTCCCAGGTAAAATCTGAAGGACCGTTGATCCCTTCATAATAAACGGCTGCACTCAGCTGATATTTTTGCTCACGCCAGGAAAACTCCGCCACATCCAGGACTTGTTGATTGCTGGCAACGTCATGCAAAAGAAGTTCATCAATGCCCCAAGGACTTAAATTTTGTCCGTTTGCGCTCTGACCTAAATAGGGATTCAGGGTAAATCCATCTTCAACAACTTCATCACCACGCACAACCTTAAAACCGGAATCCGTCAACTCAAACGTGGCAACGGCCCGAACCTTGCTCGCATGGAACTCCGATTCGCCAGAAAAATCATCAAGCACAATCAAAGGGTGATGCTCGTCTTCAAATTGAAAAACCAGATCCCCACTATAAACCTCAGGGAAAGTATTTCCTGCACTACGAATAGCAAGAGCAATACGAAACCCATCAGCCTTACTTGCGTCGGGAGCGGGGAACCAATCAAAAGTAAAGCGCAATCGTTCACCAGGCAGCTTCGGAAAATGCTCCAACGCCTCCTCACCCTCATCTGCTAAGGGAAAAAATTCCACCGTCGCATAAGAACAAGCCGATGGCTTATATTTGCGCCCCTCCTGTGATTCTTCACTCTCATGCAGATAGTTTACACCCCTCGGGTCTGCAACCTTTGGTGTTGACGGGTTATCATCATCATCGAAACCACAACGGTTACAGTCACCACCATCAAAAGAATAACCATTACACATGAAATGACCTGCCGCATCACAAACACCATCAGCAAGTGGCCCAGCCTCCACACATTCTTCACATACGCAATCAGGAAGCTTGTTCGCCGGACAATTCATCGAACAAGGTGTCGCAGACACAGGAGCCGCAAAAGACAAGACAAGCAGCAAAACAATTGCCGATAAGAAATGTTTGCACTGCCCCGTAAAACCCAACAAGGCGCGAGTTATGGAAGTCTGTTGTAGAAATCCAGAACGCATCACTTTAATGGCCTCGGCTCATCAACAATGCGCGGCAAACAGCCTCGCATACATTGCCCGTAGCTTGGTACATTACCTCCAGAAGAACAAATCTTGATACACTCTGTACTCGTGAGCCGCTCTATCGCTCGATGCTCCAAGGCACTATCCAACCAAGATGTCTGCTGCTGCCTTCTGACCGTTAATGCCTTTTCAAGACCTGGAGCTTTAGTCGATACATTGCGCCCATACCTATCGCTTAGAATCAACTCCCCAACCTTAACAGCGGCAACATCCGCAGATAGACCATCAAAAACCAAATAAAATGTTGTGCCACTGGGTAAAAGTTTGCCATCCATCGAATAGGATAAAAGAGTTAATCCTTCGTCGTGCTCGGAAAACTGAACTTGGTGACCAGAATCAGCCAAGCTGGAACAAGAAGCTTGTAGGGCTGGGTCACAAAAAACATCGGAAAAGCGCAATTCTTCGTCAAAAGTAAAGGAGACCTGTAAACCTGCGGCATCAGTCGTGCTCAGAGAAAACTCGCAGAGCAACTGAGCTCTACTTGAGTCCGGATGACAATCTAATGAGCTCGGCTCTGATGCTTGTTGCTCAACTTCTGCCGTCACCCCCTCGACCTCAAAGTCAGCCCCGCAGCCCCCCTCAGGGACTCCCAGGGTAAACAAAAAGCCCAGACCTGCAGCAATTGACAGCACAAACGCAAGTCTACCTAATCTCGAAACATTTTGTTGAAATGGCATGGTCCAACCTCCACCCCAAACATAGTCCAACTCCTGGCGGTGAACCATATTTAAAGCATCAATTGTTGTGGGAGGGGACCACCGGTCTAGATTCTACAAAATCAAAGCAAAGATGTCCAGCCAAGCACAAGTAAAACCAAGACCGGGCCTTGATGCTTACTTCGCCGCATAGCAAACATGTAGAAATGATTCACGAAATTCACTAAGTTCGATTTTAAACACGCCATCGCCCTTGAGTTTGTTTGGCTCCGTATGCCCCCAAGGATTGCGCAGCACCACATAATGCTTACCGTCATCTTTCTCCGTGCCTAAAACCGAATAGAGATGATTTCCCGGAATGCCGTTGGCGATAAATTCACCATCGCTCGTGCCTTTAGAACCGGCGGTGATGCAGGCGCCTTTATCCGCATGCTGCAAAAGTCGCCACAGCTCACTGTCATCAAAATGAAAAATGCGTACCGTCTTAGCGCGATGTCCAATCAGCGCCTCGAGCGCCGTGTCCGGTCGTCCACCGTCAAGCCCATCGTAGCCTTCCCGGTATTCGTTGGGCCCATCAGAAATGCCATATCTGTCATCGAAAATCGCAAAGGCCTTTTCCACCAGCGCCACCCAAATTTCTTCCTTGCGATCCAAATCCGTATCCCTCGCCTGGGCATACACCTCTTTTTTCCAACCTAAGTTTAAAGGATTAAGGTCGAAAACCCGCGGTAACTTGCTGTCTACCGTAATCCATTCCGGCACAAAATTATCGCCGCCACCGCGCTTATAAAAACGCACCGAGTAGGTGCCGTCTTTATTGTCACGAACCATCTGGCGAATTTTCTGGGGATGACGATGGGCTAAGGACGCCAGGTTCGCCAACAAAAAGCAATCCCCCAGATCTCCCTGACGCACATCTTTGGCCCGTGGCCCCTTCTTCGAAAAGAGTTCGCAACGCTTGCTCTTCTTGTATTTTTGAAAGCCGTTGTCGTCGAATTTCGGCGCGCTGACCATGCGGGAGCTTTTAAAAATCGCCGCTGAACCCTCAAGAAAATGACTCTCCCCTGCCTGTAAAAATGGCACATTCACCGGCTCCATCGGCACATGCGTGGATGTACTGGTCTGCATGACTCCTTGAGGCTTTGCCGGTGCTTCTGAGTCCGTCTCGACCTTTGAAAGATCGGCCCTTAAAGTCGGCGGTATGGCGATAGAATTCGACATCCTTTCCTAAAGTGCAAAGGCTGTGCCGTAACACAGCACAATTATTCCAAACAAAAACAGCAGCTTACGAGCTGGTGGCTGAGGCGATCTGGGGAGAAGGGACCCAAATCCCTGACTTAAGGCAACACCACTGGGATCGCTTACGCCCAGCCTGAAAAGCCTGGCCACCAAGCACGATTTAGTAAAGACCATTACATCTTGACCTCTGTGCCAAGGCCTGTTTCCATCATAGAATGCGTTGGACTCTGCTCATCATGGCATGTGTTCTTGTCGGTACGAATCCGGCCCATGCGGAAGAAAAGCTCAAACCAAGTCTCGACAAAATCCCAGAAGTTGAAGCCCTTGCATCCCTGACCACCGCCCGTCCACTGGTGGAGAAAAGTAAAAAACACCGGCAGCACCCTATTGTCTTGCTGCACGGTATGGCCGGCTTTGTTACTTGGGGTCCTTTTGAATATTTCGACGGCATCCCCAAGGCTTTAAGGAGTGCTGGCCATGAAGTTTTTCTCTGCGAAGTTTCCGGCTATCAACCTATCCCGGTTCGAGCAGTCGAATGCGCCGAACAAATAGATATATTTTTAGAGCAGTCAGACCATCAGCGGGTGCATCTCATTGCCCACTCCCATGGTGGCTTGGACGGCCGTTATATGATTTCAAAATTGGGCTATGGTGACCGGATCGCATCTTTGACTACCCTGACCACGCCGCATCGAGGCTCCATGCTTATTGATGCCTCCGCCGCTCTTATGCCGGACGCGCTGGAAAGATTTTTAACCGGTGGTATGGATACCTTG
>CAXGWX010000261.1:0-4666 GCA_964013445.1 uncultured Bdellovibrionales bacterium | reverse complement strand
GTGGCCATCATACGCCCCACCACCCGCAAAGTTGGACATTTATAGGGACCAATCGAATGCAGCACGCCACGCGAGAGAACCACCGGCGAGAGCGTCACATAGGCGCCCCCATCAAAGGTAATATCCACATCCGCCGCAACAATCTCGCCATGGGCGTTCAGCCCTAAACGATGCTTCACCAAACAAGGATGCCGCTTGGTTGTCGCCGCCACATCCTCAGAGCGGTCATAGATGATCTTAACCGGAGCCCCTGCTTTTTTCGCCAAGAGCGCCACATGAGCCGCCAGCATCGACGGGTACTCCTCCTTGCCGCCAAAGCCACCACCGGTGACCGCTTGGGAAATAACAACCGCTTCGTCCTCAAGGCCAAAAAGGCTCTTCATCGCATTGTGAATATAATAGGGACACTGCATCGAACCGGTAATGTGCAAGCTCTCGTCCTGCCAATGGGCAATCATTCCCTGGGTTTCGATATACATTTGTTCCTGAGCGCCGGTGAAATATTCGCCTTCGACAATATGGTCAGCCGCCGCAAAGGCCTCATCCAGCCCTTCACCCTTTTCCAAAGTGTAGGCTTTGAAAATATTATCATCCCCATAAAGCAAAGTGTTTGCGGCGCGAGATTCGTCGATACTTAATACGGCCGGCAGCTCATCGACTTGCTGGTCAATATGTGCCATCGCCGCATCAACCTTTGACTTATCCGGACCACAGATCAAAGCCACCGGTTCATCGTGATGCATAATCTTGCCGCCAATGGGCACCAAAGCAGGCTGATCTTCCTCCATCAGGGCAACAAAGTTTGGTCCCGTAATGTCTTTGGCCGTAACCGTTGTGATATCACTCCAATCAAAGGCCCCATCAAAGACAATATCTTTAAGGGTGCCGTGGGCGACTTTCGAACGTACTGTCCGGCCATGCAGCATGCCCGGCATGCTGATGTCGTCGACATATATGGCTCGCCCGCTTACCTTGGCGTGACCATCTACCCGGTTAACCGAATGACCTACAAATGAATTTCCCGGCTTTGTCATGCGCATAGCTTATGCTGGAGCCTGGCAAGTGGCAATAAGTAAAGTGTAACGATCCAACCACCTCCAAGCCTTGCATCCCCCTGTAATTCCCCCTAGAAAACATGAACCATGGCAAATCCTATAAGTTCAACCTACAGCGTGCGCGGTCTGGATTTGGCCTACCATTGCTGGGGCAATGCAAAAAACCCACCGCTGCTATTCTTTCACGGCTATCTCGACCACGGTCAAAGCTTTACTCCCATCGCGGAAAAACTCGCAACAAACTATTTTGTTGTGGCCTTGGATTTTCGCGGTCATGGACATTCTGGCTGGATTGGTGCCGGCGGCTACTACCATTTTTACGATTATTACCATGATGTCATCCAACTTTTCGCCCACCTGGAAATCCCTAAAGCCCATGTGGTTGGCCATTCCATGGGTGGCTCTATCGCTTGCACTTTGGCTGCTATGCGCCCTGAACTTGTCCAATCCCTCATCATGATGGAAGGACTCGGGCCCCCATCTGAAGACTTAGGCAATACGTTCTTTCGCCTACAGCGCTGGCAAAAAAGTCTCTCTAAAGAAAAGGTCGATGGTGACATTGCCCATCGAAAAAGTTCCAGAAACCCTATCGCCTCCCTTGATGAAGCGGCGAAGCGCCTACAACGCACCAACCCGCGGCTCTCTGATGAACGGGCGCAGGCTCTTGCGGAGACTTTCACAGAAAAAGTTGATTCAGCCTACGCTTGGCGTTTTGACCCATTGCACCAAACCCCGGCCGCCAAACCGTTTCGTCTCGAAGAGATAAGAGAGGTCTGGAAAGAAGTGAAGCTGCCAATTCTCTCTCTTATTGGTGAAGATTCACCGTTTCGTTTGCCAGATTTAGACGAGCGTCACGCCATCTTTGAGAATATTGTCACCGATCTTATTCCTAAAGCAGGTCACAATATGCACCATGAATACCCTGAGGTTATTTATGAAAAAATCATTGGCTGGCTGGAGCAGAATCCCTAAAGGTGGCGTAGCCAGGCTGCCCCGCGCACACCGCTTGAATCACCGTGCTTATTTTGCACCAACACCGTATCCACCCGGTCAGAAAAGACCCAACGGCTCCACAGGGCTGGAATATTCTCGTATAAGCGCTGCATATTCGAAAGCCCACCACCAAGCACAATAATTTCCGGATCCACCAGATTGATGACAGAGGCCAAAGCTCTGGCCAAACGGTTTTCGTAGCGGTCTAAAATACTCTCCGCCGCCTCATTCCCGGATTCTGCTGCCTGGGCAATGGCGGTAGCAAAGCTCTCTTCACCGGTTTTCGCCGCATACTCACGGGTCAATGCCGGGCCACTTAAAAAGGCCTCAATACAACCCTTGCGTCCGCAGTAACAGACTGGACCAGGGCGCTCTTCATCCTCTGGCCAGGGTAGAGGATTATGCCCCCACTCCCCCGCGATACCATTATGGCCTTCGACCACCTGACCGTTAAGAATGAGCCCACCCCCAACCCCGGTTCCAAGAATAACGCCAAAAACATTCTTTGCGCCGGCAGCGGCTCCATCGGTCGCCTCGGACATGGCGAAACAATTGGCATCGTTGGCGACGCAGATTGGCCTACCTAAACGCGCCGCTAAATCTTCCTGCAGAGGATGCCCAATCAAACAGGTGGAATTTGCATTCTTCACCAGACCGGTGGCACGGGAAATGGTTCCAGGAATGCCGATACCGAGATGACATTCTTCTTCAACCGCAGCCTCCGCAGCTTTGACAAGACCTACAATCGCTGCCACTGTCTCCGCATATTTGCCTTGTGGTGTAGGTATCCGCTTGCGAAAAACTTCTTCACCTTCAGCGTCTAACGCTAAGACTTCTATTTTTGTGCCGCCAAGATCGATACCAATACGCATCATATTTTCCGTTTAATTTAGAGTGTGCCCGCGCACCAGGAACTCAGATTGTTTCCATAGTACTCAGTCTCAATATCCTCATCGGCGAAACTTACTTCGACTGTTCGCGGCGATGTCGTTTTAAGAAATTGATTCTTACGCTGCTCAGCCAGTGCTTGTTGGGAAGCCAAATCGCGATAGACCGCCGTCAACGAAAGCATTTGATTGGATGCATTTTCTATATCCGGACAACAGCCGCTTAAAATCGAGCCATTCAAGCTAAGGTCACAAGTGTCAGCTCCTGGGATCAACACATAGACCTGCAAATTATCGGTCTGGCCAGCTGTACAGCCCGTCGATAGTTCGGCAGGCAAGGTAAATTCGACTTTCAAATCGACAAAACCGTCGTTTATTTCCTCGGGCGCGGCGATACAGGCCTGTCGCGTAGGCCCTCCTTCATCCCCCCCGCCGCAAGAAGGGACGCTGCACATCACCGCAGCAAAAACTATTCCTCTAATCCCTTTGCGCATCTTGCCTTCCTTGCTCACGGGCGCTAAGTTTCCGCCCATGAAACTTGATACCCTAGCTATCCATGCGGGACAAGAGCCCGATCCAACAACCGGTGCGATTATGACTCCGGTCTACCAAACCTCAACCTATGTGCAGGAAGGGCCGGGCCAACATAAAGGCTTTGAATATTCCCGCTCGCAAAACCCGACTCGATCGGCTTTGGAGGCGAATCTGGCTGCCCTGGAAGGGGCAAAGTATGGCTCCGCATTTGCCAGCGGTTGCGCCGCCACCACAACCATGATGCACCTCTTTAAAAGCGGTGACCATATCATTGCCGGCGATGACCTCTATGGTGGTACCTATCGCCTCTTTGACAAAGTTCTGACCAATATGGGCATTGAGTTTACTTTTGTTGATCTGACCGATTTGACAAACCTGGAAAAGTCGCTCAAACCCAATACTCGGGCGATTTGGCTGGAGACACCAACCAATCCACTACTTAAAATCTTTGACATCGCTGCCATCTGCGACTTTGCAAAAGCACATAAGTTGCTCTCCTTTTGTGATAACACTTTCGCTACCCCTGTTTTTCAACGCCCTTTGGACCTTGGTTGCGATGTAGTAGTGCACTCAACAACCAAATTTCTCAATGGCCACTCAGATGTGGTTGGCGGTTTTGTCGGCACCAGCGATGCAGAACTTGAAGAACGCATCAAATTTTTACAAAACTCTATCGGTGCTGTGCCCGGCCCCTGGGACTCATGGCTTGTGTTGCGGGGCACCAAAACCCTACCGATACGAATGCGCCAGCACGACGAAAATGGTCGCAAGATTGCTGACTTCCTGGCCAATCATCAACAGGTTGAAAAAGTCATCTATCCAGGATTGAGTTCACACCCCCAACACGAAATCGCCAAGAAGCAAATGTGTGGCTTTGGAGGCATGATTTCCTTTGTCCTTAAAGGCGGTCTTGAGCAAGCCACCAGCTTTCTCAAGGCAACAAAAATCTTTGCTCTGGCTGAAAGCCTGGGCGGGGTTGAATCCTTAATCGAGCATCCCGCAATTATGACCCATGCTTCCGTGCCCGCCGAGATTCGAGAAGATCTAGGCATCAGTGATGGCCTAATTCGCCTATCGGTAGGAATCGAAGATATCGATGATTTGTGTACGGATCTCGATAAAGCTTTTCGAGCTGCCGGCTAAGCAGCCAAAAGCTTAACATCCCGGTTGGCAAGGGCTGCTTGAGCGTGCCAGGTT
>CAXGWX010000260.1:0-4667 GCA_964013445.1 uncultured Bdellovibrionales bacterium | reverse complement strand
CTGCAAGAGGCCTTCGGCATGCATTTGGATCTGGCTCACCATCAGGTGCGCCTGCTGCGCTGCGCTGAAGCGCCCTAAAAAGCACCTCGCGAAAATCCTCTACCTTTTGGATTTTTAGGCGTTTTTCCTTAAACGACAGGCCCAGATTTCCGCTTCCGGCAACCCCATCAAAGTGGCAATTTCCCCATTCGTGGGTTCCGGTGCAGACATGACCGCTTTGAGCTCCGCAAAGGAAAAATCATAGCCTCGTTCTACCGCAAAGGCCACCAGCGCATTTTGCTGGGCTGTGCCCTGCTGCTCTCCTAAGATATCGCTTAAAATACTGTTGAGTTCCTTATCCTGCATAAGGGCCTGCCAAAAATCCAAGGCTGCATCATGACTCATGGGCTTTCACTCCTCCTTAAGCTCAGAGCTTAAGCGAGTTTAGGCTGAAGGGCAATCCAGGAAGGCCGCTTATGCGTCCCTACGCTCGACCGGTATCGGTCCCGGTGGCGTTGGTGGTGAGGGAAAGAAATCAACACGGCTATAACCGGTGATGCCAGGATCACTTAAAGGAAATTTTGTCTGTAAACTATGGTCAACCTGCAAATGCTGCCGCAGCGCATAATGCACCGCTTCCATTGTGATCGGCTGATTACTCCCAGAACCATTGTACTCGAGCGCATCTCCCGAACTATCACAGCCCACAAGCTGTTCGTTGGTCTGTCCCATCACTCGGTTGCCGACAATGCCTGCGCCAAACAAGAGGGCCGAGTTACTGGTCCAATGGTCTTTGCCATTGGTCGCATTATAATAAGGCGTGCGGGTAAATTCTGAACTCACCAGAACGACCATCTCGTCGTAAACATCCTGAGCCAGCGCCTCTTCAATCAGAAAATCCACCCCGGCCAAGAGTGTGGCCATTTTCTTAAGGTGGTTATCATCGTGATCCGAATGTGTATCAAAACCAGTCAAAAACAGATTGGCGCTGGTGCAAAGCCCGGCTTTGTAAGCCGCAATGGCCATGCGCGCCTGGCGCTTGAGGGCATAGGAAAAGGTACCATAAGGAATGATCTGTCCCGGATTGGGGTAATGGTCCAAGAGTACCTCAAGCTGTGGTCCTGAAAGCTGGGCCGCGCCGAGCATCTCCAGGTTACGCATGCTTTTCGGCAGGGTCGCCTGGGCCTGCAAACGCTGCGCCCTGGCCTGTCGTGCATTACGGATAAAGTCCAAAACACCCGTGCCATGATAATTGTCAGAGCCGGCATAAGTCGGCGTAATGGAATTAGGTCTGGTGGCCTTAAAAAGGATGTCTTCGTTGTTAATACGGGTCAGTGGTACAAGCTTCCGGGTCTCGTCATACTTCCCGTAGGAGATATAGGACATGGCCCCTGCAGGCATACGTGAGTGAGCATGTAGCGCGCCCAAGGATGGGTGCTGCTGCCTCTTGATTCCTGAGCCGGAGTTCTTGATGCCCGTAAAGTGATTCCCGGTGCCGGTGGAAATACCGTTCAGGACCAAAAGTCGATGCCTGTGTTTGGCGAAAAAATCATCTTTCCAGTTAAACACGCTGCCTGAGTTGGTATCCGTATAGGTGTAGTCCGGATAAACAATATTACCAGCCTGCTTGATCATATTCGGGTTTTGATAGGTGAAATTGTTGATAGGCCCCTTATTGGTTCCATCATCCTTGATATACTCGTTGGCCTTCGGATCGGTGAGCATGGTGCTATCCCAACCGCCATGAGCAATGACGTTGATAAAGAGTCGCCGTGGCGGCCCCATCGGCTCCCGCACCGCGTCCATAAGCAGTGGACTCAAACCACCATCGCCGCCGCCAGCGAGAAGCTCACTGGCAGAGAAGGTTGAAGCACTGACGCCAAGGGCTGCACAAGCTTTGATAAAATCACGTCGTTGCATGGGGCTTTCTCCTTTGTTCTATCGCCACTGCGATACGCACCCTTTTATTAAGCAAATTGAATGCCATCCTGTCGGCACGGAACCATCTGTTTTTATTAGACTTTAATTGTCGGCACTGTTCGCAAATATGCGGAAGTCGCACAAACAAGGTGCACTTGTGCAAGGTCTGCACGGGCAAGCCTGCCCTACTCCTGAAAGAGAAAATGAGCGTCTTGTAAGAGATAGGAGAGTACCGCACTCCAGGCACTTAGATTCGCATTATATGGCACATTTATCCAATCACAACTTGGGGCAGAGAGATTCCCCTCCACGGCGCTATAAACCTCCTCATAGAGCTCGTAGGCAAAATCGATTTCCGCATCAGTGCTGGCTAAATCCTCATTCAGCACCTTTGAAAAGAGATGTCTAATGTCATCCTTCACCGTTGCCTCTGGCCAGATCCCTGTCGTGAAAGACTGGAGACTAGTGAGTCCAGCAATCCATGCGCAACTGTTGGGCAACAAGTCACCACAAGTGCCAGCAGAACCGCTTGGAGAAAAAGCACTCACCAGATACATATCCTCTTCGTTTTGTACCAGCCCACAGGCTGTTTCATTGGCCATACGCTCCGCAACATTCACCATCATGGCATTCACCTCGCCCAAGCGGTTCACCACATTATCAGAATCGATACCGCCATAGAGCAGGCCATATTTGCTAACAGAAGTTAAATTATTCGCGCCAACGATTGGCCAGTTCACATCGAGAGTACTGGTCAGCCGCCGGTCAAGCTGCTCTGGGGTCAACAAAGTATGGGGTCCGAAATCCCCCAGAATTGTGGTATCTTCCGTATCCAGAGGACTGGCAGTCGCCGCTCTAAAATAAGGGGTCCAAACAATCGCCTTGATAAGTGCCTTAAGGTCGAAATTCTGGTTGCTGAAATAAGTGCCCAAAGTGTCGAGCTGCTCCTGCTGATGCCGATAGGCTTCAAAGAGCTCAAAATAGCCAACCGCACTGGTATCACGAGGCATTTTGAGAATCGCTTGCCCGGTCATTTTTTCAAATAGGATGGCAGCAATTTGCTTGGCGAAACGTGGGTCCTGCGCCATCTGTGCGCCCAGCCATTGCAGTGCGTTGGACTCAGTATACACCGTGCCATAGTCCGGATCCTCGCTCAAAGATGTGCCCATATAGCCGGTTTCAAACATGGTCGACGTGCCGTACCAGGTATCATTATCATCGTAGATGCCCCTCGCATCCCACTTTTGAAAGGTCCCGGCAATCGGCTCCATGCGGGCGTGACAAATGCTACATGAAATCGAAGTCATGGTCGGCGTAGCCTGTAGCGTTGAAAAATCCATAGGCGGCTCCAGCGTATCAAAAAGGTCCACCCCTAAAAGCTTTTGCATCAAGCTATAGGCTCGGTGCCTGTTGCGGTTACCACTGGCGGTTGGGTAGCGCTTGAGAAAAGCAATGTCCGTCAGAAGTCCTGCGTGCGGCACGTCATGGGTTTGGGTTGAACCTGCATCCGCAGCACTAAGCATGACTTCCTGAAAATCCTCCGCATCGTAAGAACCATTCGTCTCCGTAAAACCAAGTTGGGCCATATCCGCTGCAAAAGTCGGTGAGTCGTATTCTACCAGCCCTAGCGCCACTGCTCCGTAGGGGTTGGCGAGCATATAATTGGCGGTTAAAACTTCCGTGAAGGGTCTATCCTCTTTAACCACATGCTCTATCAACTCCTGAGAAGCCTGGGCAACACTTGTGTATGTCCAGGGCCGGTTGCTGTAAGAGTTAGCATCGTTCCAGAAGTCTTGAAAATCAGGGTTTGTAATCGCCCCCAGTGTCGTTGATGAATAGTAGTGACGTTGCGGATATGTATCGTCATCCAAAAGGGAGCTGTTTGATTTATATTTGTCCGTGAGCAGAACATCATTAAACCACTCTCTTAATATGCGATAAAAACCGTCCTCCTGCATAATACCATCCATCATGGTGGCTAAAGTCGCCGTCGCATAATGGTTCCCGTAATTTGTGGCATTTTGCATCTGGCTGCGTTCCTGTACCGTCGGTTGCCGACCACCGAGAATGAACATCGCCCTATCTAAGGTGGCGCTGAAATCACGATTATCCACGTCCTCAAGAATATCTCGCTCATTGCAAGTGGTATTGATGGCTTCGCCCGCTTCGATGCGAAGAACCAATTCCATCAGGTTCGAAAAGTCCTGGGAGTTCTCATTGAGAATCGCATACCAGGGCTCTATCGGCATCTGCAAAATTCGAGGCCAGGTTGCAGAATCATTCGGGTCAATAGGTTGTGAATAGCTATCAACATGGTTCTTAATAGCCATTAAATTGGCCTGCACGCTGGACACGTCGATACCTTGCTGAAGTTGAAAGTTTGTCATCCAGGCATAACCTTCCGCTGAGTGACAGGCCTGGCAGGATGTGGACATAAAGGGCTCCCAAACCTCACGCACGAAAAAGCCCTGAAGCGTATCTTCACACTCAGGAACAAAGGATGGATCGGGTCCATCAGGCGGCTCAATCGGTTCATCATCGGGCCAGCGAATCGGATCGTCGATCGGATGCGGATCATCATCAGGGCCATCAACATCTTCCCTATCGCTGTATTCTTCACGTGGCTCTGAGCCTATATAGCGGCCATCGGATTTCTTACCCTTCTCACGAACCTCTTCAGGCTTACGCTCAATCATTCCTGGGCTACGCGCTTTTAAGGCCTCAAAAACCGCAGCCATTTGCGGATCCAGTTCTTCGACCTCGACACC
>CAXGWX010000259.1:0-4678 GCA_964013445.1 uncultured Bdellovibrionales bacterium | reverse complement strand
GCGCTCCTTATAAGCATCCTTGCCCTATTCTATGCCGTGCCCCTTATGGCGCAGGTCGAGCGCTCTTGCACAAAGTGCACCCCCTGCGCCAACGACGCAGATTGTAATCCGAACGGTTATTTGCATGGTGAGATATGCGAACCTGCCGGGAATGGCGGTGCGAACATCTGTGTGCGACCATGCTTTAAGACCTGCAATAATAGCAGTGACTGTTCGAGTGATGAGTTATGTATAGGCTCCGGAAGTGTCGCCTCCTGCCTTAAAAAATGCGCTGCCGCTGGAACCTGCGCTACAGGACTCACTTGTGTATCTGTCAATGGTGGGGCTGACAATGTGTGTTATGCCGGCGACGATACACTGCCGATGAATACGGTTCACTGTACAAACCTGGGTTATAGCTGTGTGGGCGCAGGAAATCCCCAATACTGTAAACCAAGTTACGGTAGCCTTTCAACAGAATGTCCCGCCGAATGTACAAACGATACCCAATGCAACCCTAAATGGTGCCAAAACAGCCAAGCGCCCTGTCAAGAGGACAGCGATTGTGGTGCCGGCGACACGTGTTATTACGGAGTCAGTTACGGCACTTGCGCCAGCAATTGTGGCGCCAGCGGTGCAAGCTTTTACCCCTTAGGCTATCGCTGGAATGTTCATCCTGATGAAACAGCCGTCGATTATTACCAACAGGAAAACGGGGCGGACAGTGGTCCACAAAATCAGGACACCCATTGGAGTGCTGACGCCAACACCCCCAACATCACCCACAGCAAGGTCATCGATGCGGTCAACGATGCCTTCGATGCCTGGACCGATGTCACCTGCAACCCAAGCATCGCCGTCAACTATGCGGGCACCTACCCCAACAGAGAAACCTACGACACCTGGCCTGGCGCTCAAGATACTTGTTTTTATCATAGAGATACCTCCTGCACCGTCGACGCCGACTGTCCTGGCAATGATTATTGCTGGTGGAGTTTTGAAAACAATATCTTTTGGACATCCTCCCCAAGCACCTACGGCCTGGGAGCTGGAACCTTGGCCTATACCCGAACCCTGGCTGACACCATAAGTGGTATCGCACTCACCGCCGATATTATTTTCAACGACTATTACTATGATTGGCGACTCCACGAAGGCGGCAGCACCTACGGCTGCACTGCGCCTAGCTCTACCGACCAATGGTCCATATGCTATGATTTACGCACGACTATTTTTCATGAGATTGGGCATTTCTTTGGCCTTGGTCATATCGGCAGCCCGGGCTGTAATGGGGAATACCCGATCATGTTCACCCACTCCTCACCTGCAGCCGTGAGCACCACACCCCTGGCCTTAACAAGCCACGAGCGCTACGGTATCTGTAGTCTTTACCCCCCTTCTCCCCCTTCAGGCACTGTCTCTGATGCCGGAGAACTTTGCACCAGCAATGGCGACTGCCCTTCCGGCCACCATTGCGAATGGTGGTGCGCCCAGGACTGCACCATCGATAGCGATTGTGGTATTGGCTATGTTTGCGCCACCAACAGCACCACTGGCGCAACATTCTGTAAACCGGGCTACAGCAGCAGCAATTTTGGTTATGAGCCCTGTACCGATGGCGATTCCCAGGAAAACACCGATGCTTGCGGTCTCAATGGTCGTGGCGATGAAACACGCACCTGCGATAACGGCGTCTGGACCTATTGGAGTTGTGTTGATAGCGATGTTTGCCTCGATGACGCTCAGGTCACTGGCGACCCCTGTGGTTTGAACAACAATGGGATCGTCACCCAGGATTGTGTTTTGGGACAATGGGAAGACCCGGCATACTGCAACGACCCTGACGATTGTGCTTATGATACAACAGACACGGAGAACTGTGGACTTAACGACTCCGGCACCAGAACCCGCACCTGTGATGGGGCTTCCGACCCTAATCCGGGTCAATGGGGAGCATGGGGAACATGCACCGGCGAGGACGAATGTGCCAACGGCGAGACAGAAACTCAAAACTGCGGACTCAACAACAGCGGCACCCAGACCCGCACCTGCAGCAGCGGTAGCTGGGGCAACTGGAGTAGCTGTAATGGCGCCGACGAGTGCACCAATGACGATACAGAAGTACTGGCCTGCGGCCTGAATGGTAACGGTACCAACACCCGCACCTGCGCCAATGGCACCTGGGGCACCTGGGGAGGCTGCGTTGACCCAGATGAATGCACCAATGGTATCGAGGAAAGTCAAGGCTGCGCCGGTGGCGGCACCCAAACCCGGACCTGCAGCGGTGGCCAGTGGGGAGACTGGAGCACTTGCAACGTCTGTAGCGATGGCACGGTAGAGACCGCTGTCTGTGGCCTGAACAATAATGGCAGCCAAACCCGAACTTGTACCAGTGGCCAATGGGGAGACTGGGGAACCTGCGTTGATCCAGACGTCTGTGTCAATACAACGACTGAAAACCAAAGCTGCGGCACCAACGGCACCCAAATCCGAACCTGCGCTGGCGGGCAATGGGGAGCTTGGGGAAGCTGCAATGAAGCCGGGGACTGTACGGATGGAGAAGAAGAAACGAGTGTCTGCGGCTATAATGGCAATGGCTCGCAAACTCGAACCTGTTCCGGAACCGCTTGGGGAGACTGGGGTGCCTGTGTGGATCCGGACGTCTGCTTTAACAGCGCAGAAGAGACACAAAACTGTGCCGGTGGCACTCAAACCCGAACCTGCAGTGGCGGACAATGGGGAAACTGGGGAAACTGCATGTGCGCAGAAGGGAGCAGCGAGACCTTAGCCTGTGGGCTCAATGGCCAGGGCTCAACATCAAGAAGTTGCACCGCTGGCGTCTGGGGTGACTGGAGTGCTTGTAGCGATCCGGATGTCTGTAGCAACGGCAATCAAGAACAACAGAATTGTGGCACCAACGGCACCCAAACCCGAACCTGCAGTGCTGGACAATGGGGAGCATGGAGCGATTGTGACGACTCCGAATGCACCGACGGCGCGCAGGAAACGGTTGCTTGCGGCCTCAATGGCAACGGCACCAAAACCCGAACCTGCAATGCGGGCGTTTGGTCGAATTATGGCGACTGCAGTGATGATGACGTCTGTGTCAATGCCAGCAACGAAAGCCAAAGCTGCGGCACCAATGATAGCGGAACCCAAACCCGAACCTGCAGTGGTGGACAATGGGGAGCATGGGGAGAATGTTCCGGCGAAGACGCATGTAATAATGGCGCCAGCGAAACTCAGAGTTGCGGATATAATGGTAACGGTGAATCCATCCGTATCTGCGCATCCGGCGTATGGGGCGACTGGTCCCCTTGCAATGATTCAGACCAATGTCAAAACGGCACGGTGGGTCAGCAAGGCTGCGGCTTCAACAATGCGGGCTTACAAACCCGACTTTGTGCCAACGGGGTATGGGGCAGCTGGAGCGATTGCGATGAAGAAACAATCGTCGACCCTGAACCCTTTGATGACCTTTGCGCTCCCTGTACCGAAGGTTCCCACTGCGGCAGCGGCATCTGCGTCGGTGACCCAGATGGCGGCGGCATTTGCTCACAATATTGTCTGACCGGTGAATGGAACGAATGCCCAACAGACTTCGATTGTTATGAACTCGACGGTGGCGGCAATGTCTGCTGGCCCGGTGAGAGCAATACCTGCATCGAAGACAATGCCTCCCTCGCAGAGGCCCCCCAAGCCAATGAAATTTGTTACCGTGCCAACGAGATCGATGACCTGGACGACGATGAGTTCACCCCTTGCGGTGCGGACCTTTTCTGCTTTGTCTTTCGTGACCGCCCCGAAGGTCAGGAAGGCGCTTGTGTACCCTACTGTAATAACGATCCGGCCAACGCTTGTCCCGAAGGTATGGCCTGCTGTGCCTTCGTCGACGAGATGGGGAATTGCATCGCGGTTTCAAGCGCGGAACCCCATGGCGGCTGCTTTGACTTACGTCGCGAAGGTGAAACCTGTGTAAGTGCGACCCAGTCGATCTGTGCCGATGAGACAAGCTGCTTTTATTTTGATGGTGCTGTGGAGGACTCACTCTGCTACCAACTCTGCGAAGAGGATGAGGACTGCAGCGACACACAACTTTGTGCGGATTTCACGGATCAGAATGCCAGCGAGACCTATTCAGTCTGTTGCGATCAGGCGGTCCTGGAAAAATCTCCGGGCACCTGCAAGCCCCAGGATGATCCTCAATGCTTGTTTAACACTGGCGTCTGGTGCCGCAACGACGACGACTGCGAATCCGGAATATGCATGAGCAAAGACGGTGTGTCTGTTTGCTCCAACACGTGTAACCCTGTGACCCATACGGGCTGTCCCGCAGAGAACAGCGACCAGAACGGTGACCTCACCCCGGATGGAGCCTTCCAATGTCAAAGCACGGAAAGCGGTGGGCGTTGCTGGCCGCTCAATGGGCCAATCATGCCCCCATCTTGCTCCGAATGGGTCCCTGACACCATCGAGCCTCCGCCTTCACCGCCAGCCCCCCAATCATCCTGTGATTGTTCCGGAGCCCATTTGCCACTGCACCAGTGGCTCTTCAATCTCCTTTTCTTCTTACCGATCTTCGCGCGGCGACGCCTATTTGGGAAGAAATCTTAAGGCTTGAGTCATCCCCCTGCCTAGGCTAGGTTTTTCTCAAACACGACAAGGAGAAAATCTTGCTCTACAATGCCAACGACGCAAC
>CAXGWX010000258.1:0-4688 GCA_964013445.1 uncultured Bdellovibrionales bacterium | reverse complement strand
GACTTAGTGCGAGTGCCCGACAGGGATAGTCGCACTTTAGTCGAGTAGGCGAGTGACCGACGACCGACGACCGACGACCGATAATCGAAACCCCGATACTTATTTCCTCTCTTGCACCGGGCGGATTTGAGCATTAGTTTGAGCTTGTATGGTGTGGTCTCGCCTTTCGTTTTTGTTTCTGCTTTGCAGCTCTCCTGTGCGCCCAGTGCTTATGAAGCATTGATGGCCCATCAACTGAGTCCAGATAAACCTTTTTGTGAAGGTGCAGAGGAGCCGCCTCCTTCACGCTTGCAGGAGGTCTGGGATCGCTTTGCTGAACCCTTGTCTCAAGGTCTCAATGGCATCCATGTTTTGGACGATGGGGCAGGGGCATTGAGTGCGCGAGGTTGGCTCAGCGATAATGCGACCACAGGTATTGATGTTCAGTATTTTATTTTTTCCGCAGACAATGTCGGTTTGATTGCGGTTGAACGTCTTCTGGCGGCGGCGGAGCGAGGGGTGAAGGTTCGCCTACTTGTTGATGATTTGCTTGTGGACGGCGACACCTACATTCTTCTGGCGCTCAATGCCCACCCGAATGTCGGGGTGCGCATTTATAATCCATCCATCAATATTGGAAAAAACACGGCGGGAAAACTCACGAGCATGGCGGGTAATTTTCGTCGCGTCAATCAACGCATGCACAATAAAACCTTTATTGTCGATGACCGGGTGGCTGTTACCGGGGGGCGCAATCTGGCAGATGAATATTTTGATTTCAACAGGAAGTTTCTTTTTCGGGATCGGGATGTTCTCATTTTTGGGCCCGAAGTTGGCCAGGTTTCTGCTTCGTTCAATGACTTTTGGAGCTCGGATCTGAGTTGGCCACTCGATGTGGTGCTCGATGAACCGGATGATTTTGACCCGCCTTTGGTTTGGGATAAATTGCATCGTTACGCCTGTGATCCGGCCCGTTTTGTTCCTGCTTTCCGGGAGCGTATAAAACGTGTGCCGGAAACCTTCGCAGTGTTGACCAGGCAAGGGCATTTGGTGTGGAGTGATCAGGTACGATTTGTTTCTGATCTGCCGGGCAAGAATATGCAGAAGCGTTCCTTGAAAGGCGGCGGTGCTTCGACGGATGCAATGATTCATCTTTTGGAAGGTGCTAAAGAAAGTATTCTTATTCAATCGCCTTATGTGGTGCTCACTAAACTTGGCTTGGGTTTGTTGCGCTCGGCTCTGGAGCGTGGCGTGGAGGTGCGGATCTTGACCAATTCACTGGCATCAACGGATAATTATCCAGCGTTTAGCGGTTATAAGCGGGTACGTGAAAAGCTTCTCGAGATAGGGGTGAAACTTTATGAGTTTCGTCCGGATGCGGATCTGCGTCGCACGCTGGTCACTGCTCCGGTGCTGGCGGATGCTTCGATGGGACTGCATGCCAAATCCATGGTCGTTGATGAAAAAAAGGTTGTGATTGGAACATTTAATATGGATCCGAGAAGCGCCAATTTAAATACGGAATGTGTTGTTATTGTTGATTCGGATAAACTTGGAAAACGACTGGCAAAGCAAATGTTGGATGAGATGAGTGCCGAAAACGCATGGCACGTCACGCTCGAGGAGAACCCGGATAGTAAAGCAGGGTTTTGGAAATCATTTCAAGTTACGTGGTCGCGCATTATTCCCAGAAGCTTACTTTAAACTTCTAGAAGAGAAGATGCGCCTCCAGGGTAGAGCGCCAGTCAAAACGTTTTTTTGCGCTGATGGGCATTTGGGTGTCGAGGCGCAGATGCAAGGCATCGAAGAGGGGAAGGACAGCGGCGAAACCGCTGCTCAAATAGACATCGCCTTTGTTTTCTTCGGCCATAACAATTTGTCCATCCGTATAGATGAGAGTGGAGAAGAGGTGGTCGAGCCAGGCATAGCCGATACTTGCCCTGTAAATAATTTCCTGATCGCTGTGTGGGCTAACAACAAGGGATGCGTGGTCGTCTGCATCGTCGTGGCTATGTCCATGGGAGTGGCTGTGCCCGTCATGCCCATCGTCTGCCTTTGTCTCATTGTGTGGGCTGGGGCTAAATCGACCACCAAAACGGATGTCGCCAAAAAGGTTGTTGGCTGTCCAAAGGATTCGACCATAGGGAAGGATTTCGTTATGAGTTGCGGCAATGCTTGCGGGCTGATTGGGAATCTTTATCTCAAATTGTGTGCCGACGTAAAATTGGATGCTCTTGAGTTCAAGAAACCCATACTCAATCGCCGCCAAGGCATTGTTGATGCCTCTTTCTTTTTTGCCGTTGTTTTCTAAGAGCACAAAACTTGTTTTTGCTTGCAGGGTAAGGTCCTTAATTGGTTTAAATTGCAAACCAATAATGTTTTCTAAGTAGTGGCCTTGATTGTCATTGAGGTTAAAGCCGGTCATGCGTAGAGCTACAGGCAGTGCAATACTGATTTCTTTGCCGGATTTCCCGCTGGCGGCGTGATTGACCGGACAAAATTCTAAGCCACAGCCTGCTTGAACCGGTGTGACATGAATCAGGAGGCTGGCCAGTGCCAGCACAATGAGGATGGTGAATCGCATCTTAAGACAGGCGAAATAGACCAAGAGCTGGCATTTGCAAAGTAGTTTTTAATTCATCCAGGAAGATATTTCTGTCCAGTCGATGTTGTCGAGGGCGCTTAGGGTCCAATCGGCTTGCCCTAATGCTCCTTGGGAATGTGAGCTGGCAATGGCGAGACAGCGCATGCCGGCTGCCAGAGCAGCTTCAATGCCGCGGGGGGCATCTTCAATGACTAAGCACTCGCTGGCTTGTAGATCTTCTAAAGAGGGTTGCAGGCGCAAAGCATCCAGAGCGGCCAAATACCCATCGGGGGCCGGCTTGCCTTTCAAAATTTCATCGGCGGAAAGAATGGTAGAAAAACATGATGCCAAATCGGCGGAGGCCAGGGCATGTTCAATTTCGTTGCGTCGGGCGCCGGAAAAAATTGCCAGTGGCACTTTGTCGCTAAGGGTTCGGATGCAGGTTGGGGCCCCGGGAAAAAAAGGAATCTTTTCTGAGAGTAGTTCGAGGTAGAGTTCCCCTTTGCGTTCGACCCAACGTTCAATGGCTTTGTCGTGGGCAAGGGCAGCTCCATGATCGTCAAAAAATTGCTTAAAAAAGCCCCGGTCGTTGTAGCCAAGGTAGTGTTGCAGATAGTCGGCCTGGCTCAGTACCCAGCCATCAGCAGCCAAGGTGGCCGCAAAAGCTTGAAAATGCAGGTGTTCATCGTCAAGTATCACCCCATTAAAATCAAAGATAATGGCTCTTAGGCCCATTTTGGCTGTTTTCCTCTCAGGGTTGTCATTGTCTTGGGAATGATGCACAAAGTGGGGTCGGGTGACAAGCCCTAAAGACGCTATTGGCGCTGATATAGTGCAGCTAAACTCAGGAGATAAGCATGACTTCTTCGCCCCAGAATAAAAGTACAGGAAGTGATAAGAGTGTTGGACTCTATCTGCACGGTGAAGTGCAGGATGCCCAATCCGGTGAAACCTTTGATACCTTAAACCCGGCCACAGGCGAGGTTATTTCTAAAGTTCAGGTGGCTAATGGAGACGATGTTAACCGAGCGGTTGAGTCGGCCAAAGAAGGCTTTAAGGTTTGGTCTCAGACCGATGGTGCAGAGCGAGGACGCATTCTGGCGGAAACGGCGCGCATTTTACGTTCACGCAATAAGGAAATTGCTGAACTTGAAGTCAAAGACACGGGCAAACCTATTGCTGAAGCGATTGCCGTCGATGTTCTCTCTGGCGCTGATGCGATTGAATACTTTTCAGGCTTGGCCAATAAAGTTCATGGTTCCCATTTTGATTTACCCCCCAATGCCTTTGCCTACACTCGACGTGAGCCTTTAGGGATTTGTGCGGGGATTGGTGCGTGGAATTATCCGGTACAGATAGCCTGTTGGAAATCAGCGCCAGCTTTGGCTTGTGGCAATGCAATGATTTTTAAGCCTTCTGAGTTAACTCCGTTGACCGTAATGGAGTTGGCCCGGGCCTTTACGGATGCGGGTTTGCCTCCAGGGGTTTTTAATGTGGTGCAGGGAGATGAGCGCACTGGTCAGTGTCTCTCACGACATCCGGAGATTGCTAAAGTGTCGCTTACGGGCGAAGTTGGAACAGGCAAAAAAGTCATGGCCGATGCGGCGGCAACCTTAAAGCATGTGACGATGGAACTTGGAGGTAAATCGCCCCTGGTTATTTTTGCCGACGCGGATTTGGACAATGCGGTTTCTGCCGCGTTGTTGGCAAACTTTTATACCCAAGGCGAGATTTGCTCCAACGGGACCCGTGTTTTTGTAGAAGAGAGCATTCGGGAGGCTTTCCTGGAAAAACTTTTGCCGCGCGTGAAGGCGATGAAGATTGGTGATCCAACAGATCCAAAAACCGATGTTGGGGCATTGATCAGCGCTGAGCATTTTGAGCGTGTTCAATATTATATTCAGCTTGGAGAGGATGCGGGCGCCAAACTTCTTGTTGGTGGTAGGCGTCCTGATGACCCAAAGCTTGCGAATGGTAATTTTATGACGCCAGCAATTTTTACAGAATGCAGCGATGATATGCGCATTGTTCGTGAAGAAATTTTTGGGCCAGTGATGTGCGTTTTAGGTTTTAGCGATGAGGAGGATGTCATTCGCCGGGCAAACGATACGGATTACGGCTTG
This sequence comes from uncultured Bdellovibrionales bacterium, assembly GCA_964013445.1. Classification (GTDB taxonomy): domain Bacteria; phylum Myxococcota; class XYA12-FULL-58-9; order XYA12-FULL-58-9; family JASMKV01; genus JASMKV01. Next base: position 2 of record CAXGWX010000258.1, on the reverse strand, counting down.
GC
>CAXGWX010000257.1:0-4722 GCA_964013445.1 uncultured Bdellovibrionales bacterium | reverse complement strand
CCGGCGTTTTTATTTGTCTTCATCAAATTGTTGGTCGATAACTTGACCACTCCGATAGAAGTGCGATGAAGGCTCAAAGCCTCCGCCTCCATTTACGACGATTTGGCCAACCTTGATTTTTTCCTGAGCCCAGCGCACCAGAAAATCTTTAAACAGCGCTCGACTAGGTTCGAGGAGTAAAGCAAAACCCAGCGCATCTGTAAAAAAACCAGGGGTTAACAACAATGCACCGCCAACAAAAACCGACAACCCATCAAGCAATGCGGAGGTCGGCATCTCACCACGCATAATACTTTGTTGATAGCTTGATAGTACCCGCAAACCTTCACGCCGCGTCAAAAATGCACCCCATGCAGCAGTCAATACCACCAAAAGTATTGTGCTCAAAGCGCCTAACCAAGCGCCTATTTGAATCAAAAACCAAAGTTCAACCACCGGAGTGATTAACAAGGCGAGAAAAATAACTCCCATGGCCCCAATTTAATCACCTCAGCAAAACTGTCAATAGGCTTTGGGGTTCAAGTCAATATTGTGCTATATCTGGGTGCATAGACATGAAATCACTGCACTTCTTAGCCATCTCCTGCCTTCTTCTGCACTTCCAAGCTTGTGCTGAGAAGACCGATGACGCGCAAGCTCCCCCCGCTAGATACTTTGCGGACATTATTAATTCCGGCACCCTTAAAGTTGGTATCGTCAAAGAGGATAAACAAGGAATTAGACGCCAAGCGAAAAGTTCGAGCACTTCACAGCTCTGGCCCCAAAAGTTTTCCACGGACCATGGCCTCAAGACAAAGTTTTTCAAGTACTCGAATATTGATGCAGCTATAGATGCCCTAACGAAGGATAAAATCCATATTTTAGTCGCAGGCGTCACCATCACAAAGCAAAGGCAAAACAGCGTCGACTTTAGTGCCGCCATACAAGTGAGTAAAGATGTTCTCGTTGGCCGTCGCAGCGAAAAGACGATTAAATCCCTGAACGAAGTGCAAGGTTCTGAAATATACATTCGAAGCTCATCCTCTTCTCTGGATAGGATGGCTCTCCCCAGTAAGGATGGTCAACCCGGCCTAAGCATAGTGGATGTGCCGGCAGATGAATCGGCTGCTGACCTCCTGGGAAGTGTTGCTGATGGTAGTCTACGATATGCCATTGTTGAGCAGGAGGTTTTTGACCAGTATCAAAACTCCAATAACAATTTAAAACTGCTCTTTACGCTCCCTGGTGAAAGGCAGAGTGCCTGGGCTTTGAACAAGAAGATTGAGGGTCTAAAAACAACCATCGATAAATTTATCACCGAACAAAAGCTGACTCAGCATCGGGATAAGCTTTATATTGGAGACCTTAAGGAAATCAGGAAAAGAGGGTCGATTAGAGTACTTACCCGCAACAATGCACTAAGTTATTTTATCTACAAGGGTGAAGAGTTTGGCTTTGACCGAGACCTGCTGAATATGTTTGCAAAAGAAAACGGACTAAGGCTCGAAATCGTTGTGCCCCCATCACGGGATCTGCTTATACCATGGCTCTTGCAAGGCCGCGGCGATATCATTGCCGCATCAATGACTATTACGCCGGAGCGCTCCGAAAAAGTAAGCTTTTCCCGTCCCTATCTCTACGCGCAAGAGTACCTCATACAAAATATTCGCGGTAAAAAGGTACGGACGCTCGACGACCTGCAAGGTAGAAAAATACACGTCCGCAAATCATCAAGCTATTATTCTACCCTCCTGGCATTACAAGAAAAGTATGGCCCCTTTGAGATTGTTATAGTCGATGAAAACATTGAAACGGAACGACTACTAGCGCAGGTTTCTTCCGGAAAAATTAAGCTTTCGGTCGCAGACTCGACGATTTATGAAATAGAACAGCATTACCATGACAATATCGAAGCCGCCCTTCCCTTGCCCATGCTGGACAAGAACTGCCACCAAGATGATACCACCTGTGTTCATCAACAATCTCTCGGATTTGCTCTCCGTCCAAACAGCCCGGAACTTCTCACTAAAATAAACGCCTTTGTCCAAAAGAAATACCGAGGCCTCGAATATAATATGGCCATCAAACGGTACTTTAAGAATGATAAGCGCATAAAAAAGACAAAAGCAGAAAACACTGCGATTACCGGTACCCTCTCGCCCTACGACGCCATCGTTAAAAAGTACGCTAAGCTCTACGATCTTGATTGGCGGCTCCTCGTCTCTCAAATGTATCAGGAAAGCCGGTTTGACCCGAAAGCCAAATCTTGGGCTGGCGCCAGAGGTCTCTTTCAACTTATGCCGCGAACCGCCGGTGAATTAGGCATTCGTAAGGTGACAGACCCGGAAGAAAATATTCGCGGCGGCATCAAGTATCTCCGACAACTCTTCGACCGCACAGAGAGCACTCTGGAATTTAGGCAGCGTATGCGCTTTGCTTTGGCGGCATACAATGTGGGCTATGGCCATCTGCAGGACGCCAGAAAACTTGCCACGCGACTAAAACTCGATCCAAATCGCTGGTTCGGCAACGTCGAAAAGGCCATTCTCCTGCTCAAAAAACCTAAATATTACAAAAGGGCAAAATACGGCTACTGTCGTGGCACGGAGCCCGTAAAGTACGTATCTGAAATCCAGCTACGCTATGAGCATTATGCAAAAATCCTTGCCAATTAGGACTCCGACTAACCCTTTTCCACACTTTCGTGTAAGATAGATAAGGGAGTGGAGCCCATGACGAAGTTTTTAAGAGCCAAAGGTGTCCTGGAGAGTTTAAGCATGCTCCTACCTGTCACTCTCTTTTATCTGGTTTGGATACTGATGAATATGGTGGTTCTGGCTCAAACGAGTCCTCCTTCGTTGTACACACTTCTCTGGATTTTGCCTGGTTACCTAAGTTGGACATTATTCGAGTATCTTGGGCACCGCTATATTGAACATCGCCCCATGGTAGGAAAAAAAGTTCCTGCGTGGGTCGTAGCCTGGTCAGCACACGCGGAACATCATAACCATACTGAGGTTCTCGATGATGTTTTTGATCTATACCAAAGCGGCATTATAGTTCTCGGCGCTGCCGCACTATTCATGTTCCTAAGTGGTAACATGGTAACCACATGCGCTCTCCACACTGGTTTTATTCTGGGTTACTTGGGATATGAATGGATTCATATTGGCGGGCATTGTCCGGTTCTCGGTAAAACCAAACTTTTTGATTTCTTATCCAGAAACCACCAACGGCACCATCATATCAATGAAACCGGGTTTTACGGAACATCTGGGCCCTTATGGGATATTGTATTTCGCACCTATCGATAAGAGCCGGCTTTAAGCAGCAAAAATTTTCTCTGCCTCAAAGACCCAAGTACTCAAAGCCTTAGACACCGCATGCTCGCCTTCGACTTTAATTTTTTGACCGCGCCGAAAGGTCGTCGCTAAATCGATCAATTCGTCCTTTTTCTTATCTATCGCAATAATCCCATCTGCGGTCCGTAGGTGTAAGCCCCCTGCCGACTTGTGATAGGTTATGAATGTGGTCTCTAAGGTATCCATGTGCTCCCTTAAACAAAATACGCCGGAAAAAATCAACAAAAAAGGCTACCTATTTGCTGAAAGTCAACATAAGAGAGGCCCATGAACACCTATCTTATCATCGTTCTGGCCGCACTTGTCCTCGAATACTTTTTGAGCACCCTGGGCACATTTCTGAATTTGAAGGCCCTTGACCCAAAGCTGCCAAGTGAATTTGAAGGGCATTGCGATGCGGAAACCTACCAAAAATCTCAGGACTATGTACGGGTTAACAGTCGCTTTGGCCTCCTCACCGGTTCCATCTCCTTTGTCGTCACCATAGCGTTTATCCTCGCTGGCGGGTTCAACACTATTGACCAATGGGTCCGCTCATTTGGGCTTGGCTCTATCAGCAGTGGACTGCTCTTTTTCGGTGCTTTATTTATTCTAATGGATATCCTCGGGACCCCGGCCTCACTCTACAAAACTTTCGTTATCGAAGAGAAGTTTGGTTTTAACAAAATGACCCTCGGTACTTTCCTGGGTGATAAGTTTAAGTCCTATATTCTGGTGAGCATTTTGGGTTCCCTCATTCTCGGACTTATACTGTATCTCTTTGAAATAGCTGGCGACCACGCTTGGCTTTTTGCTTGGGGAGCAATGGCTGGCTTTACAGTCATACTACCCCCTATCTTTACTTCATTTATCGCCCCCCTCTTCAATAAATTTACGCCAATCGAAGATGGCGAACTTAAGGAGAAACTCGATGCCTACGCGCAAAAGGTCGGCTTTCCATTAACGGGCATTTTTGTCATGGATGGTTCCAAACGCTCCACCAAAAGCAACGCATATTTCTCCGGGTTCGGTAAGCGAAAACGAATCGCGCTTTTTGACACCCTCATAGAACAGCAAACTACTGATGAATTGCTTGCGGTTTTGGCTCACGAGATTGGTCATTATAAAAAGAAACATATTGTGCTGGGAACGATTTTATCAATTGCCCAAAGTGGCATTCTATTTTTCTGCATGTCATTCTTTCTCGACAACAAGGATCTGTTTGCAGCCTTTAAAATGGAGCACCTTTCCCTATATGCTGGGCTCACCTTTTTCTCACTGCTCTACTCTCCAATACAGATGATACTTTCCGTTTTTGGCAGTATACTTTCCCGCAAAAATGAATTTGAAGCAGATGAATATTCCGCCACAACCCTGGATGACTCCACACACCTCATTTCCG
>CAXGWX010000256.1:0-4779 GCA_964013445.1 uncultured Bdellovibrionales bacterium | reverse complement strand
TTCCTTGAATTTATTTTTTGGCCTTTTCGGTAAAGGGATTTTCCAGTTACGACTTTTTGGTCTGCTCTTAAATTTTGTCGCTCTTGGTTTCGCGCTGGCGCTCCTACGCCGCCTATATGTGGAAAAAGAGCTGCTTTTGGCCTTTAGTGTGTTGACCTTGAGCTCGCCAGCTTTTGGCATCTTTTCCCGGATGGCTTTTGAACTCACAGCCCTGCTGCCGTTATTTCTCTGGGCCGGGGCATTTTGTATTGTTTCTGGCTGGCAGCAAAAGACCAGCAGAGCGCTTGTACAACTTCTGGTCGGCGGCTTTCTCTTTGGTTTGGCAGCGCATACTCATCTTCTGGCTCTGAGCGTGGTCGTTAGTCTTTTTGTCGCATGCTTGAGCGTTTATAGGCGTGCAATTTTTGTTCGTTCCTTAGGTTTTTGTTTGCTTGGCTTTGTCGGCGGCTTTTTACAAAGACTGCTGGCACTTTTCGGCTCAAAAGAATCAGGTGCGGTTGTGGACGTTGTTGTCGGGCAGTGGGGGGATGTGGTTTTTTATCAGGACCTTTTGGCTTTGCCCTTTGTTTTGGGTGAGGTGTTGGATGGAACTCTACTTTATTTGCGCACCACTGGCGGAATAATTTTACCTGTTCTGCCTGTTGCCGCACTGCTTTTGTTCCTCGGTTTTTGGCTTTTATGGAAAAACCGGCAAGATATTACTTTTAGTCGGAGTGATGCGGTTTTGGTGCTGACTTTCTTGCTCCTGCCTTTGTCCATGCGTTGTTTGGCGGGAAATACGTCCCTGCGTTATTTTGTCTTTAGCGCGCAGCTTTTCCCCATCATTCTCTTGTTGGTGTTTCGCGGTGCGGGCGCTTTTAGGGCCGGTTTCCCCATGCGGCGCGCACTTTTTTTCGGGGTTGGGCTATGCGTCATGATGCAAGTGGCTACGGTGGAGACAAACTATTTTATGGGACACCGGGAGACGGGTGGGGGGCACCGCTTATTTTCATTAGGGGCCGTATTGCGTGAAACCAGCAGTCACTTTGTCGATACGAAATCATTGTACAATGAGCTACGGCAGGCAGGGGTGCGTAAGGTGAGTTCCAATTATTTTATTGCTGAAAGCTTAAAGGCACTCGACTGGAAAAATCAAAGTCTTGAGGTGAGTGAGCAGGAAATGTATCGGCAGCCTGGAGGAGGGAAATCCGAAGAAGAAGCGACGACCTATTATATTTACTATAACACCCCTATGCCCGGGTGGCCGGCGTGGGAGGAATTAAACAGGGAGGAAGTTATTCGCCTGGGGCATCTGACTCTTCAGCGGCTTCCGCTTCCTTCTTCGCATTTTCTCGTTTTTGCTCCCGTTCCCGAAGTTTCCGACGAATAACGAAAAAGGCAAAGGCGGTTAAAAGGGTCAGCCAGGAGGCTATCGAGATTGTACTGCCCCAGAATATAATACTGGAACGAAACTGCAGCCGAATATTGTGTTCACCCGGAGGCAGTGCAAGAGCTTTAAATCTGCCGTAGGCCAAACCAATTTTTTGCTTGCGATTGTTCACCTGCGCTTCCCAGCCAGGATAAGCGTTATCGGCGATCACCAAAACGCTGGGCTCCTCAAGGGATACTTTGAGTCGGTAACCGTGGAAGGCATCATGGACTGGCCAGCCGGTTCGTTCGATATGCTCCGCTGGTTTAGGACTAAAAACCTTCAGCCCGGAGATGGGTGGGGGTTCGTTGAGGGTTTTGACCCTGCTGGTTGCTTTACCGCTCTGCCAACTCTCACTGGACCAGGCAGAGGGGAGCGCATCTGTATCATAGTACACTTTTAAGTCTTTGGAGGTTTTGAGATGCTCAAGGTTGTCAATAAAACTGGGTGCCTTTTCGGTAGAGCTGCCAATAAGAAAATAACGTGTGCCCATGAGCTGATATTTGTCGTGACGGGATAGACTAAGTTCTTCCCAATAGCGTTTAACATTGGCGAGCTGTAGTCGCCGGTTACGCCGCGTATAGGCAAAATGCTTCGCAAGGCCAGTGTGTGCTTTCATCGCATGGATAACCCATCGTTGCTGCTCCACATGATGATGCTGTGCTGAGCCCCGTGTCGGCGGTGGAGTGGCTAATCCATAATGCTCGAGTCGGAAGTCAGGAATGAGTTCCGGCTGTAGATTGATGAGGTTCTGGTCAAGAGCGGTCGGAGTCGCAAATATTTTTGCGTCCGTTTTCCACAAAACTTTGGGCGCATAAGAGAAAAGTTCCGCCAATCCGAGCAGGAGTAAAACAAGGGGGATGCTTTTGACCCGCGTTGCTGCCCCATAACAGATGGCCAGGGCCGTAAGCAGAAATCCGGAAAGAACAATTTGTTGACCAAATGTGTCGCGCAAGGCCCTCAACGCCAGACCATCGAAGGGTGGCGAGTGCTGGAAAAAATAGTTAGCAGCCATATTAAGGCCAAAGATGATGAGGATGAGCAGGCTTGGCACCCCGAGCTGGTAGGTGGTCCAACGTTGGTTGTTGATGTGGTCAGCAATGTTCAGGGCTGCCAAAAGAGGGATGAAAAAGAAGAGAGGGAGTGCAAAGTAAATCGGATTCGTAAACACCGCAGAAAAGGGCAAGAGTGCGGTATAAATGCTTTTCGCCAGAGGCAAATGGGCCCCGAAGCTTATAATGACAAAGAATGCAGGTAGCCCCACCCAGAAAATTTTTTGCCGTTTGTTGAGGGTGCCAATCCCGAGCAGTGCCAAGGTGAAGACAACAATGCCTGTATGGTTAGAGATAAAGAAAAAGTGCTGCTCTGCTCCAAGAAGATATTCGTGAATCACATAGCCTGGCTCCGTTGGTAGCAGGGGCAAAGCGATAGGTAGAATGAATTGAAAGAGGAGTAGAGGATGATAGGAGTTAGAATTGAGTTGCTGCAGGAAATATTCATCGGAGCCCGCACTTAAGAAGATATACTCGAGACTTGGTAGAATCTGGGCGGCAGCCAGCAGGACAACCGCAATGGGTAGGAAAATCAAATGGGGTGAGGCCTGGCGCAAAAATGCGGCGGGCTTGCGAGCGCCGAGGGCCACGGATATGCCGCAGATATGGGTGAGCAAGAAGATCTGAAACTCGCCAGTCAGCACCTGCAGGACACTAATGAATGCGAGGTAGAAAAAACCCTGCCGAGGGTGTTCTTCAATGAGTAGCCATAGCCAGGCCACCCAGGGCAGCCAACTTAAGGCAAAGAAACAGGGTGGTCGGTACATTGATGTGAGAAAAAAACCGGAAAGAACAAAGAAGAGTGCGCTGGCACCGGCAACAATAGAATTGCGCGTGAGCTTTAAAGTGCAGAGGAACATCCCCATGGCTGCGATGATATGGTGTATAAGGACCAGGACACTAAAGCCTTTAGCAATACTGGTGAAGAGGAACACCAGATTTCCTGGGTATAGAATATAGGCAAAGTTTGCATCCGCAAGTAGGGGTTGCCCGCCGTCGACATAGGGGTTCCATGCGCCGATGCCCTGTTGAGAAAGCAGATGCAGGCTGAGTTTTTTGGCCGCATAGTAGAGTTCAATCAAGTCGCCGTAGAAAAGAACAGTGTTGGTGAATATGAGTTCCTTAAAGAGTGACAGAGAGGCAATGGAGAAAAGGCCGAGGTAGAGCCAGTGAGAACCCTTGATGTTTTTTGTTTCACTCAACAGTTAGCCTTTGTCCTTAAAAGTTCGGATTAGAAAAACGAAAAGAGAAGGATACTTCAGCGGCTCCTCCCGAGGGTTTGGGGAACTCCCAGGTGCCTAGTGTTTGTCGCATGCACTCAACGAGCGTTCTGGAACCAACATCGTTACGTAAGACATTGACCTTTTGGGCTCTCCCGGATTCGTTGACCTGCCAGTTCAGGCGAATTGTTCCGCTCGGCAGGGAAAATTGCTTTAATGCATCTGTATAGCATTGCTCGATTCGATAGGCTTGCGCGTTGATGGTCATCGTCAGCTCTTTCATGTCAATTGTTCCAAACTTTATGACTGTAGATTGAGTGTCTTTGATGACTGCCGGACGCGGCGCTTGGCCTGCGCCCATTCTTGTGAAACCGCCGCCCCGGTTTAAGGGGCTTTTTTCTGAGAGTGGTTGGAGAGTTGGCAGGTGACCAAGGTAGCCGGCCACCTTAAAGTCGGATAAATCGGAAGTGTTTTGGCGGACGGGTTGCTTAAGTGTTTCACCAGGTTGCTCACGCACATTGCTTAGGGTTCGCGGAACATCTTCGCCTTTGGTCGGTCTTTTTTCGATGGCCCGTTTCTCTTGGCCCTTGCGAGTTTTGGCTAAGCGACTTTTGTGTTCCTGCAGCATTGCTTCTTGCTCTACCTCCTTTTCAGCAACTTGCGGTTCGGGTGGTGGGGTTTCTTTGAGGGCCACCTTGATCCATTCGATGCTTTTAGGAACGGGGACAAAAGCGAGTTGTTTTTCTGGGGTTTCTTTGGGCACGAGGAAGGTCAGAATATGAACCATGATGGATATGGCAATGGCTGCTGCCATTCTGACGGGACGGTGCCTCTCGGGGCTTACGGACAATTTTGGACGTTCAGGCTTTGGTGCTTTGATGGCCCGCATAACAACCCGTCGATTTCCCCTGGTGGCAATGACTTCGCACTCGGGTTCAAGGAGGAATTGGTCTTTTTGCGGCTGCGATGCGGTGGTTTGAAAGCGCCATGGTGCGCCCGGAGCTGTTAAAAGGGTTAGGAGATGCTTGTTGAAGATTACACCGGCGATTGGTTGGGACGGATTCTCTGGGCCGAGCCATGTGTTGCTGATGCCCGCCGG
>CAXGWX010000255.1:0-4795 GCA_964013445.1 uncultured Bdellovibrionales bacterium | reverse complement strand
GGAAGTAGAAACAGAAGCGGAAGCAGAAGCAGAAGTAGAAGCAGAAGCAGAAGTAGAAGCAGAAGCTGAAGTAAAAGAGGAGGCGGAAGCCTTGGAGGATGAATCTCCAACAGGCTGGGACTTTGCCTTCTTGCCGATCCTGAATTTCACTTCGGATCGTGGCACAGGTTATGGGGCTTATGTGGCAAATTACTATCATGGTGATGGCCATAGTCCGAGCCAACCCTATAAGGCCTCTATTGGCGTACAATTCTATCAGGCGACCAAGGATTATTCTTTTCATAAATTGCTCTTGGATTTTCCAAACATCTTCGACACCGGTGTGCGCCTGGATGTCTTTTCCGGCTACCAAATTTGGGACTCTGCTTGGTATTTCGGTATCGGTGATGCGACTCCTCGCCTGCTGCCGAAAGATACGCCGGAAAATTTTTACGAGGTCAATTTACGTAGTCTTTGGATGATACCGACCTTGCGTATACCCCTTGCGCCAAAGTGGCAGCTGTATTGGGGCAATACGGTGCGAAATACGGAGGTTAAGGTTTATCCGGGAAGCAGGTTGGATTTAGAGCAACCCGTTGGGGTCAAGGGCGGCCTTTTTATCTCCTCTGCCTTGGGTGTGATGGTAGATACCCGTAACAAAGAACCGAATACGGAGTCCGGGGTTTTTAGTGAACTCTCAGCCAGGCTCAGTCATCCCTGGATGGGTTCCAAATGGCAAATGTGGGGGGCAAATTTAACCCATCGCCAATGGCTGACCTTGGTCGACCCGGGCGAGTTGGTTTTCGCTTATCGCATAGGATTAGACCTGCAAGACGGTAAGGTTCCATTTTTTCACCAGCATGTTCTTGGTGGCAGTCAATGGGTTGAGTTTGGTGGTAATCGGGCCATGCGGGGGCTGGCTAATGGGCGTTATCGAGGTAATGTCAGCGCTTATAGTAATTTCGAATTGCGCTGGCAGCCCCTGAGTTTTTCCTCAGGAAAGAAAAATTATGACGTTTTGGCCGCATCTTTTGTGGATGTGGGGCGGGTTTGGAATTTTGATGAAGATTCAGACCCCTACAGAATGCACTATACCTTCGGGGGCGGACCACGTTTGAGTTATAACGATGTGTTTATCATTCGTCTTGATTTCGCTGTGGCCTATGAACATTACAATACATCGGAGGACCCATTGGGTACGGTGAGTGATGAGCGCAAACGGATCACTGGCATGTATATTCTTGTGCATCATCCTTTTTAGAAAATTGCATCCCTATATCGCAGAGACTTTTAAAACAGTAGAAGAGCATACCGGCAGGTTTTTGGTCCCTGCTTGGCTCTTGACTTTAGGCGAAGGCTTTTTTCTCAGGAAAGGCTGGACAGAGCCCTTTGCGCCCATTAGCCTTTAAGACATGATGTTTGCGAGAGAGGTGCTGGCTATAAGAACCATAGATTGGGCACTGCTTTTACCCGTTGCTTTAGGTGTCGCTGCCTGTGACCAGGGCATACTCGATTGCGATCATGGTGATGATTGCGTTGCAGCGCAGGAGTCAGAAGAAATCATATGCGATGTGAACGCCTATTGGCATGACCCTTCCGCAACCAGCCCCTACCCAGGAATGGATTGTGATTCCGGTCCGATAAAAACGGTCCGTTTGCGCTTTCTCGTGCCGCAAGATGAAGAGGGCGTCGCCATTGCAAATACTGAAACCTTGCAGGAGGCGCTGGTGGTCTTGCAAGAGCGCTATGTGGTCCATGGAATTGATTTTGAGTTGGCGGATCCGGTTTTTATTCCAGAAGTTTATAGTGCGGATAATTATCTGACGCTTTTTAGTGATTATGCACAAGCCAAGGATGTTAACGTCATTCTCTTTCCCCAGCCGCCGACCGAAGAAGCCGGTGATGGCCCATGGAAATCCACAGCCCATTACCCCTGGAGTTCCGGGACCATGGTGAAGGTGAGTGTTCGTAATGTGACAGGTAAAACATTGGCCCACGAAGTGGGCCACTATCTCGGACTTTTTCACACCTACGAAACCGCGACTTGGGAACATTCGGGAGCACCTGAGTGGGATGAGGACTCCCTGGATTTTATCGGGCTCGATGGTTCCCAGGGTGATTTTGTTACTTCGACCACCTTTGATTGCCTTGAATGTGAAGATGCTTTCGGCAATCCTGCGCCATTTTCCTGTGACCCTTTTGATTTGGTTTACGGTAAGCTGATTGAACATTTTTACGACGAATGCATGGATGAAATAGCCGAGGGAGAGCTGGGCCCCTATGCACCGCCCACCCTGAACCTTATGAGTTATTACTCGCAAACCCGTGACATCTTAAACAAGGAACAGGGAGCGCGGATGCGTTACTATCTGATGCACCGCCTGAACAATTCGATTGGCGACTTTAGCTTAGAAGAGGTCGACTAGCTCTTGAGTTAAATCCAGCGACGAACCTTTTCCTGATAGGCGGTGAACTCCTGCCCAAAGAGTTCCTTTAAAGCACGTTCTTCCGGGATAATCTGCAAGCGGGTGATGGTGATCATGAAGCCGGCGATGCCCAAGATGCCCAGCGGTGCTGTCAAATAGAGAGTCCAGCCCAAAAGGCCAAGGCTTAAACCCAAATACATTGGATTACGGGAAAAAGCATAGATACCGTTTTGTACCAGGGCTGAGGAGGTATTGGGCTTGAGGGGGTTAACGGTTGTGGAAGCTTTGTTGAAGTACCAGCCACCACTTAAGATGGAGCATAGGCCCAAAGCAGCAAAGACAACACCGAGGATAAGGCGCAGCTCTGCCGGATAGTCTATCTGTGTGCTGGTTAAGGATATGCCCCAAATCACCAGTGCAAAGAGGGCGGTGAGAACCGGTGGGGGAATTTTGAGTTCGAGGGCAGACATGCGTTCTTCGAAAGTACAGAACTCTCAGATAAAAGTATAGAGAGTGACTTCGTTCTTGTTCTTAGCCTTTTTGCAATACAACTACATCACGCAGGATGGATTCGCTCATGCGGTGGGGTGCTGAAAAATCCAGGGCTTTAAAGCCAGCATCCACAAAGGTTGCGAGCAGAGCCTTGCGTTTGGGTAAGTTGCTGTTGAAGGCAAGGACGATGGCGCCATTCTTCTTGAGGCATTGGCCCCAACCAGGCAGAGCCTCCTGGACCACAGCAAGTGGATTTCGGGTTTTGCTGGTGGTGAAATGTTGTACGCCGTAGGGCAGATCGGCGATGAGCAGATCGAAGGTTTCCCCTTTGAGCAATTCTGGTGCATCACGGCTGTCACCGATGGTTACTTTCAGGGTGCTCTCCGGCAGGGTGATGTCGATAAATTTACCCACGTTCTTTTTCTTGGCAGCGCCAATGGAGCCTTCTTTAAGCTGATGCTTGATGCGATGCAGCTTCGTCCATTTTTTTAAGTGCCGTCGGAGCTCCTCAATGGCTTTCGCATCCTGCTCGATGCCTTTGGCGTTGATGCCATAGCGGGCTGCCCACCAGAGGGTCGTGCCCCGTCCACACATGGGGTCGAGAATTTTTAGCTTCTTGTTGGCGTCTTGTCCCAGTGCTGCAAGACCAACATTAAGCAGCAGTTGGCTAAGCCGTTCGTTGGTTTTTCCTTTATACTTGCTGCCAAAAACAAAATCATCCGGCAGTGTGTATTGGCTGCTTATATCCAGTGGCTCAAGCTTTTCTCCATGGACTCGATAGCAGCCTTGGACGAAGGATAGGGTGGTGAGCTGGGGCAAATCTTTTTCTTCCATATCGATGAAGAAAAAATCCAGGGTGCCTATCCTATGATGGATCGGTTCATCCAGACCCGCAACCATGGACAATTCACTCCTGGCCACTTCAATGGAGTCCTGGAAGTAGGCTGCTTTGGCTTCCGGTGAAATTTGTAGGGCGAATCCAGGCATGAGTTTAGCTTTGTTCTTCAATTGACCGCAGGGTCAGGTTGAAGAATTGATTTAGTCCGTTTTTGCACTTTGGTAAAGTATGGATAGGGTGGGGTTTTCACCCAGATTTAGGCGGGCGCTCCGTTGGTCACTTCAAGGCAATCTGGACATTCGCCGCGCAATTGAATCATTGCCTTATCTACGGAAGCGGCCCAACGTTCATCTATGGACTCAGGCGGTTTAAGCTCCAGCGGCAGACAGGCAACTTGCCCGCAGTCCTTGCAAACGAAATGGGGGTGACGGTGGTCGTCTTTTTGCGCTCCGGCCAGAGCATAGCGGTCGATGCCCTCGGCACAGCTGACCACCAGGGCCAGTCCCGCATCACGGAGCTTCACCAGGTTGCGATAGATTGTTGCCGGATCCCAGTCGGTCTCGCCGAGCCGTTCGAGGATCTCCGTATGGGAAAGGGGCCCCTGGCTGGCAGCCAGTAATTGTAGCACCGCCAATCGCGGGCCGGTCACCCGTAACGCCCTGTCCTGCAAAAGCTTTTTCGCTTCGTTCTTGGTGATGCTCATATTCTTTCTCGGATCTGGACCACAAAATCTCTCTAAACATATTTTAACAAAACCACTTGCATTTGCAAGTCACTTGTATATATGCGCATGATGCAACCTACTTGCAAGTGCATGGAACTTGTAATTTTTGGAGCCTAATATGTCAAGCACCCCTAGCTACCCCATTCGTCGAGAGCGATATGCCTCCCAGGCTTCAGGCATTTTTTCTACCCCAAGCTATCTTCAGGAGGTCTTATGAGCGAACGTGTTGACCGTTTTGGTGCGGTGGCAAGCAGCCTTTGTGCAGCGCACTGCGCCCTTTGTGCTTTATTACCCGCCGCCTTCGGCGCCCTTGGTTTGGGTTTTCTCCTTGGCCAC
>CAXGWX010000254.1:0-4829 GCA_964013445.1 uncultured Bdellovibrionales bacterium | reverse complement strand
CAGCGTTTGGCGTGATACCCAGGACGCCGTAGACACTTTCATCCACTTTGCCTTTTTTGCCATTTTCATAGAGGTAGAAGCCACGGTTGTTTTTGCGCCCAAAACGCTCATCGTCAATCAAGGCATTGAGTGTGCCTGGCGCCTTCATGCGGTCACCAAAGGCTTCGAGCATGATTCCAGAGACTTTAACGCCGACATCGATGCCCACTTCGTCGAGCAGAGTTACGGGCCCAACTGGAAAACCCCAGTCCATCAGCGCATTGTCAATCACGTCTACCGGTGCGCCTTCTGCCATCACATAGGCGGTCTCATTCATATAAGGGCCTAATATTCGTGAAGTGTAAAAGCCCGTGCCGTCGTTAACAACAATCACGGTTTTACCCTGCATCTTGCCCAGCTCAACACAGGTTGCGGTAACCCAGTCGGCGGTTGTTGGATGCACGATGATTTCCAGCAGAGGCATTTTTTCTACCGGTGAGAAGTAGTGCATACCAATCACTGTTTCCGGGTGCTTTGAACCCTTCGCAATTTCAGTGATTGGAATGGATGACGTGTTGGTTGCAAAGATGACATCGTCTCTGCCCGCTTCTTCCACCGCTTGCAAAACTTTATGCTTAATATTGATGTCTTCGAACACCGCTTCGATCACAACATCCGTGTTTGCAAAGCCGCTGTAGTCCGTTGTGCCGCTTAAGTATTGCATCATGTGGTCGGCCTGCGCACTTGAGCGAATGCGCCGCTTAACATCCTTATTAAGCATCTTGCGCAGATACTGTTTGCCCCGACTCACGCCGGTGTAGTCGACTTCGTTGATACGGGTCGGTAACTTCGCAGTACGTACATTGACTGCAGCAATGCCGCCGCCCATCAGACCACCACCTAAGACACCAACTTTATTGATCGGCCGTGCTTCTACTTTCGGATCATCCACTCCATTTTCTTTTTTCAAATCGATGGTGGCGAAGAAAATAGATTGTAGAGCCCGTGCTTCTTTAGAAATTAGCAAATCACTAAAGTGTTCCGCTTCTGCTTCTAAGCCTTTGGTCATGCCTTTCTTTAAACCGACCTTGATGCAGTCGAGGGCTTTTTCCGGCGCAGGATAATTGCCGCGGGTTTTCTTCAGCAGTTCTTTTTCCGCTTTGGCAAACACCGCATTAAGACCCAATGGGTTCTTCTCCAGGGCGAGGCTTTGGTAGAAGCCCGGATCCCGCAACGAGCTGCTGAGGCTCTTCTTGTCGGATTTCTGTCCCGCCTTGGCGAGTTTTAAAGCGCGCTTTTTGGCCGCTGCAAAAAGGGCTGGCTCAGGCACCACTTCAGAAACAATCCCCAACTTTTTGGCTTTGCGGGGACGAACTTTCTTACCGGTAAGAATCAGATCCAACGCATTGACCACACCGATGAGGCGGGGCAGGCGCTGAGTACCACCGGCTGCCGGCAGAACACCAATTTGAACCTCGGGCAAGCCGAGTTGGGTTTTGGGTGAGTCGGAGCATACCCGCTCCGTGCAGGCTAAGGCGATTTCTAAACCGCCGCCAAGGGCTGGTCCATGGATGGCAGCAACCGTTGGCACACCACGCTTTTCGAACATGTTTTCCATGCGGTTAAACATGGCTTGGCCTTCTTGAATCGCTTTGAGGCCGTCCTCTTTTGTTTTGAGGGTTTGAAACCACTTAATGTCGGCGCCGGCGACGAAAGTGTCTTTCTTGCCAGAGATCAAGACCGCCGCTTTAATTTTGTCGTCTGATTCAATGCGGTCGAGCACGGCGAAAAAATCTTCGGAAAGTTTCGGTGAAAGGGTGTTTTGGGTTTCGCCCGCAACATCAATGGTAATCGTTGCGACGCCATCTTCGTCGACGGAGAATTTAGTGTTTTCAAGATTCATTGTCATATCCTCTAGGGAAGGTATTTTTTTTGCAGATGCCATTGTTTTATACTCCTTTACGCCGCTTCCAGGACGATGGCCGCAGCCAAACCGCCGGCAGCGCATTGACTTACAATTGCGTGGCCTCCGCCTTGGCGGTTGAGTTCTCGGGCCATGCTTAGGGCTTGGCGAGCACCGGTCGCGCCAAAGGGATGACCTAAGGCAATTGAACCACCATTGACGTTGAGTTTATCCATATCGACTTCACCCGTAGCGCTCTGAGCATTGAGATGCTCTTTCGCAAAAGAGTCCGAGCCAAGAGCTTGGGTGACGGAAAGAACCTGGGAGGCAAAAGCCTCGTGAATGTCGATGAGATCCATATCGCCGAGCTGCATGTCTATCTTGTTTAGGGCTTTAGGCATGGCTAAGGCCGGTCCAATCAGCAGCTGCCAGGCAGGGTCTACGGCCGCAAAGGCCCAGGATTTGACATAGGCTAAGGGGGTATAGCCCAAGGCTTTGGCCTTTTCTTCTTCCATCAGGAGTACGGCTGCGGCTCCATCCGTAAGCCCCGAAGAGTTGCCGGCGGTGACCGTACCATATTTCTTATCGAAGGCGGGCCGTAATTTGGCCAACTTTTCGAGACTCGTATCCGGCCGAATCAGGGTGTCCTTTTCGACCACGGTTTTGTATTTCGGCGGTACGGTCATGGTCATGACCTCTTGTTTGTAGTGGCCCGCTTCCCAGGCTTTCGCCGCATTTTGGTGGGAGCGATAGGCGATAAGGTCCTGATCTTCTCGTGAGATAGAGTTTTCCTTGGCCATGCGTTCCGCACATTGCCCCATGGTTTCCCCGGTGGTCTGCTCCTTGATGGAAGGAACATTAGGCAGGAGTGCGTTGGGTTTGAGTTCGAGGAAAGGTTTAGCTTTGTCCTTTAGTGTTTTTGCGCCATTGGCACTGACCAAAGCGGCGGTCAAATCCTCTGAAATCTTAATCGGCGGGTTGGATGAACTTTCCGAGCCACCGGTGATGGCCACAGACGCATCGCCACAAAGAATCGACATGGCGCCGGTAATTAAACTTTGACTCGAGGTGGCACAGGCTCGGGACACCGAGAACGCGTCAGTGGTACGCGGCAGGGCACAGCCGAGAACAATTTCACGGGCAATGTTATGGGTTTCCATATGGGCAGCGACCTGACCAAAAACGACCTGATCAATTTCTTGTCGGTCGATATTGGTGCGCTCGATGAGTTCACCAACGACCATCTTACCCATATCCAGGGTGTCGAGATCTTTATATTCCGATGCGTATTTTACGAAGGGAGTTCTTAAGCCATCGACGATAGCAACCCGTTTTCCGTTCATCCTATTTTCCTTTCAAAGCTTGGTCTTAAGGATTAGCTGGCGCACCACTTTCGTTATTTTGACGCATTGAGTCAAGGGTTTTTCAGCGGTGTCTTGAGGAGCCAGAAACTATCCGATCCATTCCAGGGCAGAGATGTGCAGGTACCAAGAGAAACTTTATTGGGCAAGGGTAAAAAGCATGCAGAGCCTTTTAAATAGCGCCTAAGCGGGATTTTTCACGAGTTTTGAAGGTTTTGGCACGGCGGTTGCTCTATTGACTGACCATGAACAGGCGACGACTTAAGTCATTAAAAAGCTTGAGTAATCGTTTTTAGGAAGTTTCGTGTCTCATGGGTCAGCTATGGGGGCGCCCTGTGAGACACGTCTTCCCTGATTTTTGAAAAAAGCCATCGGACTCCCCGAGCATAGATGGGGCGTTTGATGTTGGGCTTGAAATGGGTATCCCATGCGAACCAGTTACTGGGGGCACCTCGCGTGGGATACGCATTTTCTACGACGATAATATTGCTTTCCTTTGCTCTGGTCTCCGTACTAGGGTTGAGGAGGGGTAGGAGAAGTTTTTGAGTCCACGGCAGCAAAGCTCAGACGATAAAAACCGCTTGGCCAAAGTTCTCGCGCTTGTTGGTTTGCTTATTGGTGCAGCGGCTCTCGCCTTTGGTGTACCCGATGGTTGCGGTGGCGCACTGGAAATGGAAAAGGGCGGACCGCAAACCCTTGCACAGGAGGCTGGTGGCTGCACCGGGCCTGTGGAGCTAAAGTCCAATGCGGAGTGGAACGATTTTGCCGAAGCTGTGGGGTCATATAATCTTGATTGCGGACTGGCTTTAAGTGCGACGGATTTAAACTGTAACGATGTTTGTGATGGGCGTGGGAGTGTTGCGGAAGGAACAGCCTGCACGAACGATTCGGAGTGCGGTGGCGGGAGCGGGACTTGCGGGTGTAAATATGCGCTTCCCTCATACAATTATGAACTCTGTACTCAGGCCGTATGCTCTGTGGCTCTAAGTATCGATGGTACGGGTTTGGCGAATTTAGAAAAGGTGACCGGTACGTTGCGAAGTGTTGATGGAGCTATTGAAATCAAAAATAATGCAAGTTTAGCTTCGATTGATGGCTTAGCCTTTAATTCTCTCGATTCAGATTACGCCGACCAAGTAGAGCTTCGTTTTGTAGATAACCCCTCTTTAAGCCTCATCGGTATGGTTATAGATAAATGGAATATTCATGAACCTTGGCAAGGGATAGAAATCAGAAATAATCCAGCTTTAACGACATTTCGTATCGTTAATGATTTCGGAGAGAGTGTGTTGCGCAAAGCTTCCGGACCTTGGACCATTGAAAATAATCCATCTCTCGATAGCCTTGATTTGAGTCAATTGTCGAATCTTAGTGAGGGTGCAAAGCTTACGATTGCGAATAACGATGCTTTGGATGTGCTGAAAATAGGTGAAGCGTTGACGTCGGCGCCGGTGATTAATGATGCCATCGACATACGTCAAAACGGCGGCTTAGAGGAACTCGAACTTTTTAACGCTAATTTTGCTGGTGCGAATTATTCCTTAAAGGAAGTCAATATCGAGGACAATGGTGCAAGCGCAGGGCTT
>CAXGWX010000253.1:0-4843 GCA_964013445.1 uncultured Bdellovibrionales bacterium | reverse complement strand
CACTGGGTCGTTCCGGCGAATTATTCAAAGTTCATCAGGATGATTTAACCTATGGAAAATCGCACGACCAACTCCTCCTCGACACCTGGATGGTAGAAGGCCTGGAGCACCTCAAGCGCTTTGAGGACGACCCCTGTTATTACGATGACAGAGCTGTTCTCTTCGATATTGATAACGCTTCAGAGGGCGCGGATTCAACCCGCGGGCCGCATATCACTGAAGTGTCTTCCAATCCGGCCTGCACCGGCGGCGCCGACCAGCCCAGCTATTGCGATGCAACCTGTGAAGCCTTACCGCCTTTGCGCGCTACGGTCGCAGCCAACCATGGCGGATATTCAGGTATGCGCATGGCTTATCCGGAAAAAACCGGTATTCATGGCATCAACATCCCGGAGCCGGAATGGGAATTCGATTATTTTATGTACCACATCAACCAAATTGGACGCTTTTTTCAAAGCAAAGGACAAGAGTTAATTGACGACCCTTGCCTCGAAGACAGCTCCTGCTCGTTTATAAACCCGTAAAGAAAAAACAGAGATCATGAAAAAGTTAAATTTATATATCCTAGCATTTTTAATCTACCCAACAGCTCTTTTCGCACAAGATGAGAGCGCTACGGTTGAACCCGCCACTCCAGACACCCCTACGGTGGTAACCGAAGCCGATGAGGTTGAAGAGCAAGCAGCACCATCGCTTAGCGAGCAAGGTGATGCGGAACCAGAAAACTACTTTTCCTATCGTTTCACCGAAAGGGCCGACGGCTACCAAGTCAGCGATATGCGCCTGGATGCGGATGGCAATCTCTTCGGGCAGAACCATCTGGTCTGGAAGCGTGCTACATTTAGTCCTTATTTCGTTCTGGGCAAGCGAGTTAAACTTAACTCCGAGCTCCTGCTGGCTTCCGGCTATGTAACCCTGGATGCGCCGAACGAAAAGTTCCGCAGCTATGGAGTGCCGCGCAACAAAGCCCTTTCCATCAATATGTTCAATGAGAACCAAAGTTATTCGGACCAATTTAAAGTGCGACAACTCTACGTCGAGTTTTTAAGCGAGATTGGGATGTTTCGTCTTGGCCGCATGACCTCCAACTGGGGATTGGGTCTACTTGCGAACAATGGTGACGGCAAAAGCAGCGACTGGGGCCACTCATACCTGGGTGCGGACCGCAACTATGGAGACGTGGTTAATCGCTTTCTCTTTGCCACCAAACCATTTACCAACAAGGATGCACCTTCCTGGCTGAATAATGTTAATCTGGCCTTGGCTGCGGACTTGGCGGAAAGAGAATACAACCTAAGTCGCGCCGACGGTGACACCGCCTATCAAGGCATTGCGGCCCTGCGTTATCAAGACGGCGAAGATGAACTCGGCTTTTATGGTGTCTACCGAAACTTGAGCGACCGCAATGACGACTATCTCAAAGCACGGGTTATCGATTTCTACGGTAAATCCGCTTTTGAAACTTCCGGCTTTAAGGTTTTCGGTGCGGGAGAGCTTGCCTATGTCAGCGGTAATACCAGCATGGCGAAGAACAATGCCTTTACGGAAAACATTGTGGTGAATCAGCTTGGCTATATGGGACGTTTGGGCACACAACATCTTGGTTCCGGCTTCGGTCTTGATGTGGAAGCAGGCTATGCTTCCGGCGATTCCAATCCAAACGATGGCAATATGCGTGCCTTCAGCTTTGACAACAACACCAACCCATCGCTGATTCTCTTCGACCAATTGCGTTACTTAGAAACAGTAGCGGCGGCGGCCCATGCCAGTGATCCAGAGCATATTGGCTATCCACAAGACTCGGTACGCCTCCTACCCAACGGTGGTTCGGTGAGCAACACCATCTACTTGCGTCCAACCCTGCGCTTCACCATGGGCAAATTCAAATTCAAGCTCGCCTACCTGCAAGCACAGACAGAAGAAGACAATGTTGATCCCTACAACTCGAACCTTGCGGGTGGGACTTCCGTCAACTTCCAAGGCGGCTCTGGCAAGGAGAATGCTTTAGGCTATGAGATCGATGCGGGCATTGGCTACAGCTTCGACATTCTCGACGGCTTAACCATCGACCTTGATGTACAGGGTGGCTACCTCAAGCCCGGCGCCGCATTCAATGATGCCGCTGGAAAAGCCCACGATGATATCACAATGATTTTTGCCAATTGCGCAATTCATTACGATGCACCGCATAAGTTGAAGTTCTAAGCCCACGAGGCGAAGAGTTTGCCGCAAACGCCATGGAAGAATACCAACCTATTCTCTCGGCTTTTTTTAACGCCCCTTTAAGCAAAAACCTTTTGCGACGGGGCGCCCTTCTCTTTGCGGAGGGGCTCTGCGCCGGCTTGCTCGGACTCTACGTCATGCACGCCCTGGGCATTCAGGAAAGCGGCAGCATTTCTATCTTTTTGGTGGCGGCGGTTCTGGTGCCACGCTTCAACAAGCTTCTGGAAGAAAACAAAGAACTGATTTGGCAAAGCGAGAGTTTGCCCCGACGGGCCAATAGACTCACCGCCTACAGCATTCTGGCTTTATTTCTCGGCATCACCAGCGCCTATGCCCTGGCCGCCATTGTTCTGGGCGAAGAAGCCTTGAGCAGTGGTTTCGCCTTTGCTTTAGAGTCAGCCCATATTGGTCAGGACACTATCTTAACGCGAAGCTTTGGCTCCCTTCCCGCCCTCCTGTCCTTCAACACGCTGGTATGGCTTGCCATCATGGTCATGTCATTTCTCTATCGCACCTATGGGGCGCTCTTGGCCCTGACCTGGAATGCCTGTGTTTGGGGTCTGATCATCACCTTTCTGATCCTGCGTGAACTTGAAAGCGCCAACGTGACTCACTTTTTGCTTTTTAGTGCATCGACGACCCTGGCACTTTTACCCCATATGGCCATGGAAGCTGGTGCCTATATTGTCGCCGCTCTGGCCGCTATTTTCTTTTCAAAAGGCATCATGAAATATGCCACCGGTGCGGACGAGGGCAAACAGGTCTTTGCTGCCGTATTCAAGCTGGTTCTTATCTCCTGGCTGCTGCTCTTAGCTGCTGCACTCCTGGAAAGCCATTGGGCGCCCTGGATATTGGAAAGTTTAGGGTAAATCGGACACTCACCCTAGCCCCGGGCAAAAAACAACCAGTCCGTTTGTTGTTCATCGACGAGTTGGTTATCGAAAAGTACCGGCTCCACTCGAACCTCTTTAAAGACTTTCCGCAGTGCGTCCGCAAAGGGTGAACTTTCCGCATAGGACCACACCGCCAAAACCCCGTCTTTGGCTAAATGCTCTTTTGCCGCACGCAGGCCCTCTTCCGTATAAAAAGGAAAACTTTCCTCGCCTAAATGCTCATCCGGCGAATGGTCCACATCGATCAAAATCAGGTCAAAGGCCTCGATCGGTTCTGCCGCCAGCCGCCCATACACATCGTCTTTAGAGATCTTCAGGCGCGAATCCTTATTGAGCTCCGCCGAAAGGGGCACCAGCCCCCCTTCCATCCAATCCACCACTTCCGGGAGCAATTCGATCACTTCCAGGCTTCCCACCCGCTTTGAGAGCAATGCTTCCCGAGCCGTATAACCTAAGCCTAAGCCTCCCACCAAAACCTTTAACCCCTCTCCCTGATGCATCTCCAGCGCCGTGCGCGCCAAAGCCCGCTCCGAGTCTGTATAGAGGCTGCTCATCAGGAACTCGTGGTTAAGGGTGACTTCGGTGACCATGGTGCCAGGCTCGGAAATAAGTTCCCGCCGGCGCAGACAAAGAATTCCCAAAGGGGTCTCATCATAGGCTAAGATTTTTAAATTGGACAGGGCCATCGCGCCTCATTAGCCTCTGGCTCCCCCCTTTGTCGAGGCAAAAATGCCTATAATCTTTGCATTCTAAAAGCATTTCCCCCCACTTCTTCAATTTACCTCGCCTCCTTATTCGGTTAGGCTTCCTTCATGAAAACATATCCCTCATTGCCCGTTTGCTCCCAGAGATTTTCCGCCTCTACCTCTTTTCACGCCTTTTTTCGTATCACCACTTTGGTTTTGCTCTGCGCATTCGCCACTGCCTGTGGCGGTGACAAAAAGAAGAACAACCGAAATAATGGCAACCCTCCTCCCTGTATCGAAGGCAATCAGCGTAAGGGCCCAACCGCCTGCGGTCTGAACGATGAAGGTTTTTTAAAACAGACCTGTACAAATGGAGTTTGGGTCGACAGCACCACCTGCACCGGCACCCACAGCTGCACCAGCGGCACCCAGCAAGACGGCACCACGGTCTGCGGTCTCAACAATGAAGGCGTCTACAGGCAGACCTGCGCCAATGGCAACTGGAAGGACACAGCGAATTGCACCGGCACCGATGTCTGCACCAATGGCAATCAACAAAATGGCAGTACCGCCTGCGGTTACAACAACGAAGGCTTCTACATGCAAGATTGCACCGATGGGGCTTGGGTCGATGACACCAGCAATTGCACCGGTACTCATCTCTGCGTAAACGACGCGGAACAAAACAGCAGTGTGGTCTGCGGTCTGAATGCGGAAGGCTTCTACAAAGAGGTCTGCACCAACGGTGCCTGGGTCGAATCCACCACCTGCAGTGGCGCCGATGTCTGTACCAATGGCAACCAGCAAACCGGCACCACGGTCTGCGGCCATAATGACGAAGGCTTCTACATGCAGGACTGCACCAATGGGGCTTGGGTGGACAATGCCACCTGCACCGGCACCGATGTCTGCGAAAATGGTGGACAAAGAGATGGTACCTCGGACAATGGCGGAACCGCTTGCGGCTTTAATGCGGATGGCTTCTTTAAACAAGACTGCGTCGGCGGCGCTTGGGTGGACAACACCAGCTGCAACGGCACC
>CAXGWX010000252.1:0-4843 GCA_964013445.1 uncultured Bdellovibrionales bacterium | reverse complement strand
GGCAACAAAGGTATCAGCGCCAGCAGTACGCGCCTGAACAATTGTATCCTTATTAATTCCACCATCGACTTCAAATCGCGGACTAAAACCTTTTTCATCGCAAATTGCTTTGAGACGGGTTAGCTTTGGCAGTGCCTCTGCCATGAACGACTGCCCACCAAAACCTGGATTAACAGTCATTACCAGGACCAAGTCCGCAAGGTCCAAAATATCCGTGATGGTCTCTTCCGAGGTGCCCGGGTTCAAAGCAATGCCCGCCTGACTCCCAAGCTTTTTAATCTCTTCCAAGGTTTGCCGTGGGTCATTTGTTGCCTCAATATGAATGGTCAGAGAGTCAGCTCCCGCATCCACATACTGGGCAATCGACTGCTCTGGTTTTTCAATCATGAGATGCACATCCAAGGGCAGCTCCGTTGTTTCCCGCATTTTTTTGATCACCGGCGGTCCAATGGTCAGATTGGGCACAAAATGCCCATCCATCACATCCACATGCAACCAATCTGCACCGGCCTGGCCTACCGACTTAATTTCATCCTCTAATCGAGTAAAATCCGCCGAGAGCAAAGATGGCGCGATAAGAACGTCTTGAGTCACTTAGAACAACAAAAAGTTAAAGAAAATAAGAGCCAAAGCACCTGCCGCCGCACCCAAGAGATAGGTTTGAATCTGCCCGGTTTGGGTTTGACGAATACGGTTTCCACAAGCAGCAACCCCACGGGCAAATGCCAGGATTAAACCATCAACAACAAGGGCATCAATAAGTCCATCAATGGCCGCAATCAAACGCCCCAGAAAAGCGAAAAAGTGTACCAGGCCATCAATAATTTTCTTATCAATATTCGAAAAGAAATTGGCGATCCAATGAGAAGGTCGAACAATCATCCAATCGTAGAGTTCATCGATATAGTACTTGTTGTAAATAGCCTGATAGACTGTTCGCATCCAGCCAGCCTTATCCTGCCTCGGCAGAGTTCTGAACAACTGTACAAAACCCAAAGCAATGGGAATCATGCCAAGCTCGGTTTGGTAATCGCGAAAATACTGCATTCCTAAAACAAAGAGAAACATAGGAAAGAGCGGCAGGGTTACAGCGATGGCTGCTTTACCCAGCCCCTCGTTGTCTTCCACACAAAAGCCCAGACCAAAAATTGCCAGGATAAAAGTCAGCAACATACCGAAGACAAAAACTATAATGCCCAGGTTTGACCCACCGGTTATAGCGGCCACACCACCGGCAAAGAAGAAACTTGCACCGGCCAAACGTAGCAAACGGGTTCCCATCACATGGGAAGCCAAAGGCGCTTTAGGCACAACCTCACCGGCCACAGCGATAAGCTTTTCAGGCATTGGATTCTTCGCATCCTTATAAAGATGACGCGCTAAGAGCCATCCACACATTGCAATCGATACAGAGGAGCCCGCAAGGATATACTCCCAAGTGTGAGGGTGGAGCCCCATAAAGTTGGTACCACTCTTAGAAAACCAAGAGAGTGAATCCATGGATGCTCCGGCCACCGGATGCATCCAATGTTCAAAAATTGGTTCGATATGAATCAGAGGCCAGAATCCCAATCCAGCTGTAGGTAAAATCAAGGCTGCCAATGCCACCAACACCCAGGTCATGGTGCGTGGGGATTCGTGTGGCTCGCCACCGTGGTGCCCATGGTCATCATCACCGTGGTCATCATGGTGTCCGTGATCGTCCTGTCCTCCACGATATTCGCCCGTAAAGGTCATATAGTAAGAACGCCACATATAGAAAGAAGTACAGGCTGCGCCAAGAAAACCAACAATCCAGAGCGACCAACCGGGCACCAGCAAATGCTGCGCATCGAATGCTTTCCATAAAATCTCATCTTTTGAAAAGAAACCGTTCGAGAGTAAAAAGAACGGTGCGGTGGTAATCGCGATGCAGGCAAAAAAGTAAGTCCAATGGGTCAGCGGCATATACTTTTTCAAGCCCCCCATCTTGCGCATATCCTGTTCGTGATGACAGCCTAATATGACCGAGCCTGAGCCCAAAAAGAGACAGGCTTTAAAAACCGCGTGGGTTAAAAGATGCAAAACCCCTGCCCAGTAGGCGCCAACCCCAACCCCGATAAACATATAGCCGAGCTGAGAGACTGTAGAGTACGCAAGAACCTTTTTGATATCGTGCTGGAAGAGACCTATGGTCGCAGCAAAGAACGCGGTCAGGGCACCGACGCAGGCTACCACGGTCATCGCAATTGGCGACAGAGCAAAAAGGAAATTTAAGCGCGCCACCATATAGACACCGGCGGTGACCATCGTCGCCGCGTGGATAAGAGCGGAAACCGGAGTCGGTCCGGCCATCGCATCCGGCAGCCATACATAAAGAGGAATCTGTGCACTCTTTCCGGTCGCTCCAATGAAGAGCAAAATACAAATCAGAGCCACCAGTGGAATGCCCCAAAAAGTCTTCGCCATCGGCGACTCTTCATCCCAAAGATGCTTGTCCTCTGCGACACGCTGACGCAACACATCAAAGCGCACGCTTGTTGGCGGTAAATAGTCGCGCTCTCCGGCAAAACCAATCCGTGACTGGCGGTCGAGTTCAACACTTTCGAGTTTGCTTATCGGTACATCTTGATAGCTTCCCAGCTTAAAGCCGTCCGTGGTTCCCGGTGCGCCGGAGTAATTACCAAGCATGCCCCAAAACAAAAATGCGGCCCCCAAAACAAAGGCAAAGTCCCCTACCCGGTTGACCACGAAAGCCTTCATGCCTGCCACAGCATTTGCTTTTTCCGTAAACCAAAATGAAATGAGCAAATAGGAGCACAAGCCCACGCCTTCCCAGCCGATGAACATAACGAGAAAGTTGTCGCCCAAAACCAAGAGCAGCATGGAGCCCATAAAAAGATTCAAATATGTAAAAAAGCGCCAGTAGCTTTTATCTCCGTGCATATAACCAATGGAGTAGACATGAATCAGCGTACCAATAAAGGTGATGATCAAGGTCAATGTGGCGGAAAGCGGATCAAACCAAAACGCCATATCCGCATCGAAAAAGCCAATATGGATAAAAGGAAAGACGTAATTATAGAGAACACGGTGATGCTCATCTAAACCAATGAGCTCAACAAAAGCGATGGCCGTAACAACAAAGCTCAAAGCTGGCATCAAAATGGCCAGCGAGTGGTTGGCCTTGGGCCCAAACTTCGCCATCATGCGCTTGCCGATGAGGCCATTAATCAACGCACCAATAAATGGGAAAAGTGGAATCAGCCAAAGATAATCAAAATGGGTTGGGTTCAGATCACTGTGCATCGTTTACTTATCCTATTGACGAAGTGCGGTTACTTTTTCCGTATCGATAGAGCCCCAGTTTTGGAAAATAGCCAAAACAATAGCCAGACCGACCGCCGCTTCGGCAGCAGCAATCATAATTCCAAACACGGGAAAAACCTGACCAGCGGTAACGTTGGCCACATCCCCGTAGCGAGAAAAAGCGACAAAGTTGAGGTTGGCTGCGTTTAAAATAAGCTCGACGCCCATGAGAATGCCAACCGCATTCTTACGGGTCACAACCGTGTAAAAGCCAAGGGCAAAAAGTATCGCCGCAACAACAAGAAAGTGCATCAATCCTACAGTCATGGCTTAGCCCTCGTCCTCTGCTTGATTGTCCTCAGCAAATTTGACTTCTTTACGGGCCACAACAACCGCCGCCAAAAGTGCCACCAAAAGCATGAGCCCAGCAATTTCAAAGTTGATCAGATAAGGCCCAAGAAAAGCATCGCCAATTTTTGCCGCCGTTGGCTCATAGGGTCCCGGATCGCGAGTCTTCCAATCATAGGAAAACACGGAAGTCACCAAAACCGTCAAAAGCATCAACATCAGCGTAAAGCCCGCAATAATATTGTTCGAAGGATTAGAGGACTGAATATCAGAAATTTTATTGGTGAGCATGACCGCAAAGAGAATCACCACGAGAATCCCACCGACGTACACCATCAACTGGACAATCGCTAAAAAATCATTGGACAAAAAGCCGAAGAGTCCAACCATGCCGGCAAAAGTCGCCAAGAGAGAAAAGGCGCTGTAAACAATGTTTTGCGAAAATGCGACACCGCACGCCCCCAAGACCGTGAAGGTGGCCAGAGCCATAAAAATATGGAAGCTCAACGGCACCGTTGTTAAAATATTTTCAGTCAATTCCATGAGCATAACGAATCTACCTTATCGTCTGGATTGGTGATGCCTACATCATAAAAACCCGGGTCCGTGTCAAGGGTAAGGGACTGAAATTCCAACTAAAAATCACTTTTTCCAAAGATCGCAGGAAAGCCGGTCAGGAAAGAAAAAATCCAGGAAAAGAGGCAAACCTGAGCTCAAGCGCTTGCACATGGCCCCCTGATTCCGGTAAAGCCTGCTGCATGCGTATTTTGACTTATATTTTGGCTCTCTGGCTTAGCCCGGCGCTGCTTGGGGCCGTTCCGCTCGAGCAAGCTCCTATTGTCCCTAAAGCGAAAAAGCTCGAGGAAACAGGCAGGTACGAATCACCAAAAAATTTCGCCGACACGGTCAAATGGTACGAAAGAGCTCTAAAACGGCAAGGCGGCGCCCGCTGGTATTCGATCATCAACAGCCCGAAGGTCCGCGCCCGACACGCCGCAAGCCGCTCGCGAAAAACAGCCTGGCAAGGTATCAATATCTATGAAGTAGACGGGCATGTACGAATTTTTGTGATTCCAAAGGCCGCCGAAGCCAGCGACTAGGATTCCTGGCCTTCATCTTCTCCGCCATCGGATTCTGACTCCACCTCAACTTCGACCTCTGTCTCCGCTTCCGACTCGGGCTCAGATTCGGATTCTGACTCCATCTC
>CAXGWX010000251.1:0-4847 GCA_964013445.1 uncultured Bdellovibrionales bacterium | reverse complement strand
CTCCGTCGCCATGTAGAGCCGCATCGCATCACCCTCAACCTCCTCAAAGCAGGCCTCAACCAGGTACTGCGGCAAACGCTCATTACCAAAAAAGTAATCACCGCCCCGCTCTGCCAATTGGAAGGCACATTTTTCATAATCACGCACCAGGCGCAAAACATCCATCATCTCTAGCCCCTGCGACTCGACTCGACGCTGCAACCAGCGCAGCTGGCATTCCGTGAGTCGGCACTCGACCATCAACGCCACCGTATAAAGCCGCATTAGCGCTTCTTTCGTATTCTTTTCAAAATTTAACATCATCTTATTAATCCCCTTTATCAATTATTGCGTTGACCCATTAGGTCATATGTTTGATCACACTCATTGCCGTGTCATGTAATACTTTCGACATATTCGACATGGTCTGTAGAGTTTGCTGCTGTCTTTGCAGCATATTCTGCAGGTCAACGTTCGCCAGCTGCGCATCATCCCCAACGGTCATCAATTGCTGCTCCAGCTTTTCAACATGATTCGTCAATTGGTCCTTGGTCAAAAATGCACCATGCAGCCGGGTAAAGGTCGAACCCTCGGTAATAATATTTCCATCTTCACCATTCAGGGCGCCACTTAAGGCGCTTAGCGACAATCGTGTAATCCCGTTTTGAAAAAGGGTCGTCATCTCATCCGGTCCTGCCTTGCCGTCACTGTTACGGTCCTGCCAAATCCGCAGCTTGTGAAATTTTTCATCCTTAAAGTCGAAAAAGCCATCGTTGTTGGAATCTAAAGACGCCAGATCATCGAAGCCATTACTGGCATTTCGGCCAGTTACGTTTTGGTCACCAAAGAGGTCCTGCCCTTCAATCTTGCCGTTGCCATTCCGGTCGAAAACCACAATACCTTCGGTCGGCGCAAACCACTCTGTGAAACGCCTGGTCATGGTGGCCCGCTCATTAACACGCCACGCCCCACCACTTCCGGTCATATTTCCTGCATTCGCAGGTCCGGCGCCAGAACCGGTTCGCGTCCGCGTCTCCTCCCAACTCTCTAAATCGAAAACACCATTCTCCCCCGCAGCCATCGTACTCACCGCCCCATCACCATCAAGGTCTATGGCCAACGGGTCCCAGCGATTACCGCTGACAAATTCCCAGCCCGAGTCATTAAAGGTCCCGGTTTGAAACGCCGCATCCGCAGAGCGACCGGAAGTCTCACTGGTCTCCGCTTCAGTGACCACCACATCGAGGCCACCGGTAAAGTCCATACCGATGGTACGCGGCACATAGGGTTCCACCAAATCCGGACTGTCGGATAAAATGCCACTCGAATGTGCCAATGCAGTACGGCCGCGCTGTAGTTCTTCGCGAATAGCTGCTTTCACCCGATTAAAAAACTTAACCTTGGTCGCATAAAAGTGCAGGTCCTCGGAGTTGCTGTTATAGGTTTCACGCATCACGTACTGGACAGTGGCGTTTAGGTCTTTCGAGTTTTGCAGTTTGTAGCGCTTGATGAAATCCACAAAGGCGCCCTGGAAACGTTCCGGACTTAAGGTTTGAAACTGCCGTGCAAGACCTTGGAGTTCCATCATCTGCGCACCGCTAAGCTTGGAAAGCGTGGTCTCGACATTAACGTCGGGCAGGCCTAAAGCGCGGGACACATAGCTCCACGGCTTATTAAAATTTCGCTCAAAGCCATCCCCTTCTTCCGGGTTTTGACTCTGTCGTCTTTGTTGTCTTAAAGGATTCGCACCGGCCTGAACATTACTTTCCGCCAATACTCGATTTGCTTCTATATGTTGAAAAACAGAAGAGAGACTTAAATTTCTCACTGTGTACCCCCTGGTAATATACTCACGTCATTACTGGAGGAACTTTCCCTTGGGTTATTCTTACATAGTCACAAGATGCCTTTATCGGTTAAGAAAAAAACATCATCGCAACCCCAAAGAATCATTCCTGATGTCCAGCGATCGACGACATCCCAAGTGTGCAGCGCAAAAATGAAATGCAGTTTTTAGGCCAAAAAGCGCATAAAAAAAGAATCCCACGAATTCAGACGGTTAGCAGAAAAGCACTTTTGAGTTCTCTTAGACAATTGTGTAAATCTTGAATTTTCACACAAAGAGCTGTGCAAAAGCGTATCGGGAAGAGATGTTGACTCGGTCTTTGTAATTCCCTTAAAATTACCCCAACGTTTCTTTGAGCGCATAAGCGCTCGTTTGTTTCTCATTTTAGATTTAATCATGTTACACGAAATAAAATGCCAAACCATCTCCAGCTTCGACGGCACCCCAATCGAAGTGCAGAGCTATGGGCAAGGTGAGTTGACCATGGTGATTGCCAACGGCATCGGTGGTACCATGGCGGTCTGGGCCCCCATGCTCAAAGCTTTTAAACACCGTATACGCTTTATCTCCTGGGATTATCGTGGGCTCTACAATTCGGGTTCGCCGCCCTCTTTAGATGCATTGCGGGTCGAGGACCACGCGCAAGATTTACAATGCATCATGGCCGCCCTGCAGCTTAAGAATGTGGTTCTCTGCGGCTGGAGTATGGGGGTACAGGTCTCATTAGAGGCATACAGCAATATGCCGGAACGATTTCAGGGTTTGATTTTAATTAATGGTTCTTATGGTGAAGTTTTTAACAACGCCTATGATAATTCATTAAGCAAACATATCATTCCGCGCATCAACACCCTTGCCCTAAAACTTGCCCCCGCATTGCCTACGCTTATATCGAAAACCGGAAACACCGCTTTCTTCCTGCCGCTCCTCGAGCTTTTCGGCGTCGTTGATCGCAAACTCGACAAAGAAGTCTTCATGCATATCCTTAATCTCCTGCCGACCCTGGATTTCAAAAACTACTGTTCGATCCTCAAGCACCTGAACAACCATAGCGCCAAGTCTATGCTCTCAAAAATCAGAAACCCCTTACTTTTTATCAGCGGAACCCGGGACGGATTCACACCACCATCAACCGCCACGGTATTTACTCAGCACGTCCCACAGGCTGAAGTTTTTATTATCCCAAACGGCACCCATTACGCCCTGCTCGAATACCCGGATGTAATGAACAAAAGAATTGCCGCATTTCTCGACAGCCACTTTGGTCTGAGCACAAGTAAGAGTGCTTAAAACTATAGCTGGCCGCCGAGCCCAAAGGGTTCAAAAACCGGGTCGAAGGGGTCGCCAGTCTTGCCAGCCAGACCCATACTAAAATCCTCTTCCCCATACTGCTTCGCATCATCCACATCGTTAAAAATATTCACCGCCGCTTCATTCGTATTGACGACAGGGGTCGGTGCAGCCAGCTCGCCTTCCATCGGGACATTGATCCACATGGTCCAAAAATCGACAAAGGTATCTGTATCCAAATCAGCACAGGCGGACACCACCGAGCCTCCGGGATAAGAGCTCGCGCTATGGGGATGCCAGTCACGGGCAATCTTCCAAGCTAAACCTTGACCAATACCGAGCATCACCCCTTCGTCACAACCCCGCTCGCCATAGATAAAGGATACAGGCAAACCATCACCCGCAACATCGCTGGTCGCATTACCACTGGCATAACCGACGGCGTGTTCCATCGCCGCCAGATAGGAATAGCGATTACCAGGCTCGGGCACCCAATCACAAAGAGAACAGGCATAGGTTTCCTCAGATGCATAAAAGGCCTGCTTTGCTACAAAAATAGCCTTCAAGTTTACCTTGGCTTCAGATTGTCGCGAGCGGGTCTGAAATTTAATAAAATTCGGGATAGCAATACCCGCAAGTATTCCAATAATTGCAACTACAATCATCAATTCGATAAGGGTGAAGCCCTTTTGACTGCTTCTTATTGCATTTGAATCTGGACAAGACATATGGACAAAAGCTTAACACATTTGGGTCATTTCCGTAAGTTTTTCGCCTGCAACTCAATTTTAGACTTGTGGTTCGAGCCAGTGCCAACTCTTAATCTGCAGCTTGGACTGAGAACTCTGAGCCAAGCGATAATGTAAGCGCATACCATTGGCACGTTGCAGCAAATTTTTGCTCTCATGGGCAACCGCAAAATCCGTGGCACCACTTTGGTCTGTGCCGTAACGCATATAGGAAAAAGGTGCCTGAAAAAACGCCGTTCCACCCTTTTCCCCAAATTCGACATCCAGAAGAGGCTGCGTCCCCAGTGAATTTACCATGGCCACCCCTTCCCATGCCTCCACCTGTAAATTGGCTACGCTCTTGGCATAACCGGCCACCTTCTTATCCTTGAATTCTAAACGCAGCATGAGTTCGAAAGCCACCTCTTCATTCTTTTCGTTATAGAAACTCACCGAGCCTTGTAGGGTATGAGCCGAATTACCTTTAAGCCGGTAACGGTAATCCAGAGCCAAATACTGCCCCCTCGCCACCGCCACCCGCTGACCAAAGTGTACTTGCCCATCACGGTTGACATAGGACTCAACCGAAAACCGTTGCCATTCTCCCCTGCTTTCTTGCCCATCATCCGCACTAAGCAGACGCACTGCGCCAAGTAAGCTATAGCGTTCGTAGGCCTCTAAGGACGTCTTGTTCTTGCTGGGCATCTGCCCTGGCCAGTTCAGATAGCCACATGCACCAACGCAAACGCATAGCAAGAAGGCGAAAAGGCTCTTGAGTGAGTTTTTATGGCGGTCTAAAATCTTCATCTTAAGAGCCTTCTCGTGAATCTCCAAAAAGGATTTCTGGCTTAGCCTTTATATTTCGAAGTGCTGAAAGAGGGTTTAGGCTGCTTACCATCTTCTGCTTCGTCGTCGTCATCTTTGCCCGACCCATCGCTCAAGCTCGCATTATTATCTGCACCCACGGAGGCAACATCGTCTCCTGCGCCACCCACATCTGAACC
>CAXGWX010000250.1:0-4853 GCA_964013445.1 uncultured Bdellovibrionales bacterium | reverse complement strand
TTTGACCCATGCGCAGACCATCTTGGACCCGATTTTTTCTCGCCACCTTTCTTTTTCTTTCGCTTAGCGCCTATCGGGGCGGTTGTGGTCCGAAGCCGAAAAAAGTTATTGGCTGCACCAGCGATGCCCAGTGTTCGGCCAACACCACCTGTAATTTGAACAGCGGCATCTGCGAAGCATTGCCACCGACCGATGGCTGCACCATTTCCTTTGCCGGTAATTTTGACAGCGGCGTCGCCCAGGACGATGGTTCGTGTACTTTTGAGACTCTCGAGGCCTATGCCCAATCCACTCAGCAGGCTTTTTACTTTTTCGCCGATGCGCAAATCGATGGGCAAAGTTTGGCAGTGCAGAGTGATTGGATTTTGAGCTTTACCAGCGACGGACAAACCCTTGTTGGCGCGCGCCTCTGGAATGGCCCCTATACGGACGTGCCGGCGATGGGCGATGATGGTTCGGAGGAGACCCAAGGTTATTTGCAGCTTAGTGAAACGCCCGTGTTTCGTATTTACGATGGTTCCACCGGCGCGCTGCTTGATGCCTCCCCATCCCAAAGTGTGCCCGGCTTTACGAACAATCTTATGCATACCGCCGACCTTCTGAGCGTCGGTGCTCTTGCAGAAGAGGATGAAGAGGAGGACGAGCAGGAGTCCAATGAAGATCCTGTCGAGGATGAAAACGAGGAACCGGCAGACGAAGCCGAGCAAGAAGAGAGCACAGAGATTCAATGCTGGGACGGCACGGTGGTCAATGATGTGGATGAGTGCCCAACTAAATTTTCCAGCGGTTCTATCGACGTGCACTTTAGCAGCGTTGAAGCGATTGCGGGCTTTCAGTTTAATATTGTTGGCTCAGTGATTACCAATGCCTATGGTGGGGCGGCGCAGGATGCGGGCATGCAGATTTCCTTTTCATCGGATAACGGCACTGTTCTGGCTTTCAGTATGCTGGGGACAGCCATACCTGCAGGCTCCGGTGTGCTTGTCACCCTTGATTACGAAGGCTACGCCATGCCGTGCATTGAGGATTTGGTGCTTTCCGGTGCGACCGGAACGAGTCTCGATGGTGAAGTCAACGAGTGTCTACACATCGTTTACGATGCGGTCAGCGACGGGGTGAGTCAGGAAGGCGAAGGCTGCACGGTTGCCGATGCGGGGAACTATGATGCGACCGCCGACATCGATGACGGCTCCTGTACTTTCAATGTGGGTGAGGCTTTTAATCAATCCATGATGCAAGGGTTTTACTTTTTTGAAAACGCCCATGTGGATGGGGTGCCGCTGACGGCGGATGATTGGATTTTGAGTTTTACCAGCGATGGTCAAACCCTGGTTGGTGCGCGCCGTTGGGATACATCCCTTTGTGGCAGTGGTGTTTGTGATTTACCGATGATGGGGGATGATGGTTATGCCTATACCTCAGGTTATATGGGCCCCGGTGAAGTTCCGGTGGTGAAGATTTACGATGCATCTGCGGGGGAAGTTTATGGGACGCAAACATCCGAAGCGCTGCAAGGTTTCGAAAATCTCCTGACCCAGGTGGTGAGTGAAATAAGCGCTGTTCTCGATTAAAAGTCTCTTCTCGCCAGGCCCACGTTTTTGCATTAAGATATTTTTCATGCGCTATGTTTTTTGTCTGTCGCTTTTGTGCATTCTGGCTTGCCAGGATGGCTCGGGCGAAGCAAGTGATGGAGTCACCGGCGATGCCTGCCAAAGCGATGCTGAGTGCAATGGTAATCTAAGCTGCGTTACTCAGGCGCCTGCCGGTTATTGCACCAGTGCCTGTCAGCCCTGTGCCAGCGATTGTAGTACGGAGAATTGTGTCGAGGGCTGTATCCCAATCGGCGATGTGCTTTGCCCCGAAGGCGGCCGCTGCATTGTCGTGGACTTGGGCAATGGTATTGAATTGGCCCAATGTCTCTCGACTTGCTCGGAAGCGAGCCCCTGCCGGGAGGAATACAGCTGTCAAGGCGTGCCTGACTCGGAACTTTCGGTCTGTCTGCCTTAAAAGGCTTCTAAGCGCTGACCGCTTTATAGGAACCGGTGTTGATCTTGTGAAAATAATCCTTGGTGCCTTTGGCGGTGATGGCGCTGGAGAGACGGCTCAAAGAATGGGCATAAGCGGCGGTGCGCAGGTCAATGCCGCGCTCGCTGGCCAGGGCCCAAATCGTCGCCGATTCTTGCCGCATGATTTTCTCCAAGCGTTGGTCCACTTCGTCCGAACCCCAATAAAAACCGTTGCGGTTTTGTACCCATTCAAAATAACTCACCGTCACCCCGCCGGCATTGGCGAGAATGTCCGGCAGTACATGAATGCCTTTTTCAAACAAAATTTTATCCGCTTCCGGCGTCACTGGCCCGTTGGCCAGCTCCAGTAGCGCTTTGGCTTTAATGCTCCCCGCGTTGTCTGCGGTGATGGCATTTTCCAAAGCGGCGGGCACGAGAAAGTCCACATCCAGTGCCAGCAATTCTTCGTTGCTGATAACCTCATGGTCACGCACTTCACAGACCGAGCCATGGCAGTAGGCATTGGCCAATTTACTTTCCTGTTGTTTGAATTGATAGACGGATTTTACATCCAGACCATCGGGCTGGTAGATGGCGCCTTTAGAGTCACTCACGGCGACAACTTTATAGCCTGCCTCGCTCAAGAAAAGCGCATTCCAATAGCCAGCGTTGCCAAAGCCTTGTACGGCGACCGTTGAGCCTGGGCCTATGCCGAGCTGTTTTTCTAACTCGCGGGTGACAAAATAACCACCGCGGCCCGTGGCGCTGTCACGACCCCGTGAGCCGCCGAGCTCTAAGGGCTTGCCGGTGATCACACTGGGCTCTTTATGCCGGGTGATGTTGTTGTACTCGTCGGTCATCCAACCCATGATCATCGGATTGGTATAGACATCTGGCGCAGGGATATCGGTGTCCGGGCCGATAAAATCGGCGATGGCATCAATATAGCCTCGGCTTAGGCGTTCGAGTTCGAGGAGGGAAAGCTCTTTCGGATCGACAATGACGCCGCCTTTACCACCACCAAAAGGTAAGTCCACGACCGCGCATTTAAAGACCATCCAAAATGCCAAAGAGGTGACTTCATCTAAGTCCACCTGCGGATGAAAACGGATACCACCCTTGGTTGGTCCACGGGTATCATCGTAACGAACCCGGAAACCGGTAAAGGTTTTTAAGGAACCATCATCCATGCGGACGGGAATAGAAACCCGCAGGGACGATTTCGGATATTTAAGACGTTCGATGACCTCAGAAGGAAACTCGACATGCTCCATTGCTGCGTTAAGCCGCTGTCTGGCATTTTCAAAAGTGGTTGGCGTTTCACCCATGATATACCCCCGGTTAAAGTCTATCCTTAAGATCTACTCCTATTCTGAGTTGGCTGCAATGATTGTCCAACAAAGATCAAGGCAAAATCACGGAGCCTGTTTTTGCTCTTTACAAAGAGCAAAAATGCTATCTCTTCAAAAAACGGAAGGAATCTTGCATCCCAAGACTCTGTTTCACGGTGTAGGGTGTACCTTTTGAAAGTAGGCAATCAGGGCGTCACGAACGCTCAATTCGAGGCTTTTAAGTTCTTCATTTTTCAGGCTTTTAAAGAGTGGCCCCAGGCCTTCGCCGCCTTTGCTCATAAAGTCGGAGGTAGCCACAATGTAGTGCTGTGTAGGTTTAAGGGCTTCGCCATTTTCCAAACGCAAAGAAAAGTCTTCGACACTTTTGGCGTCGACAATCAGGCCGGAAACAAAAGGACGATCGCCTTGTCGTCGTTTGAGTAGGGCGGCGACAAAGGTACGTATTTCCTCGCCTGTGAGATGGGCCACCGCCACATAATTTTCAAAAGGCAGAACCCGAAAGGCTTGGCCAAAACTGAGATCGCCGGCGGGCAGATCGGTACGCACACCACCTAAATTGTGGATGCCGATGTCCGCACCGCTGACCAGGCGCATGCCGGCGCAAAGTGCATCACCCAAATTATGTTCCTTGGATTTTCGTTCATAGGCGTAGGGCAGGGTGATGCCTAAATGTTCTTTTTCTTTTTCCACCACCGCAGCGAAATAGGGGGCGAGTAGTTTTTCGAACTCTGGATCCATTGGCAGAGGTTTGCCGGCGAAGGAAGCAGGTTTTTTGCCCGTGGTTTTCTTGCGGTAGCGGCAGCCTCCTTCATTCCATTCATCGACGCAGAGATTAATCGGCTGATTGATTTTACTGCGGGTGGCGTCAAAGTGATTTTTTTCATCCACACATAATGTTACATGGCTTAAAGCCCGGGCACTCGAACCGGCTTGCATCAAGGCCACATCCGCAATCCAGTGACCAATGAAATTGTGGGTGTGTCCACCAAGGGCCGCATGAATGGTCCCGGGCGGCAATTCTTCTACGAGTTCAATAAGGTGAGAGTCCGGTTGGCAGGAGCTGGCGTCAAAGGGATCTTTCAGAGAGCGACAGCGAGCACCAATATGGGCGAGGAGAATGATGATTTGAGCACCGTTTTGGCGAAGTTTGTTGGCTTCCGCCAACACAAATTCAGCGGGCGGGGCGAATTCAAGACCCACAATATTTTCAGGATTTGTGGTCACGGTTGTTTCCGGTGTGGCGGCGCCAATAATGCCTATTTTGATGCCGTTGACTTCCTGCATCACGCTGGCGTGGTAGTTGGGCCACTGCACCGCATCTCCGGTCTTTTGTGAAAAAATATTGGCGGCGAGAAAGGGAAATTGGGCTTCACGAAAGCGCTGTTTCATAATGCCCAATCGGTCCTTACCATCATTCGGCCCTGGACCAAAATCGAACTCATGATTGCCTACCGCAGCAGCCCCATAGCCCATATAGTTCATGGCTGCGATCAGT
>CAXGWX010000249.1:0-4860 GCA_964013445.1 uncultured Bdellovibrionales bacterium | reverse complement strand
AGAAACTGAAACGCCGCAAGAGGAAGAAGAGTCAGAAACTGAAACCCCGCAAGAGGAAGAAGAGTCAGAAACTGAAACCCCGCAAGAGGAAGAAGAAGAATCCCCTTACACACCAGCAACCAACTTCCCAAGCGCGAATACTCCAGGGAGCTATAGCTATAACCGCCTCCCTGTCCCCGGTCTCAAGGAACTCAAAACCGTAGATTTTCACCCAAGCGGAGATTTCGCCATTTTGGCCGAAAGCTATAATGTATTGCGCATCTTTACCGCCGCAACAGAAGAAGTGGTAACCTATGACTTCGAACCAAATAAGGGCAACTACTATTGGGAAGACATAACCTTCAGCCCCAACGGCGACCATGCCTGGATTGTCGGTGAGCACAAATACACCAGTGGTGGCAACTCGATTCGTCAAGGCATCATTCTCAAATTCAGCACTGCTCTCTGGAATGGGGAAAGCACTGATAGCCCAATCGTCTTGCTCGAGTCCGTGCCCAATGCATCCAATGTTAGTGCGGTAGAGTTTGACCCCTATCAAGCGGATGACCCCTACTTTCTCTTTCGCACCCGAACAGGTGCAGCCTATACAGTCGCTCTGCGCCAATACGACCTCTCGGAGAATTCCTTTCGTTTTATCGGTGCACAAGCGACCAGTGCCGGTTGCCAGGATTTGGCCCGTACCAAAGGCTCCTTCGATGAACTCGGTTGGCTCATCGTCTGCGGTGTGAACGGTTATGACGGACTCTACATCAGCGAAATTGACGGCGTAAGCCAGTGGCGAACAGATTTGGGGAATAACCACTTAGGGAATACGAGCCGAGCTGCAGCCCACCCATCGGGCAACTATGCCCTCGCCATTTCCTGGACCGGTCGGGACATTCATCGCTTTACCTATCCGAATATGACTTCCTCGAGTGCGGCGGTAGGTTATTCAAATCGTGATCTCTGGAACGTTGCTTTCAAAGAGGACGGTAGCCGGGCGCTCATTTTTGGCCATGTCATGACGATTTACGGTGACACTTTTGCGCCGGTGATTGAATATCGCCACGACCATTACGACTGTCCCTCACCCCTGCTCGATGGATGTGAACTGACCGAGGTACCGATCAGCAACATTGCGGCGCCACCCTTCTCCGCCAACAGTAATGCTCGCCTCAATGATGCGGCCTGGCGTCCCGGCTGTGATGGGGGGATTATTGCCGCCGGTCATGATTCGCAAGGTATGCTCATCACCTTTCAGCGGGAAGGCGGCATCAACTGCTGGTAACCGTTGCCTTCAATGCACGTATTTGTTCATGGAGCACGTCGACGATTTCACTGACTTGTTCCACATCCGCTGTCGTTAGATCCTTTATTGGGTCAGAGCGGTCACTCAGGGTCTGATAGATTTCCAATTGCGTCTCGGCAATACGATGCAGACGGCCTAAGTTATCCTTTATCGGGCCATCAAGTTTTTCAAAGTAGTTGGCAGGATCCGCTTCCGCTACCAACGCCTTAAAATCCACATCCCTAAGTTGAAAAGCGATCAGCGAACCATGGGACGGTTCCTGCAAAGAAACAATGCCACCCTTACCCTGCTGCTCGACTCGAAACTCCGCCCTTAAGTCCCCCTTCCAGAAAACCTTAGAGCGCCAGGTCAATTGCGTCATACGATTACCAATCTGTTCAAGTCGGATCCCTTTGCGCTTGGGGATACCCAGGTTTTTATGCCAGTGCTCACACTCACCACTGATGGTTTCGAGCAAGGGCCGATTCGCTTTCGCCCACCCCTCAAAGCGATAGGCCATCATACGTAAAGCCTTTAGATCCTGCTCATCAATCGCATTTGTTGTTTTCAACTTTTGCTTGATTTTCCCAAGTCCGGAAGCAGTCAGTGCTGTCGTTATCGCATAGGCTGACATTTCGTCAGCGCTTAACAAAAAGGTGTAGGGGCCAAGAAAGCCGGAGGTTTTAACTTTGCCTGATGGAATAATCTTTCCCAGGAAAAGTTCGGAGCCAGTGGACTTCTTGTCATGAAAGGCATGTCTCGCTTCGTGAATTTCCGCATCCCCAGGCCGACCGTTCAGAATGGCTTTTTCAGAAAGCAATATCTGCGAATGCCGTGGCGAATACATTGCTGTGAATTTCTTTTCACGTAGCTCATTCGGATCGTAAATAAGTTCAACGCCATGCAAATTGCGATCTAACCCGCTGGCAAAACGTCCCAGGGGCCCACTTGCCTCACCGTCCGGCTGCAGGTGCAGATAGGGTGCCTTATTGTCTTTTTGAACAATATTGCTAACGACCCCCTTCCGCTTTAAATGCGCACTGATTTCCTCCAGCAACTCTCTGGTCAGAGCGTGCAGCTCTTTATCAGATAGGCTCATTGCAGCTTGTTTACGATACGACTGCAGCCTTTTCTTCAGATCCGGCTGTCCATCCTCCTCAACGTTGGCGAGGGATTCGGCCCCCGCATGCACTCCCGAATGACGCCGTGGCGCTTTGAGCGCTGCCCCTGTATTTTCCGCCTTTAAACTCTCTTGGGCTTTGGGTGCAACCATCTTGTCCGTAACTTCCCCGGAACTCTGCCCGGCAGCACCAGTAGGCTCCTTGATCCCACCGGGAGGCGTACTCTGCTGCACCCCTAAAGTGCTCGATTCCTTTGCAATTTTCATAGGCATTCGGGTTCCTGCTCCACTATAATCCGATTGTCCCAATTTTGGCCAGTCCAGAGCTGCCATTTCTATCGTTCCGCCCTTTTCTAAAGATAAAGCGGTGAAAAAAAGGGAATATCTGCTCTGGAACTTTAGTCCAGGAACTGCTAGCAATCGCGTCTGATTGAAGTTTATCAAAGAGGATAAAATGCAAGAAACAGTATCGCTCGAAAATTATGGTATACCGCGTAAGGTATTACGCAACTTGGCTCCAGCAAAGCTTTACTGCGAAGCTTTAAGTGGTGAGCAAGGCACCATCATTGCAGCCAATGGTGGACTCGTTGCCATGTCCGGCGAAAAAACTGGTCGCACGCCCAAAGACAAGCGGGTCGTTGAAGAGAGCAGCACCAAAGAGGACATCTGGTGGGGCGACATCAACATCCCCCTCTCCGAGGACTCCTTTGAGGAAAACCGCCGCATTGCTCTTGAGTTTTTGCGCGAAAGTCCTGACCTTTATGTCGTCGATGGCTATGCGGGCTGGGATCCTAAATACCGACTTAAGGTTCGTGTCCTCTGCGCCCGGCCCTACCATGCACTTTTCATGTGGAATATGCTCATTCGCCCAACAGAGGCGGAGCTGGCCGAGTTCGGT
The DNA here is from genome assembly GCA_964013445.1 of uncultured Bdellovibrionales bacterium. Classification (GTDB taxonomy): domain Bacteria; phylum Myxococcota; class XYA12-FULL-58-9; order XYA12-FULL-58-9; family JASMKV01; genus JASMKV01. The sequence continues at coordinate 1,575 of CAXGWX010000249.1, read as the reverse complement.
GAACCTGACTATGTGATCTTAAATGCTGGGCAGACAGAAGCGAATCCGCAAGTTGAAGGTGTAACATCAAAAGCAAGCGTCAGCGTTAATTTTGCATCGAAGGAATTAGTAATTCTTGGCACCCAGTATGCAGGCGAGATGAAAAAGGGCATCTTTTCCATTATGAATTATCTGATGCCAAAGAATGACGTGCTTTCCATGCATTGCTCCGCCAACGAAGGTCCCAAGGGCAATGTCTCCATTTTCTTTGGTCTCTCTGGCACGGGTAAAACCACCCTCTCTGCAGATCCAAATCGAAAACTTATTGGTGATGATGAGCATTGCTGGAGCGATGATGGTGTCTTTAATATCGAAGGCGGCTGTTACGCCAAATGCATCAATCTTTCTGCGGAAAAAGAACCAGAGATTTACGATGCGATCCGTTTCGGCGCGATTCTCGAAAACGTCATCTATGATGAACGCACCCATGAGATTGATTACGACGATACCACCATCACCCAAAACACCCGTACCTCCTACCCCATCGAGCATATTCCCAATGCCAAGATCCCATGTGTGGGCGGTCATCCAGAGCACATCATCTTGCTAACCTGTGATGCTTTTGGAGTGCTGCCACCGGTATCTCGCCTCACACCTGCTCAGGCCATGTATCACTTTATCAGCGGATATACGGCAAAAGTGGCGGGTACGGAAATGGGTGTGGTTGAACCGGAAGCAACATTTTCTGCCTGTTTTGGCGCCGCCTTTATGGTTTGGCACCCAACCAAGTATGCGGAACTTCTGGCAGACAAAATGCGCAAACACGGTTCGAAAGCCTGGCTTGTCAACACAGGCTGGAGTGGCGGTGGCTATGGCAGTGGCTCTCGCATGGATCTGGCTTATACTCGTGCCATTATTGATGCCATACATAATGGCGAGCTTGAGAATGCGCCAACGCAAAAAGACGAACTTTTTGGTTTCGATGTACCAACCCAATGTTCCAATGTGCCAACAAAGATTCTATGGCCAAAAAACACCTGGGAGAATGGTCACAATTACGACAGCGAAGCTAAAAAGCTGGCGAGTCTCTTTGCAGATAACTTCCAAACCTATGCCAGCGAAGCCTCAGACGCTCTCAAGAATGCAGGACCGCACTAGGGCTTAAGTCGCCTAGTTATTGAGGGCGCCGTCCTGAATCCAGGTTTTGATGGCGCTAATCTCCGCTTCACTTAAGGAATTGCCTAAAGGCATAGCACGAATGCCTGCCGGTGCCTCACCCACCAACGAAAGATAGAGTAAGCTTTGGCCCGGATCACCGGCGACCACCCGAGCCACATCCGTGTCCGGGCTGGTCCCATCCATCAGCGAGCTGTAGGTATTCGCCCCGCTTAAGTCGAGTTCATTCTCGGGGCCCACCGCATCATGACAGGATGAGAAGGCGCAAGAAGGTGTGAAAATTTTCTCCTGGATCACCGACAGCTTTGGTTCAACAGTCTCCGTATCTTCTCCCCCGCAAGCACTCAAAGTGAAGACAAGAAGCATAGAGCAAGCCGAAAAGTAATTTAACATGGCAATCAATCCTTTAATCAAAGTTGT
>CAXGWX010000248.1:0-4886 GCA_964013445.1 uncultured Bdellovibrionales bacterium | reverse complement strand
AGACATTAACCTCGTCGAGCCAGGCACTTCGGTCCTTACCCTTCGTAGCCAAAAGCTCCGCTAAGCCGTCGAGAACCAACCCCGGATCACCAATGAGTCCAAGATCAACCTGACGATTACGGCCGATTTCACCACCATCAAGATCGATCTGAATGAGTGTCGCGTCTTCCTTAATCGCCTCACCATAACGCAGGCGAAAATCTAAAGGTGTGCCAAAAATAACAACAAGATCCGCGCGCCCCAGAGCCTTTGAGCGACACTGGGCAAAACGGCACGAATGGTCCAGAGGTAACGCACCGCGAGCCATACCATTTAAAAATGTTGGCATCGGCTGCGTCTCTAAAAACTTCTCCAGTGCCTCCCGCTTGTTCGACCAACGCCACTGGGAACCAACAATAAGCAAGGGCCGCTCGGCCTCGGAAATAAGTTCCGCTGCTCGTTCAAGATAAGCCGGATCTGGGGCAGCTTTTGCTTCGGTGAGATAGCCTTCGTAGGAAATTACTTCAGACTCATCGCAGCCCATAAACAGAACATCGAGGGGCATTTCCAGAAATACTGGCCCCGGTACGCCAGAGCTGGCAATACGCAGCGCACTCTGTACATACTCACCTAAACGTCTGGTCTCGGGCACAGACACCGCCCACTTGGTAATGGGCCGCATCAGTTCCACATGATTCATATCCTGAAGAGAACCCCTGTCCTGACCGCCAAATTGGCTTAAAAGTCGGGCGCCCTGCCCACCAATAATAAGCATTGGCACACCTGCCCGTTGTGCATTGGCAGCCGCCGTCACCGTATCCGTTAAACCGGGCCCGGCGGTTACAATCGCCACACCTGGCTTGCCTGTGGCTCTCGCCCAGCCGTCAGCCGCGTGTCCCGCGCTCTGTTCATGACGCACATCCACCACGCGAATGCCTTCATGCAAACAGCCATCGTAAATCATCTGCACATGCCCACCACAAAGTGTGAAAACATGATCGACACCGGCTGCCTTCAATGCTCGTGCAACAATATGTCCACCCTGAATAAAACCCATAGCTCCCCCTATTCTGCACCGATACGGGTGCGTTGACGTAAACGTAAATATTTTCTGATGGTAAATAGATTGACCAAAACAAGCGCTCCAAGGCCACCTAAGAGTACAATATAGGGTGTCTGTCCCGCCCCCGGCTCCGCACCGACCTGCAAGATGCGCATATTTTCCCGCCGCTTGGCCGCATAGCGCTCGTGGTAATCTTCGATTAAATACTGATAAAGAGTCGCCTGCTTAGGGTCGACTATCCTACCACGAACCGTAACCTCCGTCATAAAATCATAGCGCTGCTCATCAGGCGGCACTTCTATAAAAACCCCTCGTGAGCCCAAAAGACGAAAATACCAATATTCCTTGCGAGGTAAGTCCAGCCCCCTAACCAGCTGCTGCGCCATGCCTCGATGCTCCGTAATTCCAGTCAATTCAACATAATCGTTATGCTTAAGATCAATGGGTGCAACCAGCGAAATGTCTTTGACAATCGTCGGCGTGCGGGGCTCAGCAAAGACGTAAATAAGCCAATCCTTGTAGCCGTGCACAAACCAGGTACAGACAATGAAAAAACACAGGGAGGTCAAAACAAACCGGCCCTGAACCTTTTGTTGACGCTGATATTTGGCCAGCTGGCCTTCTAAGGAATGTTCGCTCTGCGACATGACGCTAGAGGATTTGCCCGATCCGCAGCGGAAGTGCAAGCCCAAGGGGCGCAGAAATCCCCACACCGGACAAATAAAGAAAGCTGATGGGAATAAAATGATGAGGTGATGCCGAACCACCAAGTGCCGGCATCAACTCATAGGAGAAAAGAATCTACTCTTCTTTTTGAAAAATTGATTCGAATTCGTTCTCGACTTCGACTTCATCGCAGCCTTTAGCAACCGCCAACTCCTTAAGCAGAAGGGCCTTGGCTGTGTCGAGTAATTTAAGCTCACAGAAACTTAAGTCTTTATCTGTCTTGAGTAAGTAAAGATCACGCAAAACCTCGGCAACCTCATAAACCGAACCGGTTTTAATCTTTTCCATATACTCGCGATAACGACGATTCCATGTGGTCGTATCTACGCTCAGATCTTTTTCACGAAGAATTTCAAAGACCTTGTCCACCTTTGCCCGATCGATGACCTCACGTAAACCAACCTGACGAACATTATTGGTTGGAATCATGATTTTCATACCGTTTTCTAAGATACGAAGGATATAAAAGGTCTGATTTTGCCCCGAAATCTCGCGATTTTCGATAGCAGTTACCTCGCCCACCCCGTGTGCGGGATATACAGCCTTGTCACCAATCTTAAAGGTCATATGCATTAATTTTCTCCTTCAAATGCGTTTAGGCAGCTCTTGTAGACGTGGCAAAAAATTTGTGGAGCGCAAAATAACATATTTTGGCCCCCCCAACAATGCAAAAAGTAGTATAATGTCCTACCTTGCCTGACCATGCCCCACATAAACTCACAACCTATTATTATAACTAGAATAATTCAAAAGTACGCGAGATCAAAAAAATCTGCGACTCTAAAATTATTTTGTCGCTAAGCCTATTTTTTTCATAAAGCGATTATTGAATAGCCAACAATTCAGCTGCCAATCACCCAAGCAAAATAGAGAAAAGTTAAGAATCTTTCGCACCAAAGAGACTATTTTTGTTGCCAACTAAATTCCTTACGGCCCCAAGCTCTGCCTGTTCACCGCTCTAACTGCATGTATTTACTATCTCTATGCCTTCACCAGAAGACTCGATCCACAAGCTTAGAGATAATCGTGTTTTCATTTTGACAGATTGATTTGCAGCGGCTAAGATATAAACCATTATAAATATTGTGTTTTTTAATATTTATTAATAGAAAAAGGATACCACGATGACATTTCGCCCCGATGAACTGGAGCTCTACTACGACGCTGAATCCATGATGCGTCAACGTTATTCAGAACTGGAAGAACTTAACCAGCAACTCAAAGAAGCCACCAGCACTTCCTGCGCTGCTCAAAACAGCCTGAATGAGCTGGTAGATATCTCCTGGATATTCCACGAAAATGGCTTAGAAGGCGTTGTTTTAACCTTTCCGGAAATCAAAGCGGTTGTCGATAATAAGATTGTCTCAGACGTAAGCCTTCTGCCCACCTACGAAGACATAAAAAATCAGAAATACTGTATCGATCTTTTACGGGAAAAAGCTGAGCAAAAGCGGGCAAATATAAGCATTAATCTGCTCAAAGATATGCACGGACGCTTGGTCGGCGATCCAGAGCTGGCTGGCTCCTATCGTCGGGATATTCCAATCCACCGCACCTACTTCCATGAAATTGAACAACCTGCAAAAATTCACTCTTCCTTGGGAGATGTCCTTGCCTATGTGAACGGCAAAAAGCCAAAAGACGTTCATCCCATCGAATTTGCGGCCAATGTGCATCACCGCTTTTTGCGCGTCTATCCTTTCTCCAAATACAGTGGTTTTCTAGGCAGACTTCTCGGCGTGCATATTCTGCAACGCTATGGCTTTATGCCGGTAATTATTCATGCCTCTGATCGCCAGGCATACTACGAGGCCTTGCGTGGCCCTGAAATCGAATTCAGGGAATTCTACACCAATACCATGCGTGAAGGCCTGGAAAACAGCCTTAAGCACTTCCAGAGCGCGGACCAGGCGCCGAAGAAAAGTCGGCTACGCGCTTCCTAAATACGCCTTGCGCTGCCTTGGCCCTTTATGCTACCTGCTGCCTGTCCATAGCTCGAAATTAGAGGTATGATTGAAACAGGTAGGAATGAACAGATGAGTTCAAGTTCACTAGAGTTCATAGAAGACTATCGACTTGAGGTCGCAAAAGAACCCAAACGCCTGGAAGTTGCCGAGGAATGGGTGGAAATCTACGCTCAAGCGGAGTTGCCAACCCGCTACGGCACATTTGGTATCTTTGTTTTCCGCAACAGCATCGACTCGAAGGAGCATGTGGCCCTTGTCCGAGGTAACCCTACGGAAGTCGAAAATATCCCCGTACGTATTCACTCCGAATGTCTTACCGGTGATGTTTTTGCCTCTCTGCGCTGTGACTGTCGACAACAGCTGGAAATGGCCATGAGCGACCTTGGTAGCCACGACACGGGCATCCTCATCTATATGCGCCAAGAGGGGCGGGGCATCGGCTTAGGCAATAAAATCCGCGCCTATAGCCTGCAACAGGGTGCGGGGATGGATACGGTCGAGGCCAACTTACACCTTGGCTTCGATGACGACCTCCGGGATTATCGGGTCGCCGCCATGATGCTTAAAATGCTTGATGCGGAAAAAATCCAACTCATCACCAACAATCCGAGAAAAATTAATGGCCTCCGTGAAAACGGCATCGGCATTGTTGACCGACAAGCTTCCCTGGTCCCGCCCAATCAGCACAATGTTGATTATTTAGCAACCAAGGCGCAAAAAAGCGGCCATATGCTCCCCCATGTACAAGAGGGTGAAGATTAATCGACCGGTTTCGCCTTTAAGACGGTCTTGCCATTCTTTATTTGCACTTTAAAACTTACTTCAGAGCAGCGCGTGGACTTTTTGATTGCCTCCGCCTCTTTACGTAAAAGCTTATCAAAGGCTGACTTAGAAATTTTAGTCGACTCACCACAGGCCTCTCGTCGCTCTACAAACTCCCGATGTATATCCTCTAACCAAGGCAAATTCTTTGAGCCCGTCTCTTGCCCATACACATAAGAGGGCTTCGCCTTTGGTTTTGGTTTTGTGGCCTGCCCCATGCGGGAGGCCCGTCGTACATCCCGCTTAAACGTGCCTTCGTCAATTTGCCGGTTTAACCGATTCCAATAGCTGGCATAGGAAACAAAGCTCGCCTGCAAAGACTTGATTCG
>CAXGWX010000247.1:0-4920 GCA_964013445.1 uncultured Bdellovibrionales bacterium | reverse complement strand
CTTCCGAAACGCCCTCACTGGAAGAGTCACCGAAAGCCTGTGAGCCGACTTTTTTATTGTTGTCAGACTCACTCATCACAAAGCTCCAAAGCATCTGATTTGCCCTTGAGTTCTAAACTCATCAGCACTGCGGCCTCACCTTCGGGAGGATAATAGCCTGGCCTGGAGCCACACTCGACAAAGCCCAGTTGCCGATAAAACGCTTGAGCATCAAGATTACTTTTGCGCACTTCTAAATGAATTGTCGCCACTTGCCGACTTCGTCCCATAACAAACATTTTCTGACAAAGACTCTCAGCAACTCTTTGTCGACGGTACTGTCGATTAACTGCAATATTCAATATTTCCACTTCATCAAGAAGGGTACGCCACAAAAGACATCCAATGATGCGGGCCTCCCCCGACTCGATGGCAACCAGTCCCCGCAAACGCCCTTGAGACAATCCTTCCCTGATATCCGCCCCACTCCACCTACTTGCCCCTGCATTCTGCTCGAAAAGTTCTCCGATCGCAGGTGCATCTTCCACACCTAAATCCTCTATAAAGAAACCTTCAGGAGTCGCTGAACTCATCGGGTTTCAAGTCGCCCGTCAAAGCCTGCAACCCGCAGCATGCTTCGCTCTCTCAAGGTGAGTAGCCACTCTTGCAATTCTTTTTTACCGGGCTCTTTTGAGGTTTCATCAGGATCCTGCAGCCTCCCTCGCTCACTCAACTTAAAACGCTGTCTAATGAAAACTTCATTGCGAACCCGACGACGCAAAATATGACGCAGATCATCTTCGCTTAAATGGTATCGGCGCAAAAATGCGCGATAAACATTTCTGTTGCGAAAAAGACGTGAAAACTCATTCAAGCGCTCGACCAACATTTTTTCTGAGACAAACACTCCGCCTAATCGCCGCACCTCGCCAGCCACAAGATACTGATTGATGACATATTCCAATAGGGATTCAAATAGTTCCCCTTCAATGGGTGCATGAGCCGCCGCTTCACCCTTCTGCCATATAAGTGCAACCCTGGCTTGAGCGTAAAATTCGGACTGGGTTAGCACTTCTTTTCCGACAACAGCCAAAACCCTATCCACCAAAACTCCTGGAGGGACGGCCAGATAAAGAAGCAGTAGTAGCGCCGCTTTACTCATAGAGCATATTATCCAGGTGCTTAATGAGCTCCCGTCTTCCCTCACCTTTTTTCGCCGAATAGGTAAGGAAATGGTCACGAGAAAGGTCGAAAGCCTTGGCAATCTGCGTCACGCGCTGTAGACGCTTGTTCTTCTGCACCAAGTCAATTTTGTTAAGTAGCGCCACGAGAGGAACTCCACTTTCAAGCAGATACTCCATCACTCGTCTATCCAGCTCAGATATTTTTTCCCGACGCGAGTCTAATATCAGAACTAAAACACTCAACTCTTCCCGTTTAGCTAAATAAGAGCCAATCATCTTAGTTAAGTCGGATCGAATGGTCTTTGAGGCTTTCGCATAACCGTAACCAGGCAGATCAACAAAAGCCAAACGTTCTTCAAAGACAAAAAGATTAAGAAGTCTGGTTCGGCCAGGCTGGCGAGAAGTCCTCACCAAACTCGGTTGCTTAAGAAGGGAACCAATCACGGAACTCTTACCCACATTCGAACGTCCCAGAAATGCTATTTCCGGCAGGCCGAGATCGGGCAAACCTTTGGGCGTTGCCGCAGAGAGAACAAAGCGTGCTTTCATCGTAAATGATTCCTCGACTGAGGCTATCGGCTATTCAAAAGCCAATCAAGGCTTAATGGATGCTGATTTTCCATGCGCCGCAGCACTTGCACCATGGGCTATACGCATCCACAATTCGTCATAATTAAAGGGCTTAATGTTTGGGGAATCAGCAGTATGACAGGTCTGACAATCAGCAGCCTTAGGCACAACTAAGCCAACAGCCCTTGCCAGCTCTTTGTCACGCATAACATATTCTTTATGATAGACCTTGCCGCCTCCATGACACTGCTCACATTGAACCCCTAAAAACCTCTTATCTGTATTAAAGGGCACCAAGGTGTGACAAGTGTTGCATTTAGAATCCGCCAGCTGTTCTGAAGTTAAACTTTTGTGCGCCTTTGCGTGAGGACCAGCAAGCCACTTTTGATACTCAGCCTCATGACATGAGCCGCACTTAGCTGCTCCAACATAGCGGCTTGTGTCATTCGCTCCAAGAGGCTCTGTCCACAATACAAAAGCAGCCAGAAGAGCAGCAAATGAGACTCGCACTTTCATCAGAACAACATCAACTCCGAACTATGCCCCAGGCAAATCTACTCGTTGACCACCACACCGGGCAGGTTCGATAAAAGTGGCCCTTGGCTTTCTTCAAGAGTCATTTCATACTCTTCATCTTCTTCCAGCAATTCAGGGTCGACGACCGCTGAGAGCTGGCTATAGCCATTGAGGCCTGTTCCTGCCGGAATAAGGCGTCCCATGATAACATTTTCCTTGAGACCGCGGAGGTCATCAACCTTACCGCAGAGTGCCGCCTCAGTGAGTACTTTCGTGGTCTCCTGGAACGACGATGCGGAGATAAAGGAATTTGTCGACAGCGAAGCCTTGGTGATCCCCAACAACATGGGCTCACCGCTTGCAGGCATGCCGCCCTCTTCCATAACTCGCTCATTTTCAATCTCAAACGCACTCTTCTCGACCTGCTCATCGATGAGAAAAGTCGAGTCGCCCACGCTGGTGATACGAATACGCTTCAACATCTGCCGAACGATGGTTTCGATATGCTTGTCATTGATGGGTACACCTTGCAGACGATAAACTTCCTGAATCTCGTCAACAAGATAACGACCAAGTGCTTTTTCACCGAGAACTCGTAAGATATCATGCGGATTCGCAGGACCATCCATCAATGCATCACCGGCGCGCACCCGATCACCTTCTTGTACCGTCAGATGGCGGCCTTTAGGTACCAAGTACTCTGCTGGGTCACCAATATCTGGCACAACAACAACACGGCGCTTGCCTTTGACGTCTGAACCAAACTGAACAGTTCCGTCAATCTCAGTAATTAAAGCGTGGTCTTTTGGCTTACGTGCTTCAAAAAGCTCTGCAACACGAGGCAAACCACCTGTAATATCTTTAGACTTTGTGGTTTCACGAGGAATACGTGCAATAACATCACCTTCCTCAACCGCATCGCCTTCGGCTACAGCGATATTCGCAGCAACCGGCAAGAAGTAGCGTGCTTGATTCATGCTTCCAGGAATCTGCAGCGTCGTACCGTCTTCAGCCTTAATCGATAAACGAGGTCGGGTCTCTTTGTCTTTCGACTCAACAATAATACGGTGAGAAAGACCGGTGACATCATCCACCTTCTCTTCCATCGTTACACCCTCAATAACGTCACCATACTTAACCTGACCACTCACCTCTGTAAGAATTGGCACCGCAAAGGGGTCCCACTCACAAATCGTTGTACCGGCTTTAACCTCAGCTCCATCATCAAAGAGAACGTTGGCACCGTAGTTCACGGAATAACGCTCACGCTCACGACCACCTTCATCCAGAACAGAAATTTCACCATTACGGTTCATAACCACAATGGTTCCATCCTTTTTCTTGACCGTGTTTAAGTTAACGTACTGCAATGTTCCGCTGCCGCGTGTTTCCAACGTCGACTGCAGAGCACGACCGGATGCAATACCACCAATATGGAATGTACGCATCGTCAACTGTGTACCCGGCTCACCAATGGACTGAGCAGCAATGATTCCCACAACCTCACCAATATTCACTTTATGTCCACGCGCTAAATCACGGCCATAACATTCGATACAAATACCAAATTGGGCCTGGCAAGTTAGCGGTGAGCGAACTTTAACGAGACGGATTGGTGAGTCATTAATTTCCGCAACCTTACGCTCCGTAATCTCTTCACCAGCTGCGACGATCACTTCATCTCTATGGGGATGAATAATATCCTCAAGAGCGACGCGACCCAAAATCCGGTCACCTAAAGGCTCAATAATTTCACCAGCTTCAATCAGCGGCTCGATTTCAATACCGTCAAGGGTTCCACAATCAAACTCAGTAACAACAACATCCTGAGCAACGTCCACCAAACGGCGAGTCAGATACCCGGAGTTTGCTGTTTTAAGCGCCGTATCCGCCAGCCCTTTTCGGGCACCGTGTGTGGAGATAAAATACTGCAACACACCTAAGCCTTCGCGGAAGTTAGCTGTAATTGGAGTTTCGATAATCTCTCCGGACGGCTTGGCCATCAAACCACGCATCCCAGCAAGCTGCTTAATCTGCTGCCTGGAACCTCGGGCTCCGGAGTCAGCCATGATAAAAATTGGATTGAAAGACGCTTCAGAACTGCTCTTCCCGTCAACATCATTGACCTCATCAACAGCAATTTCGGACATCAACTCACCCTCGAGTTCTTCAGCAACACGAGACCAAATATCAATGACCTTATTGTAGCGCTCACCGTCTGTAATTAAACCTTCGGTGTACTGGTTTTCAATCTCCTGGACCTGATCCTGTGCAGACTGAACGAAGACCTCTTTCTTCTCAGGGATTTTCATATCCCCAATAGCGATCGAAATACCTGCCTTGGTTGCATGGGTATAACCTAAGGTACGCAAGGCATCGGCTAAGAGAACTGTAGCCTTCTGACCACAACGGCGATAGCAATGGTCAATCAAAGCACCGAGAGCTTTTTTATCCATCACCTTGTTCACCAAAGAAAATGGCAGACTTGCATCAACAACATCATAAAGCAGGACGCGTCCAACTGTTGTCTTCATGCGCTCGCCATCCATCTTGCACTCTACTTTAGCCTGCAATGCAACCGCACCATGGTCATAGGCAGCACGCAACTCATCAACTGAGCCAAAGCACATACCTTCGCCATTGGCGCCAGGTCGCTCACGAGTCATATAAT
>CAXGWX010000246.1:0-4948 GCA_964013445.1 uncultured Bdellovibrionales bacterium | reverse complement strand
CGACGACGACGATGATGACGATGATGATGACGATGACGACGACGATGACGACGATGATGACGACGACGATGATGACGACGACGATGATGACGACGACGATGACGACAGTTTTACCAGCTGTACAACTCAGGCAGATTGTTGCTCTCCTGGCACTTGCGGTGATTTATGCACGGGAACAACAGAATGTATTGCTGGCGAATGTCGAGAGGCTCAGATGACATGCCCACCGGGGAGCCAATGTGTGCAGGAAACTTGTATCGGTGAAGGTGGTGACGATGATGACGACGATGACGATGATGACGACGATGATGATGACACTACGGTGGATTGCAGTGGTGCATTTTTTGACTGTCGGTTTTGCGCCGAGAACCCGTCCTGTTGTTGTGGTGCCGGTAAATACTGTCTGACTCAAGAACTCTATAGTTGTTTTGGTGCGGCAGGTATTTTGCCTATGTCCTATTGTGGTACCGGCGGTACAGTGAACTTTTCCTTAGGAACTTGTTATCTGACCTGTGAGGGCGGCAAAGGCTACGAGGATGCGACGGGCCACCCCTGCCATGACTGGAGCCTTTACTTAATGAACAATACTTGCGCTACGGCTTGTGAGGACGTGCCTAAATCCCATATCACCGCGGATTTAAACGCTTGTAATGCGACCTGCGCTCTTAGTTTTGGGGGAGATGCAAATGCATTGGCGGTTTGTCTAAGTGAGTGCCAGGCGGATTATGATAGCTGTATTGCGGATGAAGAATGCAGTGGCTTACATCATACTTGTGGCAGCTACATGCATACGGATGGGAATATTGCTGGTTGTGCGGCCGCGGCCGCGGCTCCTGAAGGTGGCGCCCGGGTTTACGATCCTGTCGGCGATACAAGTTTGGCTTCGAGCGTAAATTATTCCTGTGGTGCCTGCCAGGCTTTGAGTGGTGCTACCAGTGGTACATGTGAATGCACGAATCCCGCTTGTCTGAATCCTGGTGATGATGACGATGATGATGATGATGATGACGATGATGAGGTGGAGGGCTGCGATTGTTCGTCGGCCCAGTGGGTGAATTGGACTTATGATGAGGTGGGTGCAACGACCTGCACGTTGGCCGATTGCGGGGCTTTGAATGCGCCAGCCAATGGTTCTGTCGATCTTGCCAATGGTACGACCTGCGGTGAAGAGGCAACTTACAGCTGTGCTTCCGGATATGTATTAAATGGCGCCTCGGTGCGCACATGCGAAATTGAAACAGAGCCAGGCAACGCGAATTTTAATCAGCCCCTTTGGTCTGGGGCAGAGCCCACCTGCGACGACGTTGATGAGTGTGCTACAAATAATGGGGGTTGCGGGGATGCGTCTTATTACAGTTGCACAAACAATATTGGTGCCTCACCAACCTGTAATGACATTGATCAATGTGCCACGAACAATGGTGGCTGCGGTGATGCGACCTATTATACCTGTACAAATAACGTGGGTGCGCCGCCGAGCTGCGAAGATATTGATGAGTGCGTCACCGATAATGGGGGTTGCGGCGACGCCATCTATTACGCCTGCACGAATAATATTGGTGCCGCCCCCACTTGCGAAGATATTGACGAGTGCGCCACCGACAATGGGGGTTGCGGCGACGCGGCCTATTACACTTGCACAAACAACGTCGGTGCCGGACCGACCTGCGAAGACATTAACGAGTGTACCTTAGGAACGGACAACTGCCATGCGAATGCGGATTGCAGCAATACCAGCGGTTCTTTCACCTGTGCCTGTCAGAGCGGTTACTCCGGCGATGGGGTAAGTTGTACGGATGTGGATGAATGTAATGTAGGTACAGACAACTGCGATGTGAGTGCGGATTGCGTCAACAGCAGTGGCTCCTATCAATGCAATTGTCCAAGTGGTTATGAAACCTCCACGGGTCAAAGCACTAATATTGGCAGTGATGCCTGCATCGATATTGATGAATGTGTAGCCGAAACAGACAACTGCCACGCCAATGCGGATTGCACCAACACCACTGGCTCCTTTAGCTGCGCTTGTAAGACCGGCTATGAGGGAGATGGGGTAAATTGCACGGCGGTGGATTGTGGGGACTTGGACACGCCGGCCGGCGGTGGTGTCACCTTCAATACCAACACGTTTTATCCTTCGACCGCCACCTACTATTGCGACACCTGTTATTTGCGTTCGGGGAATGAAGTGCTGACCTGCGGCAGTGATGGTCAATGGAATCCGGGACCGAATGACGATCCAGCTTATTGTAATTATGTCGATTGCGGAACCACCCTTAGCGATCCGGACAATGGAACCCTGACCTATAATGGTCCTGTGCCTAACGATTGTATGGGTAAAACCGTCACCTATGCGTGCAATCCGGGCCATAGCCTTAACACCAACATGGGGTCAGAGGTGCGCACCTGTGGCAGCGATGGTCAATGGAGTGGCTCGGCGCCAAGCTGTGATGTGACTGACTGCGGGGATGTGGAGAGCGTCAACAATGCGGATTCGATCAACTATTCGAATGGCACCGTCTATGATTCGGTGGTCACCTATACCTGTGCCACCGGTTTTAATCTCAGTGGCAATGATGGCAACAACACCCGCACCTGCCAGGCCGATGGCAATTGGAGTGGTTCAAATCCGACTTGCGATATTGCAGATTGTGGAGCTTTGAGCTTAAGCGACGGCACTATCATGTATACGCCGGGCTCCGGTGGTAATACGGAATATGGGGCTGTGGCGAGTCTAAGCTGTAATACGGGTTATGATCTTAGCGGCAGTTCCTCGCGTACCTGCCAGGCCAATGGTAACTGGGATGGGGTGAGCACCAGCTGTGATCCGGTGGATTGTGGGGATTTGAGCAGTATTATGAATGGGGAGGTCACCTATAATCCATCGGGAACCACCACCTTTGGCAGCATCGCGACCTATACCTGTAACGACTATTATGAAATGTCCGGTAGTGCGGAGCGCACCTGTGAAGAAAATATGGGCAGTGGAGAGTGGAGTGGAATGGAGCCTTCTTGTAATCCGGCCGCCTGTCCAGCCAACAGCTCGAGCAATGGTGATGGTTCCTGCTCCTGTGACTCACCTTATGTGGATGAAGATGAAGACGGCTATGTGAATTGGGCAAACGGGGGCTGGAGTGAGAGTTGTGTTGAAGGTTGTTTTTGCACTCCAACCTATACAGACTACTATGGTGAGGAGACGGTGGTTTCTAATTGGGATTATCTTGCTTCAGAGACAAGCTGGAACTCTTCGACCTGTGAATTAAGCGGCACAACTGCTGAAGGTGAAGCTCTGGTCATACATTATAGCGAGGTCTCGGATAATTGGTCCGTGCTCTACGACGAAGGCACTTATACGGTTAACGGCGGAACGATGACCGGCTGTACGGGTGGGAATTGTTGTGATGATGAGCTGACCGGATATACGTTCTATCTCGGCGGTTCTGTCAGCCAGGATGCGTGGTACTTTTGTCTGGATGAGGACAATCCACAGGGAGAGTGTGATCTTTAATTTTTATTTCTCCTAAACCCTAAGGCCCAGAACAAGTCATACCGCTGCCATCGTAGGTTCCATCGGACATATGGCTGTTAACCTGCGTATCGTATAGCAGTCGAGCCCTTTTCCTTGGAGATGTATATGGCATTATTCGCAGTAAGTGCCAGAGCCATCTAATACCCCATCGGACATATCATCGATTTGGTCGTATATCGTCTGACAGGAAGAGTCCGAACCATTCTCATCCAGAGAGCAAGTATCGGTTTCTGGCAGCACTGTAATAGAGTCATTATCATTGTCTGGCACTGTTGTGTAGAAACCATTATCATCATCATAAATCGGGGCATAAAAGTAGCAATCTCCACAGCTGGCGGGGGCACAAATCGCCGCTGCATCAACCCATTCCATTTGCGTCCCAGTACTGCATGTGTAGAAATCTTCGGCCAGGGTGGTACAGTCGTCAAGATAGCAGCGGCAGTTGCCGCTGGCGCAATCGCTATCCTGGGTACAGGCACTGGCGATACTACCGTCTTGACATACTCCGGTGGTGTCCCCGTCTTCGTCATGGCAGGTATAGCCCATAGCGCAATCATCATCCCCATTATTCGTATCACAAGAAGTAAAACAGAGATTGGTGCTATTACCATCGCAGCTATAAGGCGCACAGGTGGTGAGGGTCATTTGGCAAGAGCCATCCCCATCACAAGTCGAAGCATTATATAAATTATCCGAGTGGTAATTGGGCCCTGAGGACGTGCTGGCACAGGAACTTGCACTGGCACAGGATGTTCCCTCCACATATTTTTGACACATACCACCCCCATCACAGACTCCATTAAAGCCGCAGGAGGATGCACCTTCGTCTTCACAGTCCGAATGCGGGTCCAAGTCAACTGGTACGACATGGCACTCGCCATGGGTTTCGCCTGTATGGCTATTTTCACAAGAGTAACAATCATAGTCCTCTGAGCATTGGGTTTGGTTGTCACCACCACAGCACATGGAACCACCGACACATTCCCCACCGGTACAGGTATAACCGGGACTGCAATCGCCATTCGTGGTGCAAGTGCCATCGTTGGCAAGGGCATAGCAATAGTTTGAAGCGCATTGGTCGTCCTGGGTACAGGTTACCGCATTGCTGTACAGGCAGACGTCCACCCCCAGGTTATCGCTATAGGCACATTCTAAGTCCGTGCCGCAGTCTTCGTTATCGCCCGAATCACATTCACCCTCAAGGCTTGTATGTGGGTCATCGCATTGGCCAGAGCTCTCGTTTGGGGGTGTGGCCATAGAAAAACAGGTGTTAAGGCACTCGCTGTTTTCTGTGCAGGACTGGCCGTTTTGCAGGAGGCAATCTGGATCGGCACCAACGTTGTTGATGCAGGCGTATACCGATACATCACCACAGTCCCCATTGTTGGTGGCGCATTCGTCAATATCGGCACAGGTAAA
>CAXGWX010000245.1:0-4952 GCA_964013445.1 uncultured Bdellovibrionales bacterium | reverse complement strand
GTCGAAGTCCGTATTCTCCATGATGGTCGGATCAAACTCGCGCTGCGGTCTTTCAGCAAAACTCGCAAGTTCACCTATCGAAGAAAAAAGTCCCGCACCCATGCCTTTAAGCGCTTCGCCTTCTTTCACCGAACCAAACTCAATCGACCACCAATAAAGATTAATCAGCTTTTGCACCAAGGCATCATCGGCTATTTCCGTCACTCTGCCAAAAAGCCGATTAACCTCCATGAATTTAGGGACCGCGAGCATTGGCCCGTGGCCAACCAGTTCATGAACCACATCCGGCTCCGGTGTATACATGGGCTTGGAATAATGTCTAATGTATTGAGTGCCGAGCATGATATCGTTTTTTAGCTCAATCAAAAATGTTCTTGGCAAAACCAAGCCACACACCGGCTCAAAAGAAAATCCACCAAGGCGTCGTAGACTTTCGGTGACTTCGCGCATTTGTGGAATGCGGTCGGTCGGGAAATTGACCTTGTCCCAGTATTCCAAATATTCAGCGCAAGCCCATTCTTCATGAACCGGCCGTAAAAGTTTTAAAATGGTTGCCCACAATCCATCTTCTTCCTCGGTGTAGGGGGCATCGGGGACCGGCATGCCGGTTTTATGTTCGTAGGCAATTTTTGCAATCTCGTTGCGGCGCTCTCGATAGGCGACGTCTTTAAAGCCCGGATGGTCCTGGTCCAGCTCGACGACAACAGTCCTCGAATCGACCACGCTCATCTGCGCCTGTCCCGCAAATTCTTCGTTTTCGTTATTAATCATCTTTTTCCTGCGTTCAAAGAAGTTTGAGGAGCATAATCCATCTACACTCTCTGCCGCAAGTAAAAGTCTATAGGATGGTGCTACAATTCGATGCTATAGATATGCACTCCGAGTGCATCAAAGCTCTCTTCAAGCTGACCATTCTCGGAACAGAGCCGCCGCCCCTCGAAAGGCAAATGAATTTCCTTTTCATCATCGAAGCCACTAAACCGCACAGCAATCTCTTCCTCGCATGAGTTGACCGCGACAATCGTACGCTTACCCTCGTAATCCCAGGCCCGCCAATTCAAACAAGCGTAAGACATTGGCTGCGTGAAGCCGTAAGGTGTGAAGTCCACCGTATTCAAAGGCCCCTCCAGAATTTCAAAGGAAAGGTCTTGATATGGCGAACCATAAAGGATGGCTGGCCCAAGACGGCTCTCGCCTAAACCAATTTCTCCGGCGGCTTTTACGAAACCATCAAGTCCATCGGAGGCTTCTTCTTTGAGCGCATGCAAATGGGAATAAAGAGCGATGGCTTTCGCACCGGAAGCGAGCCCTGAATAGACATCATGGTAAATTTCCTGGGCAGAAGCAGGGTGCAGATGCCAGACGCCCGCAATCAACATAGGCACGCGCTCACCTGCCAGATAATCAGGACCAACCTCATGGCCCGCAAGCTCTATGCCTTCAATGGTAGATTCAATCTGGTGACGCACCCAGGCCCTGGGCTGATTCGCATAAGAGACATAAGCCCCCTTACCAATCACATCCATATAAGGAACAACTTCAGCCAAACCTGCTGCCGTGCGATGATTCGGATTATACATGAAGGTCGGACTTTGCTGCGGATCATGTTCGCGCGTCCAGTTAAAGAGGTTCTGCATCTCCAACAGTTCTGTATTCGTGTACCAGCTTTTAAGTTCTTCAGGATAATTCCACCAACCCATGTTCGGTGCTGCCGCCATCCGCTCAATCACCGTTTTTACTTCAGACTCAACACTAATCGGTGGCGGGTTGTCAGTGACATGATAAGAGCCAATGGTTCCAAGGGCCCTAACCTTGCTCGCAGCTGCTTCTTCCAGAAAGTTTTCACGCTCATGATTCTCCAGTGGCGAGTAACGATGCACCAAGGTTGCCCCTTGGGCTACAACCTCCGGAATGCGTTCGTGACTCACGCTGTAGAAAAGAATCGGGAATCTGCTCACTCCAGGAAACTCATTTGCCATCACCGGATAAACCGGATCCGCATCCAAGATTCGGACACCAAAGTCATCCACATAGGCAGCACCATCCTGGATAAAAAAGCCAAGTGCACCAGATGCGCTGTATGTATCGTCAATCACATCTAAAACAAGAATGCCGTCACGAAATACCTTATGGCTGTGCCCTGCAACCATGACCTGAAAATCATGGGGAGTATTGTCAATGCCTTCTGTGCTTGCACCAACAACCGTGTTTCCGGCACGCAACTCCAACACACCATCGCCGAGCCAGAGATGATAGCCGGACCCATCCGCTGCAGCCAGCGGTGCGCTTGCGCGATAAGAGAGTCCAAAGAAACTGTTCGTGCTAAAATTCTCTTGCGAAGCCTGCGCTCGAAATGAAATCTCCATCGCCGCACCCCGATAACTCTGCAAGCCGACACTGAGCGTTCCCGGTGCAGAGGAAGAGCCGCCGTTGAGTAAGAGCATATCGCTATCCAGAGTCACCTCACCACTTTCACTGCTCAACCAAAAGTCCTGCCCTTTGGCACTTAGACCTAGGTTTTCGCCCTGTGGTCGTTCGAAGTGTTCGTAAACATCAAAAGGTTCTGCTGGGTCAGTGAGGCCTTGCGGGTGTTCCGCCACACCCACATCATCAATCCAGCCGATAGAGTAAAATGAGGTAAAGCCAACATACCCGCTGCGCGGATAAATATTGTTGCGCGTAGCGATCAACAAAGCATCATCCATATACACACAATGAGCGTCACCTACCGCTACGACCCGATATTCATGCCAATTGTGATCATCCTCAATCGTCACAGATTCAAGAACAACCCGCCCCGCATAAAGCGTAAGCACACCATTTTCGAGATATAGGTGATAGCCGCTCGAGCTGCGCTTGCCGTCTTGCTTGGGTAAGCGATAAGATACCCCCAACAATCGGTCATAACTATCGCTATGGGTGCGCATACGAAAATCAATCACCGGATCGGCCACTTTAAGCTGTGAGAGGCTCACCCATTGGTTGGGCTGGGAACCATCATCGCCAGCAAAGTAATGCATATAGAGCGCATCCCCCGTAAGTCGGATATACTCCGTGTCTTCTGGATTCGATTCATTCCAGGCAAAACCGCCAACTTCAGCGCTGCCAATATTGTTACTCGGGGTGCGGGTAAAACTGTCAAAGCTTAGATAGGCACCCAATTCATTTTCGTTCAAAGCGCAAAGTTCTTCTGCGGAAGGTACACTGTCCTGCACAGGATCGCTCACCCCTGGTATGCACGCCATTGGCGTTACTTCAGGATTTTCACAAAAGTTGCCGGTGTAGCCGGTGTCCGTGCAATCGCAAAAGAAATCATCCTCAACCTGGTCACATGCACCACCGTTCTGGCATGGATTAGGAACACATGGGTCCTCTCCAGTGGTCGTATTGGTTCCCGTGTTGGTGTTCGTACCTGTGTTGGTGTTGTTGTTGTCGTCCGTGTTGGTGTTCGTACCTGTGTTGGTGTTGTTGTTGTCGTCCGTGTTGGTATTAGTACCAGTGTTATTGTTGTCGTCTGTATTGCTGCCCGTATTGGTATTGCTGTTGGTACCTGTGGTGCTGTTGTCTTGTGTATTGGTACCCGTGTTGCTGTTGTCGTTTGAATTGTTACCTGTATCAGGGCTTGTTTGATGCACCGTAATATGTGGCTCCGGTGTCGGACTCTCAGGTGGCTGGCAGCCCATGGCCAAAGCCATCAAACTCAAACAAACCAAACTCCCCCTGTAGCGGAGAAATTCGCCTTTGAAATCTGCACGCAAAAATGCCTCAACAAAAAATCTTTGATATCCTACTCGCATCACTCTTTCCTCATCACTCTGTGGTCTTCTTTTTTTCGCAGATCAAAGAAAAGCAATGCCCATGCCAAAACAGAGCCCGCCCCAAAGGGCGTAAGCCACTGGAAACAAACCACTTTTTCTCGGTTTCTTTATTGCGAAAAATCCCTCGGCCTTAGCTTCATGCATCTTTCGCACAGCATCGCGCACTTTCTGCACGTTTTACGGGCAAGAATCTTTGCTGAAAACCGTTAAGACGGTGATCACTTCACACCCATCCTGCTTGCTGCCTCGGAGGCTGTGCATTTTCACAATCCTCAAGACCATCAGCCAACCCTACCTTCCTTAAAGCATGAAAAGTAAAAGAGAAACGCTCAATACTAAGAGTGGCTCAATATATGCATCAATATAGTCTTGCTGAGAGTCTGCACAACACAAACAAAGGAAGACCCATGTTATTGAGTTTACTTTTTTGCCCCACTCATTTAGGCCAACAAACGAAACGGGGAGCAAAAACAACAAGCTCACCCTTCTTTGTCCTACAATTCAAATCCCTCAATAAAAAGAGAAGAGACGTCTCAACAAGCGCTTGATAAACGCACAACGGACCTCGGGCGACAAAAACCGAAATCTGCTCGAACTTGCCTACAGAGGACGAGGAAACTCTTGCCTACAAAGAACATTCACTCACTGGCTGGGGACGCCCACCGGCTTGCATTTGACGACAACATGGGAAATTAATCATGCAAGACACACATCACTTTAGGCAATCTACCAAGCTATACTTTGGCGCACTAATTCTTCTATCGCTGCTTTTTGGTTGTGGAACCCCAGTACCCTACCCCAGGACAGACAACCCTTCTCTCCCTCCTAGCTATGAAAATGAATGGGAAGGAGAAAATAGTGGTTCATCGTTTAGCTACGGCGACGACGACAGCAACGGTGTAGAAGACAAAGATGATGATGCGAGCTGTGAGGAGACTTGCGCAGCCGCGGATACAGGAGCGGCGGAGCCTGGTCGACTCAGCGAGTGTGGCTGTCCACCGACGAACCCTCCTAGTGATGAGGAGGAGGACGATGAGGACGATGAGGACGATGAGGGCGATGAGGACAATGAGGACAATGAGGACGATGAGGATGCGAGCTGTGAGGAGACTTGCGCAGCCGCGGATAGAGGAG
>CAXGWX010000244.1:0-4972 GCA_964013445.1 uncultured Bdellovibrionales bacterium | reverse complement strand
ACAGGAGAACAACACAGACGGTGGTATAGGAATCGTTCCCCTAAGCATGGCGATCGTTCTGGGCATCCTGCTTGCCTTTGGCGCTTATATCCTTCTGCTCTAAAGCAAGAATCTGTGCAAAAGCGACTTAGGTGAAAAAGATAACGCCAAGACCGAGAAAAATGCTATGATTGTCCTCAGCATTTAAGACCAACCAGCGCCCACCATTGCCAAAAATATGTAAAGCAATATTGCGCATCATGGTTATCTCCACCCCAAGCTGGCCATTGACTCCGCCAACATTTGGATGGGGCAAGAAGAGGGTCTCATTCGAATAATCTCCGCCGCATACAATCTCTAAGTTCGGGTCACAGGTAGAAGCAGCAGATGAACTAAAAGTCATCAGCCGCATATAGGATAAACCTAATTGCATATAAGGTCGTACCCGATCGGTCATGAACATATAACGGATGCCCATACCACCCTCTACGCCCAGCAGGGTGCCCAAAGTATCTTTGGCAGAACGATCAAATTCGATCTCAATGGCTGTGCCCAGATCGTTGACCGCATACTGGAGAAAACCAAAACGCACCCGTGCGGAAAACCACCAATGGTCCTGGGACATCTTAAAATTGGTTTCTCCGCCCAAACCAACGCCATTGGATAGGCGTAAAGGAATTCTATCGATCGGCAACAAAGCCCCCGAATCATCGACAATAGCAGGCTTTGTCAGTAGCCAGCCGCCTAGATCAAGGCCAAAACTCTGATTACGATACTGTGCCGAAGCCCCGACAGGCCACATGCATAATACCAAGACACATAGAAGAAATTGTCGTCCCATAGCCTATTTGGCTACGCCTTAAGCCGCTAAAAGTCAAATATTTCAGGTAAATAAACTTTAAGGTTTGGAATTGACATGGGCCCTTTAGAAATCCTAAAACTTAGGGATAGTTTATCCAAAAGAAAGTCGATATCGCTCATGTCCACAGAGAAAAAACAGACCAGATTTCGCATTCTAACTCGTATTATCGGCTTTGTCGGGCTGGCACTCATGCCTGTTTCCTGTGCTTTTTGTGTTGAAAATACGGTTCATCCGTTGGCCGAGGAACACACTGCCTTCTGCGCCCAATATATTCAAAATGACCAATTGGTCGAAGCCGAAGCCCGCTGTCAGCTTGCCCGGGAATACTCCCCTAAATTTGCGGAGCCGGTGAATCTTTTAGGCCTTATTGAACATGCTCGTGGCCGACCGCAGATGGCCATGCGTTATTTCAAAGAAGCCATCGCCTTGAAAAACAATTTTGCAGAAGCGCACAACAACATCGGCGTACTTTTTATGAATGAGCGCAACTATGGAGCGGCCAGCGATGCCTTTAAAGAAGCCATCGAAATTGACCCGGGCTATCTGGATGCCCGACTTAATCTGGCAACCTGTCATTTCCAAACAAATAAACTCGATGAAGCCAAAGACGAATATCTTAAATGTGTGCAAATCGATCCAAACTCATGTGATTGTCGCATCGGCATGGGGGTTATCGCCCTGCAAAACGAGAAATTCCAGGAGGCTAAAACCCACTTTGAACAAACAACCTTAGCCTGCCCGAATCATCCCGGCGCCCATTATAATCTGTGCTGGACGAACTACCGCATGGGCCGCTGTGCGGAAGCTGTGGACTCTTGCGTGAGTGCGGTTGCCCTGAAGCCAGACTATCTCGAAGCAAGGCAGAATCTCACCGAAAGCTATGCCTGCCTGGCCCTGCAGGACGGCGCCATTGGCCAATATATTGACCAAATTCGTCGTAACCCAGGCAACCCGGAACCCCATTATAATTTAGGAACAATATACGAAGAGAAAAAACTCTATGAGCGAGCGCTTACTGAGTTCTTCAATACGGTAAAACTAAACCCCAAACACCAGCTCGCCCACTACCGTGCAGCCAGGGTTCTGGATAGACTTTTTCGCTCAGATGAAACGGTTAAATGGTGTAAGAAATTTATCGATCTGCTCAGAGATGACACTTATTACAAAGAAGAGCAGTGGTGCAAAGACAGAGTACAACAACTTCAATTGCAATAAGAAAATGGTAAACAACTAGCGTGATTCGATTAACTGCAGTGATAGATCAAGAAGGTGGCAGCCCCCGTGCCCTCACCCACGAATCCAACAAGCGTAAAATCGTGTTGGGGCGTGATGCGTCCTGTGACTTTAATATTCCCGTATCATCTATTTCCAGAAATCATGCCACCATTGTCGAAGAGGATCAGGTTTATCTGATTGAAGATCTAGGCTCCACCCATGGCACACTCATTAACGGTAAGAAGCTGGATGCGGGTGAAAAGAAAGTCCTGCACAGCGGTGATGTTATCGAAGTTCCAAAAAGTAAAATCACCTGCCATATTGAATCTGAAAAAGTTGTTTCCGCCGAGCCAGGTGAAGCCACTCAAGCGGTTGCCTCGCGGGCGGTTGCCGGAATTCTTGGGCGACTGGGCGATTCCGATGAGGATGGGGCTTATTTTAGAGCTCTGAATGGACCGGATGAAGGGGCACGTTATGTCATTTCTCAAAATTTGAGCGAATGGGTCTTTGGTCGCTCTAAAGAATGTGAGTTCACCCTCAACGATGCCAATATATCCCGACGCCATGCCCTTGTTCGAAAAGACTGGGAAGGAATCACCATCGAAGACCTGGGTTCAAAAAATGGTGTTGTTATCAATGGCAAGAAAATTCTCAAACCTCGTCGCCTCAAATCAGAAGATGAAATAACTATCGGCCCTATCAAACTGGTTTTTGTCGACCCTGATTCCGCCTTACTCGACGCATTAAAAGATGTTCCAGGTTTTGCCCGTGAGGAAGAACCGGAGCTGGCTGAGGAGTTTGAAGAAAGCCCCTCCCATGTAGGCGCTCCTGGTGAAGATGACCTTGAGGAAGAACTTGGGCAAGAAATCGAAAGCGAACAAGTGCCTGAAGATGCTCCAGATGCTGAATTTTTTGATGATGAAACCGCTGGATTGGACCAGATCGATCCGGAACTTCTGAATGTCGGTAAAAGTAAAATCCCGGACTGGTTTGGACTGGTCGCTCTGGGCGTCCTTATCCTCGGCGCGGTTGTTTTACTTGTCGCAATCTTACTTTAAAGAAAACCGCTTTAAGCTACTGGATTCTTCTTAATCGCAGGGCGAACCGTCACATAAGAATTCTTTGCGCCTGGTACAGAGCCGTGAAGAATCAGAATGTTTTCTTCCGCACGTACTTCAGCCACTTTAACATTCTGCGTGGTCACACGACGAGTCCCCATCTGTCCGGGCATCTTTTGCCCCTTGAAAACACGACCTGGCCATTTTCTACAACCAATCGAACCACCGTGACGAAAGTACTCATGGGTACCGTGAGATGCTGGAAAACCTGCGAAGTTATGTCGCTTCATAACACCAGCAAAGCCTTTACCCTTCGAAGTTCCTACAACATCAACCAGATCACCTGGGTTAAGTTCCATATCGGCCAAGGAAATTTCCTGGCCAACTTCAAACTTACCCAAGGTCTCATCACTGACACGCATCTGACGTACAAATCGGCTGGCCTTGTCAACGCCACCGGCTTTCGCCACATGACCTGCTTCGGCTTTATTAACCTTGCGTTCTGGCTTCTTATCAAAGCCCAATTCCAACGCATTGTGGTTATTTCCACTGGCATCAACGGCAGCTTTGCTTAAAACCACATTGGGCCCAAGCTGCACAACCGTAACCCCCAAAGCTCGACGGTCTTCGTCGAAGATTTGAGTCATACCAATTTTTTTACCTAATAAACCTAATTTACGCTCTTTCATGATTATCTCCTTTAGTGGTCGAGAACTCATTTGGACATGCATGCGGAGCGAACGCCGATTGGTCCGGAGAGTCTGACCGAGGCGGCTAAGTACGTAAGTCCCCTTATTTTGTCAAGGGTTTAGGGACAGACGAAACGTTTGTTACTCGACAAGAAGTAGGCAAAGGGTTATGGCTAGGGCATGAGCATCGGCTGGGACCCTAAAATTTCACGCGTCGGCAACCCGACCCCTGTGCGCGAAGCGGAAGGCAGCCAAGAGGCCCAAAAGACCTCTAACCCCGCACAATCCTTAAAAGAACCACCAATTAAGGGCCAACCCTTAGAGACCCCACAGCATGCGAAAATTTCGCCTGAAAAAAGCGACCAAGGCCCCAAAACTGACGCCCTGGAAAAAGAGCTCAGTGCGCTGAAGACTGCCCTGCGGGGCCCAAAAAACGATCGCCTCAGCGCCGCACAAACCGCCATTGCCTTGGCTTTCAGCTATAAGATGCGCCGCAACCGTTCTGCCAGACGGCAAGCTATGAACCTCTTAGAGCAGGTCAGCGGTGCCCTGCCAGAAATGGCAGAAGCGACGAACCGTCTCAAAGGGCTGCTTGAAGCCGAAGGATTACTGCAAGAAAATGCAGAGGAAGCAACCTTGGAAGCCTGTCAAAAACTTATCGAACTCATAAGTGAGATGGAACTTGAAGACGCAGGAGAGTTGCTCTGATGGACAAGGAAGAGCTGGAAAGCTTTGCCCGGGCACTCCTATCGCAAGGACTGGTGCAGCTATCCGTACACTTTCCCGGTGCGCTTGATAAATTAGGCATGAATCCAGGCAATGCCCTTGAACACGCACTTCTTCTTAGCGAAGAATCTATTGCCCAAAAACCAGAGCTGCCTGACGGGCACAGCGCCCTGGCAAGAACACTGCTATGCCATCACGACGAGCGGGCGCTGGCTGATGCCAAGGAAATATTTGAACACGCCCTCACCCTAAACCCGGATCACGATCCAGCGGAAATTGGCTTGGCCACCATTGCCTTGGAAAACAATGCCACTGACGAAGCTCTTGCAAGAGTCAATAAGGTTATCAAAAGAGGCAACT
This sequence comes from uncultured Bdellovibrionales bacterium, assembly GCA_964013445.1. Taxonomy (GTDB): domain Bacteria; phylum Myxococcota; class XYA12-FULL-58-9; order XYA12-FULL-58-9; family JASMKV01; genus JASMKV01. Next base: position 83 of record CAXGWX010000244.1, on the reverse strand, counting down.
CCCAACCTCAGCCCTTAGTGTTGCGGGCACTCATCTACATGGCCAGAGAGGCATGGGAAAAAGCCCATAAGGATATGGAGCGG
>CAXGWX010000243.1:0-4982 GCA_964013445.1 uncultured Bdellovibrionales bacterium | reverse complement strand
CGTGGTAGTTTGGCACCTGGCTCATTGGAGCAGTCAAACGTCGACCTGGCACAGGAGTTTGTTAACTTAATTGCATATCAGCGCGGCTTTCAGGCCAACTCGAGAACGGTTAAAGCCGGTGATGAGATGATGATGGAATTGGTTAACTTGAAACGGTAATCTAAAATAGAAATAAGAAAAGCGGTACGTGATGTACGTGCCGCTTTGCTCACAAAGGGCTCTTTTGAAACTCTGGCAAGGAGTCGGTCGAAAGAGCCCTTCGTTTTTCAATGCGTCGTTTATGGATTACGTAAAGAGGCGAAGTTAAGTGGTGGGGTGTTGACCAACACGATATCTACGCGTCGATTCAACGCTCTGCCTTCAGGTGTCGTATTGCTCGCAATAGGTCGAAAAGAAGAATACCCTGCGGCGGAAAGCCGGTCAGCGGGGTAAGCGAATTCCTCAATTAAATAGGAGACGACGTTAATCGCCCTGGCCGAGGAAAGCTCCCAGTTAGAGCGGAATCCTTTACGAGACTTCCTGGTCGGCTGATCGTCCGTATGTCCTTCAACTCGAACCGGTTGGCCGATGCGGACAAGTTTTTCCGCAATCATATCCAGTACAGGTAGAGATTCCTGGCGCACTTCTGCAGAGCCGGGGCCAAAAAAACCTGCTTCCCGTAAACTTATGGTGATACCACTGCGGGTGGTACGCACTTTAATATGATCAGCGAGGTTTTTATGGGCGATATGGTTTTCGAGTTCCCGGGCCAGTTTGCGCAGGCGTAATTTGTGTTTCTGCACCAGTTTCTTGCGCTTTTCCGCTTTCGGTTTGCGCTTTAGATTTGCACCAATATTAAAATCGTTTTGGGATTGGCTTGAAGCTCCCAATACAGGCTTTTTAGTCTTAAAAAAGTCCATATTAAAGGCTGCTCGGGTGGAGAAGACCATTTTCCCTTGTTTTGAGGACTCCATCATGGTGATGGCATACATCGAAGTGAAAAATGCGAAGAGTAGGGTGATGAAGTCGGCGTAGGATACCAGCCAACGCTCAAGATTGACGTGTTCCGCGTGTTTTGGCTTCTTTCCCATCTTCCTGTCAACCTATGCTTCTACTCGTCCCCGTCGTGGTCGTCGCCGCCATGATCAGGAACAAAGCCCTTAAGCTTCTGTTCAATGAGTCGAGGGTTTTCCCCATCAACGATAGCACAGACGCCGGTGACGATCAGCTCATAAAGTACCATTTCTCGGTGTGCACGCTCTTTGAGTTTAACGGAGAAGGGAAACATAATAATATTAGCAACACCAACACCGTAAACGGTAGCCACAAAGGCAACCGCAATACCCGCACCCAGTTTTTCAGGGTCGGAGATATTTCCCATAACGTGAATCAGCCCTAAAACCGCACCAAGAATACCGATGGTTGGTGCGAAAGCACCAGCCTGCTCCCAAGCCTTAGAGCCGAGCATGCCGTGATGCTCCATTTTTTCCATTTCGATATCCATGGCGTCCCGTATAACCCGGCTCTCCGAGCCGTCAACTGCCATATTCAGTGCTTTTTTGAAGAAGGGGTCGGTCAACTCTTCAGCATCCGCTTCTAAGGATACCACCCCTTCGCGTCTCGCCTTCTGGGCAAAATCAACAATCTTTTGTACCGCACCGCCGTATTCGACGTTGTGGCCTTTAAAGCACTCAATGGCGCCAACAAAAGCCAATTTGAGCTGATCTGCAGGGCAGGCGACCATGACGCACGCCAAGGTGCCGCCGAAAACAATGATTGCGGCCGTGCCCTGAATGATGGAATCTAAGTGACCACCTTCAAGGATAAAGCCACCAATGACAGAGAAACCGGCAAGTACCAGACCTAGAACTGTTGCCAAATCCATAGATTAACCTTCATCCTCATCTAATGTATCTGCGTTGCTGATGTGAATCATTCCCCCGATATGCTTCATATAGTCGCTTGCTAAGACCACAATTTCGTCGGTTGTTTCTTTCACGCGGATGTTCTCACCGTTGGTTAAACGTACGATCGTATCCGGATTTGCCCGTATAGTTGTAATATGTGCTACATTCAAGACAAACTTCTCGTCATTTAAGCGTGTTAGAGTGATCATTAGCCAGCCTCGATGGGGGGTTTATCGTCGAATTGGCATAAGACTTTAATTTGTAGGCAAACGTCAACCGATTGACGGAAAAATTAACGAAAGTCGACGATAAGAAGGATCATTTTCTTTCGTTCTTAGAAGAAATCCTCTAAAATACCTGATATGTATAGTTTTTTTAATAGAACATCTTGCCTGACAAACAGGCACAATGGTTGCATGTGGGGTTAACGTGGCTGATACAGAAGAAAATTTTGAAGACGGTTTAGAGGAAAGTCAGGGCAAATCCAAATTGCCTCTGATTATTGGTCTTGTTCTTGCTCTCGGAATCGGAGGCAGTGGCTGGGCTATGTTCTTTTTGGGTGGAGATAAGGGCGCGGAAGGAGAGGATGCGCAGGTGGAAGGCGAAGAACATGGTGGTGAGGCTGCTGATGACGGTCATGGAGAGAAGAAGAAAAAGAAAAAGAAGAAGGACGCACACGGCGCCGCTGATGTCGGAGATGGTGTAGGGCATATCGTCAAGGTCGATGATTTCGTTGTAAATCTCGCTGACGAAGATGATGCCCGTTACCTGAAGATAGGTTTTCAGGTGGAACTCGACAGCGCGGACTGGGAAGCGGATTTCGAAGCCAACAAGGTGCGGATGCGTCACGAGATTTTACTTTATCTCTCGAGCTTGATGTACGCGGATACAGTTGGTCTTGGTAACAAAAAGCGTATGCGAAAGGCGATTATGTCGCTGGTGAGTCAGATTTTGGACGATCCAGACGCAGTGCGTAACATTTATATTACGGATTTTATGACCCAATGACAGATGCAACCTTAACACCAGAAGAGCAGGCGGCTCTACATGAAGAGCTGGACAATGCCTCGAAAGGAACGAAGCCTGAGCCAGTGGATCTGGTCGCAGGGGATCGGTCCTTCCGAGAAAAAGTCCCCAGCTTTGAGTCTCCTTTTCGTCTCTTCACGTTAGGCCTTGAGGAGACCATTGGAAAGTCTCTTCGCGCTGCAACGGTGGTTCATCCAAAACCACTTGAGTTGGTTGGTCCAAAGACCATCGAGCAGGCGCTGGCTGCCCATACGGGCGTGGCTGAGATTGTTGATTCAGCAGGCGAGCTTCAGGGCTTTTGCGGCTTTAATGATGCCTTCTGTCGAGCGGTTGTCGAGCAGGTTTTTGGCGGCCTTCCTATGGCACAGAAGAGTGATGATGATGAGTACCAGGAAGAGAGCCCAGAAGAGGGCACCGGTGAGGAAGAAGGTGCTGAAGCGAAAGAAGCGGTTGCTGCTTCACCTCTAACAGAGCTTGAGCGCAAAACCTTTGCGGACTTTTTCGATAAAGTGTTGTCGTTGGTACAAAGTAAGGTTTTACCAGGCGCGAATGTTCAGCTTGGATACCGATATGTACAGGTAGGCCTTACGGCAGAGGTTCCTGCTTCTATGGATTCTGCTTTGCTCTGCCGCTTTGATTTGGAAGTTGCGGGTGAGCAATACTCTCTTGATTTAGTCCTTTTTGTCGAGCTTATGAAGCTTGGTCTGCAGGGGGAAGCGACTGCAGGGACACAGAAACGACCGGAATGGATGGTCAAGCATTTGGCCCGTGCGGATGTAGAAGTGATTGGTTCGCTTGGGCATATTGACCTTTCTTTAGCTGATTTGCTCGGTTTGCGAGCAGGTGATGTGTTGCGCTTAGACCGAGGGCGACACGATACCATACCTGTGCTTATCGAGGGGATACATAAGTTTAATGCCAAGCCTGTGCAGCAGCACGGTGTCTTTGGTGTGGAAATCGAAACGGAGTTGTCATGACTGATGAAAATGTAAACGAGAATAGTCCAGAAACAAGCAGCGAAGCGGCCCCGGAGACGGGCGCTGCGCCAAGTATGGCTTCGACAATTTCCGATGATTTGGGACGGGTTTTGGACGTTCCTGTTGAGGTGACCGTCGAGCTGGGGCGACGTAAAATTAAGATTTCAGAGGCCCTTGACTTAGGTCCCGGTTCAGTTTTGGAGTTTGCAAAATCCGCAGATGAACCCTTGGACATACGTGTGAATAACCAGCTGGTGGCGCGCGGTGAAGCGGTTGTCATGGGAGACCGTTACGGCGTGCGGGTAACCGAAGTTGTGAGTCCGGACGAGCGATTACGACACAGTGGTGTGCTCAAGGAGATGAGCTAATGGGTATGCAGCTTGCGGTTTTAACACTCGTTTCTTTATTGCAGGGGGCTTCAGCTGAGCGACCATGGTTACATGTGTCAGCGGCCGAAAATACGGCTACAGGCCTGTCTATTCAATTAAATGGACCCGAGAGCGCACTGCTCAAGCACGATAAACACGTCGGTGGGAATTTGGTCTTTTATTTTCCCGATGTGCAGGTGAAGGCGGAAAAAATTGACCTGGAATATGGTCCGGTCAAAACCTTACGCACACGCAGCGTACGCAAGGGGAGCGTGATTGTTCTTGAGGCGGCTGAAGAAATTATATCATTAGCCAAGCATACGAATCTGCAAGTGGAACCCTTTACGGCCATTGTTTATGATGGTCCGGCAGTTCGTCCTGCGCCACAAATTGCCACTCCGACGGCACAGCCTAAGCCAGTAGTAGCTCTGGCCCAGCAGGAAAAGACCACTCCAGAACCGATGCCTGAGCTGGCAAGTGTAGAGGATAATCTTGTAGAGGAAGTAAGTCCTGAATTTTTTGGCGCCCAGAAGAAAAAGGCTTGGGGCGAGGGGCTTGGCTTGCGCAAAGCTAAGAACAAGAAGGCTTTAACAGGGGCAGGGCAGGCCGAAGAAGCTCAAGAATCAAACTTACTTACCAGCATGCGCAAGGAAACGAAGAATTCGACACAGAATATCATGGGCGGTGTACTCATTCTACTTTCATTGGGCTTTGCATTATTTTGG
>CAXGWX010000242.1:0-4994 GCA_964013445.1 uncultured Bdellovibrionales bacterium | reverse complement strand
TTTGTCTAATTTCAAGTCTATCTCCATTAAATTTATATTTGTTGGAGAGGGACAAAAAAAGGTCGATGTTCTTAAGGTCATTGAGCAACGCAAGATGAATAATTGTATAGTTTATGACCATGTCGAGCGTGAAAACTTGGCCTATTCGCTTTCCTGTGCGGATCTTGGTTTGGTCAGCCTTTCTCCGGGGCATGCGGGTGGGTCTGTGCCCTCAAAAGCTTTTGCAATGATGGCATCGGGTGCTCCTCTTGTGGCGATTATGGAGGAGGAGGCAGAGGTTGCGCGTGTTGTCGCAGAACTTGAATGTGGTAAGGTGATTCGCTCAGGTGATGCACACAGTTTTAAAGAGTTTGTACTCACCCTGTATCATGACCCGGAAATGCTCAAAAAGCTTTCCAGGAATTCTCTCGCAGCATTTGAAGATGGCTACGCATTAAACAGGGTCGTTCAACAGTATTTGGGACTGATTGCTGAGCTTAATCGTTCCGATTCACTGCATAAGTCGTTTTGAGTTTGTCTCAGCAAATTTATGCAGCCGCCGCTGCACTTTTTACCTGATCCGCAATCCATGGGTAGGTTTTTTCCAAGCCGGCCCGAAGTGAGTCCGCAGGGGCCCAGCCAAGCTTCTCTTGTATTAGTGCGTTATCAGAGTTGCGTCCTCGCACTCCGAGGGGGCCGGGAATGTGTTTGATTGTTTGGTTTTTATTGGCAATCTCCATGACGATGGTTGCTAATTCATTAATTGTGACCATTTCTTGAGAGCCAATGTTTACAGGCCCAATAAAGTCAGACTCCATAAGACGGCGCATCGCTTCAATGCATTCATCAATGAATAAAAATGAGCGTGTCTGTTTACCGTCACCCCACATTTCAATTTCGGCACCATCCGGTGTTTCCGCAACTTTTCGACAAAAGGCAGCTGGAGCCTTTTCTCGTCCACCTGTCCACGTGCCCTCTGGACCAAAAATATTATGAAATCTGGCGACACGAACATCGAGTCCGTGATTACGGTGGAAAGCAAGATAGATGCGCTCACTAAACAGCTTTTCCCAGCCGTATTCGCTATCCGGGGCGGCCGGATAAGCAGAGTCCTCAGAACACTTTGGATTGTCCGGATCGAGTTGGTTGTACTCTGGATACATGCAGGCGGATGAAGAGTAAAATACCTTCTTGACGCCCTGTTCCAGGCAGAGCTTGGCCATATTGAGGTTAATAAGGGCCGAGTTGTGCATGAGGTCAGCGTCGTTTTCACCGGTGAAAATAAAACCAGCTCCCCCCATATCTGCTGCCAGTTGATAGACTTCGTCAAAAGGTTGCTCGCAGACTTGTGCGCATAAAACAGGATCTCTGAGATCGCCTTGGACAAATTCATCTGCTTGACTGGCAGAGAATTCTGGATTCTTTAGGTCTACGCCTCTAACCCAGTAGCCATCACTTTTAAGATTCTTGACGAGATGGCTGCCAATAAAGCCGCCTGCACCACATACTAAAGCTGTCTTCATTTTTTACTCCGCTCTTAAATTAGCCTTTTCGAGGTGTCCTATAGCTTTTAAGGAGCATTCCTACAAGGGAGCGCGTGTGCTTCGTGACCCAGTACCAGACTTGCGTCCGTGCCCTTGTTATTTTAGCATAATTGACATAAGCCCTTAATTTACCTTGTTTTTTGAGGGAGGTGCACAGTGGACCCAGAGAAATTAACCATAGCTGCGGCTGATCTGGATCTTGTTATCTATGATTTTGATGGTGTGATGACCGACAATAGGGTCCTCGTTTTGGAGGATGGCCGTGAGGCGGTTTTCGCCCATCGTGGCGATGGTTTTGCCACGGAACTGATTCGGGCAAAAGGATTGCCGCAATTGATACTGACCACTGAAAAAAATCCTGTTGTGCGTAAACGTGCAGAAAAATTGAAACTCGATATCATTCATAGCTGCAGCAATAAGAGGGCCGCATTGCTGGAGTTTTGTAAAGAGAACAACTATCAGCCTGAGCGGACGCTTTTCATTGGTAACGATTTAAATGACTACGAAGCTTTAAAGGTAGTCGGTTACCCTGCAGCGCCAGCGGACGCCCATCATGAGGTTTTAAAGATTGCAAAACTTATTTGTCAAACACGTGGCGGCTATGGTGTGATTCGGGAGCTCGCCGATCGCATTGTCGAGTAGAGTGTTAGAGACGGTTTGGAACCACGACATGGCGGGTTATGGTCATGAGTTCGAAATAGGTTTGCAAAGCGAGTCCCTCTTCTGAAAAATCGTAAAAAAACAATTCTCGCATTTGGGATTTATTAAGAACTCCTTCAACGAGAGCATAGTAGAGACGCTCTCCAAGCCGATAGTCCAAAACGTGCGTGACCTGATTAAACAGGTCTGGGCCACAGTCGTAGACCGCATCCATATTTCGCACACGGATTCCCTGCTCAAGGTGAACGTGTTTGAGAACCAGTCGTGCGAATTTTTTGTCGTTAGGTGAAATGCTTCTGCTTTTGCTTAAGCGTTCAAAATAGGGAAGTGGAGGCGCTTTACGTTTATGATTGATGATTTTAGAACCCATGAACCCAATCGCTTCCTCAAGAGCTCTTGTGTAGAATGCGTCGAGCAGGAGCTGTGGTTCTTCAAAGGATTTTGAGCAGACATGGCGTAGAAAATGGGTTGCTTCTTCTGACGTATGGTTGGCGGATAAATTACCCAGATAAGCCATTTTGGCCTGAGGAATATAATAGCTTTCTGAATCAAGAATTTGTTCTCGGATGCGCACCATATCGTCTTCGCTAAAGTCTCCGCGACGGGCAAGTCGCTGCAAAAAAGATAGGTCAATAACCGAAGTTATTTCAAGCTCATCAAGTTCGTGTCCCAAGGGTAAATCAAAAAAATCTGCAATCACCCCCGCATATTGCCGAAAATTGTATTCCGGCGCTTCGAGTTCAGGGGCATCTTCAACGTCAAGCCAGTTGAGGAATGACTGCTGGCAAACAATGGGAGGGGTGTTGTTCATGCAGTATTCACTGGGGCGAACTTTGACCACGGCAACGCTGTGCTCGAGACCCTTTTCTTCAAGTTTCCAAAAGATACGCTCACAGTTTTGATAAATAATAAGAGATTGATGTGCGGCATTCGCCTGTTGTAGCAGCTTTCCTACTTCCGCCGGCAAGTGTGCTGGTGCGATGTGCAGCTCTCCGATGAGAGTCATAACCAAGGCATTCGGATTTTGTTTAAGTGCGCGCGTGATTTTTCGCGCAGCATATTTATCTCGCGCAGCCAGGGAGGCTCCGGCGAGCCCATAGGATTTTGTGTCGATGCCTAAAACTTTATAATTGCGCTCTTTTGCTAATTCCAAAATCGGTTCAAAACTTGGAAAATCACCAAAGCCCCATCCACCTTGATGGTCTGTCTTTTTTAAGAAGTCTTGCGCTTCGAGCTCATTGGCCATGAATGCATCCACATGCTTTTGATGCCTACCCTGAAAAAATTCTAAAGCGATGATAACTTCTCTGTCCTCTGGGAGGCGACGTAGAATTCTTAGAAAGCTCCGCTGCGCCTGTGGAAGGGTGTGATAATCGCCAAAGTAGCAAACATTGGTTTTCAGTAGTTGCTTGTCGAGTTCTTCAAAGCTGGCACGGCGCTGATAGTCGAGGGTTACCTTGCTATGTTCCTCCTCATATTTTCTGAAGAGATCGGAATAACCGTATACTGAATCATTGATACGCTCTTTGTTGCGTCGGAAAATTTCACGGTGCAGATCAACAATTTCCTTGCGAAAGGATTGGGTAGAGCGCCGCTGTTGCGACCCCTGAGTCTGTTTTTTTGACCCTCGTGGCATTGCTAAGTTCTCAATTTTCTAAGAATTTTAACCAATTTTTCAAACAATGCTAATTTTTGGTGATTGTCCCTTACCTTAGGTGCGATTTGGGGGTAAAACCCTAGATTAGTCCGTGGAGGAGTTTATGCGAAAAATAGCACTATCTGCTTTTATTTTAAGCACTTATGCATTTAGCGCCGTTGCGAGTGCCAACGCACCATCTTTAACGCTTGAGGATTATGCTGCCTATAAAGACTGGATGAATGGAAAAGAAGATCCTCGTCTTGCAGAGGATAGCGAGGATGCGCGCTTTGCAAAAATAGCGAAAACCATTGGTTTGACCGGGGAGGCCTTAAAGGAAATTGTAGCTCGTGTGAGTCCGCTGGCCGAAGGTCTTGATAAGCAAATGCAAGCGAAGATTAAGGAGTCAGCGAATACAACACCCTTGAAAGGTCGACTTAAGGAGGTTCACGTTGATGCGCGCCAAGGTCACGTCGTTGCTGGAGTGAAGTGGCAATGTGGGGATATGCGTGATGTGAAGGTTGAGGCCGGGTATGCGGCGTGGGCTGTGGCTCAGGGCGGTTTTTTGGTGAAGACTCTGGTCGTATGGTGCACCAACGAGGTGGATACAAAACTCTTTTCAGCTAAAATTGGTCGTCCTAATTTTCTTAAAATCAAGAAGGGCCGCATTGAACGCTTTGGTCGTACTCGCTACATTCGACTCTTTGAAGAGGTTCGTGAAGGACCTCATAAATAAAGCCATTTCTTATTAGGCAAACTATTTGGGTTTTGGTGGGAAGTTTGAGAGGATAGGGCCATGCAGCCGCGTTTTCGCCAAGATCTCGATTGTGTAAGGGAAGAAGATCAGGGAGTGGTTTTCTACCGGGTTGATGATGTCGAGAATCAATCTAGTTTTCGCATTTATGAAATTGAATACATTATCGCGCAGAAGCTTGATGGCAAAAGGTCGTTACAAGAGATTATCGACGAGATTAAGGCCGAATATGAATTTGAAATTCAGACCCATGATCTTGAAAAGTTTATCAAGCAGTTGGAAAGCCGTAAGTGTTTAGCAGCAGCTGAAGGTGATGGGGTAGCAACGGTGGCCGAAGATATCACTGAGGGTGATGATGGCAATGCTGATGCGAATGGGACCCCAGAAGTTAAAGAGGCGAGTGACGAAGAGGTCAATCCTG
>CAXGWX010000241.1:0-5052 GCA_964013445.1 uncultured Bdellovibrionales bacterium | reverse complement strand
ACCGTTGGCTACAAAGCCCGCCATATGGTGACCAAGCGTCGCCTCGTAAGCACGCACTGCCGCGCCTTCATCGCCGCCAGCCAAAAGAACCGTTTCCCGTACTCCTTGATAATCCGGTACCCCATGTAAAAGCGTTCCCGCCTGAAAGGGTTCGGCAAGAAAAGTTTTACTCCAAATCTCTGTCACCTTGGCGCTTTGCGTTTCATTAAGCTTACCTGCTGTGACCAACTCCTTAAGCCGTGGCTGTAATTCAAAAGGCATCAGCCCCCCGGTATCTTTCGCCAGTAGATCAATCGCAGCCTTAATCTTCGCTTCATCACCGAGCTTCAGTTCTCCACGCTCGAAAGGTTGCTTGAATGTCTGCTCGTCCGCATAAACATTTCGAAGTTGATGCCTATAAGCACTTTCCCAAAACTCGCCGCCAGTGCGGAGAATGTTACCTTGCCCATCTTTAAGCGGTGCAATCCGCATATCCGCCAGCTCTTTGGGCGAGCGGCCTTTGCCCACCGCATCGGTCAATACGGTTTCAAGGGCAATTTGGTCGACTTCGCTTTGCTTTAAAGAGCGCCCCAGCCTTTGTGCCTCACTTCTTAAGTTTCCATCAAGGACAGTGGAGAGATGCTCGACGTTGGCTGCGCCTTGCATATCGACAGAACTGTGCTTGCTCTGCATGCGGTGCTGAATGGCCAATGCCACCCGCGGCGAGACCCCAGCAACATCCCCATCCAAAATCCCTTGCCCCGTAAGCCGCTGAGCAAAAGCTGCCTTACCGGCATCGTAGAATTCACGAAATGCGGTCAATTGTGCCGCAGCCTGCCTATCCGCTCCTATGAACTCTCGTTTATACTCGGCAACACTGCTGCGTAGGTTCTCATCTCTGGCCAAAGCTTCAGCCTGACGCAAATCCTTTTCCAAACGAAGATTGGAGCTCTCTTCACGGGCCAGGGTCAAACGTAAAGTCTCAAGTTGACTTTTGACCTGAGTTTCATTCACACTGCCAATCAACACATCCTCAGCCAGCTGATTCAACTTCGTTTGGCTATTTTTGCGCTCGACACGAGTTTGAGTAAGCGCATCCATTTTTGCTTCCACCGACTCGGAGGAAAACATCCTATTTGGTGTACTCTCCGTGCCTGTCTCACTCTTCAGTCCAACATCTAAGCGGGCTTCGTTCTCAATCGCTTTAAAGATGAGATCAGTGGGCGGCCGGCCTCCCATGTCGATGGCGTAGCCTTTGGCAACCGCTAAATCGAGCACCGCATCGCTCCAACCATTTTTGCGTGCCGCTGGTGGCACAACATCACGCACCGGCGTGCTTTCTACGGAAGTTTTCTTCACACCAGAGTTGCCACTCACATCACGCACACCCTTTTGTCGAGTCGCCAGCCGCACTGCCAAGATATTAAGGGCTGCTTGCGGGTCAAAGTGTCCGGCACGTCCTTCAACCGCCTCGACCCCATAGCCTTCAATGCCCACCGAAACCACATCAAGTACGTAGTCGGCGGTTTGGGCGGTTCTGCTGCCTCGAGAGGCCAAGCCAAAATTGGTGGTACCAAAAACCGCGCCAACCCCGGCCACAAAAAGCCCACGCTTGGCGCTATAGCCGTCTTTGGCCTGCGCAGATTCGGGGTGGAACACTTTGTTCACATAGTGCGTACCTATATCGAGAGTCGTATTCATCCCTGCAGCGGTCAAGCGTTGTCCGACCACACCTTGCACTGCCGCTTTAGCGAAATTCGAGCCACCACTGGCCATTTGACCGAGCTTTCCATAGATGCCCACGGGCACCGCCGTAAAGGCGGCGGTCTGTCCGACCATTTTTAAGTCGCTGCCCATGCCTTGAGCGAAACGACCCCAGGATGCGCCCTGCCCACTCATTGCATAACCAGCTTCTCCCACACCACGGGAAGCCAAAGAGGTGGCGGTACCAAAACCAACGCCTGCACTTAAGGCAATGCCCGTCCGGGCAAAAAGACCTGCGCCGGCCACTGCCGTTCCTGCGCCAGCGGTCGCGATGGTGGTGCCAATGAGAATCGCACCATCCCGGGTATAGCGGGCCACCGTAGCCCCATCTTCGAGATTCTGAATGTATTGGTCCATATAGGCGGATTGAGATGCGGAATAGGTTCTGCTCGTGGTCCAATAATCACTATGGGCCTTGATAGCTTGGTCAAAATAAGTTTCTGCAGCCTTTTGGTCCTTGGCCTCGGACGCCCGGAAAAAGTTTTGCAAAGCGACTTGTGCCTGGTCGTGGCTTCTTGTTAATTTCCTGACGTTCTCCGCATGGCGACTCGATGAAGGTCTGTACTCCCCGGCTCGCTTTAGTCGCTGGATATCTGCTAGGTTTGGCCGCTGGGCATCAATTCTCGGGCGGCGGCCATCGTCATTCCAATCCTCAATAGCGTCGGCCAATTCATCATCATTAAGCAGCACCGATTGGCCAGCAGAGCGGGACCAATTCGAATCCTCAGCTGCCCGTTGCGGCTGCTTTACATCCACTCCATAAAGGCGGCCCAGTCGGGTGGCATAGTCATAAGGCGTATCGCCGCGCGCTCTAAGCACGGCCGGGTCGTAATCTGCCGCAAAATCTTCCGCGCTTTCTCGGTCAATCAAATCAAGTAACTCACCACGCTTGGCGGCAAACTCCCGAGAACCGAACCATCCCGAAGCAAACGACTCCTGGATTGAAGCCTGCAGTGACTTCCCTTCGGCGTGCGGTTGTTTCTGGTAAAGGGCATTTAAAAGTCGTCGCTCCTGCCGAGTATAAGGATCCGCATAGGCGCCTTTAATCGCACTGCGCACCCGGTAAAAATCTTCCGTGTCTTCACTTAAATGATGGTCGAGCTTGCGGGCATTGATAAGCATATCTGCGCGCAGCAGCCCTAAAGGCAGAGACTTTTCTGGCAAAGCATCGTTATGCACAAGTATACCGCGCATAACCGCCAGATCCTTACGACTGATGGTCCGGGTTTCCCAGCCACCGCCAGGTACAAAATTGTGTTTACCATAGCTAATATGCATGGTCTTAAACAGCTCTGAAGGAACAAGCTCGTTGCCCTCCCTTTTCACCAAACGGGAGAAAGCCAAACGGTCATCCGCAGGCAACCCTGGATCCGCCAAGCGGCTCTGAACGTAGTTAAAGCTTAAGGAGTCACTGCGGTTATACTTGTAGCCAATTCTTTCCAATTCCCCCACATCCTGGGCGGAAAAACGTTGCAGGGCTTGCATACGTTCTGTCAACCTCTGAACGAGCGGGCTTGGCTTCTCCGCAACTTTTGGAGGATTTTGCAGAAAGCCTGCGAGCTCCCGCGCCTCCTGCGGTGTAACCCCTTTGTCGGGAAAGAGAGTTCGATTCTCCGGCAACAAATCCCCTTCAACCTGGCGTCGCAACTCCGCTAGAATCGCTGCGCCAACAGGAAAACCTGAGCGGTCAAGGCTTTCCGGCGGCACATGCAAGCTTCCCACCAGAACACCCGCCGCCACCTGTGCCGCTCCTTCATATTGACTCGAAAGTTTACCAATAAGCGGTTCGAGACGCTGGGCCGGTTCAAGGCTTGCCAGTGCCTCCTGCTCCTCGGCGCTCAAGTCAACAACCTCGGTTAAAGCCTCCACGGTTCTGGCAACGGATGCGGGGTCATCAAGATTGGGAACTGTAAGACCCGCCGCAGCCAAGAGGGCTGATTTTTCATAACCCCTCGCCACCTGCAGCAAAGCCTCGGCTCTGCTCAGTCCCTCCGACGCTGCTTCAGTATTAACGCCTTTCGCCTCAAGTTGTGCTTTAAGGGCATCAAGATTATTTGCCTGGCCTAAAGGTCCTAAATCATCCTGGCTGCTCTGACCAAAACGCTGCAAATAGGCACGCACCTGGTCCTGCGCCTCTATATCCTGCAACAACACACCGGCCTGCTGACCGGCGGAGACCCCCTCCAAAGTGGTCTTATGCACGCCAAGCTTTTGCCTGAGTGCTTCAACCTGAGTTTGAAAAGCCTGATGGTCGCCTTCCTGGACAGCGCTTAAACCAGCACGTTCCAATGCAACGTTCAACGCCGGCCTGATATGCTGACGCAGAACAAGCTCGCCGCCAAGCGCTTCGACCTGAACCTGGCTTTCGCGCAATTGCACCAATTCCTGCAAAGACGTTTTAAATGTTTCATTGATAGCGGTCTGCTGCGTTTTAAGTAATTCAACCACGCCGCTTTCTTTTAGGGCCTTACCCATCGGCGATTTCTCGGCCAAATGCTTCTCGTAGGCCGTTACAGTGCTGTCGATGCCCGCCTTAATATCAGCCTGAGCTTGCACATGCTGAGCTAATCTCTCTTCAATGGGTGCAGCTTTCGCACGTAAAGCCAGATAGTTTTTCTCAAAAGCCTGCAACTCCGCGGCGTTTTGTGGCGGCTTTTGCTGCAACGCCGCTAATTCGTTTTTAATCTCTCTGAGCTGTGGTTCGAGTCTTTTGAAGTCGGCCTCATAAGCACGCCCTGATGTCTGCACGCCCTCCTCAAACTTGCGCAACTGCGTCAGGCCATGGGGACTTTCGAGCAAAAGCAAGGCGGCGGTGGATTCACTTTCCAAACGCTTCGCCTGAACATACTGACGCAAGGCTCGCAAATCCGCCAATCGTGCTTCATCCGGCTCTGGATGCTTTTTCTCTGAACCAATTTCCACGCTGATCGCACGCAAACTCAATGTTGGCATTTCCAAGCGACTTTGCAGAACGCGAGCCAGGGAAGGCTCCCCTTCAGGGCCAGAGGTCTCAAAATGGTCGACAATGCGCATGGCCTCTTTTTGATGGAGTTCAAACTCAGCAATCAGCGCCGGTGCCTCGGCCTGCATCTCTGCTAAGGATGACGGCTCCGAAGTGCTGGACTCAAAGCCTTTGGCCAAAAAGCTCTGGGCTTCCTGCGAGAGAGACGGTAGCGCGCTTAAATTCTTGCCCAGGAGTCTAACACCGGTTTCTTCTCCCGGCTCCATCCTAAAAGCATCGCCCAGCACATGGGTGGTGGTCGAATCACCGGGTTCAGTAACGAAGCTGTCTTCTTCGGCTATTTTTTG
>CAXGWX010000240.1:0-5118 GCA_964013445.1 uncultured Bdellovibrionales bacterium | reverse complement strand
TGTGCCCTCAGAGATGCCAAACACAGTCGCTTATACCGTTAAGGAGCCCATGGGCGTCGTTGGCCTTATCACCCCATGGAATTTCCCCGTAGCGATTCCGGTTTGGAAAATCGCACCCGCCCTTGTCACCGGAAACACGGTCGTTTTCAAGCCTGCGCCCCAGACCCCCTGGACCGGTGAGCTCGTCACCCGACTCTTTCTGGATGCGGGACTTCCCCAAGGCGTCCTTAATCTGGTCATGGGTGGCGATCAGGATGTTGGCGCAACCTTGGTCAATGATGCACGCATCAAAGCGGTAAGTTTTACCGGCTCTAATGCGGTCGGCAATCTCATCAACACTCAGTGTTCAAGTCGCGGAGCCAAAGTCCAATGCGAGATGGGTGGTAAAAACCCGATTGTCGTCTTTGACGATGCGGATGTGGAGCTGGCCGCTGTAGCAACAGCTCAAGGCGCTTTTGGATCAACGGGACAGCGTTGTACCGCAACAAGTCGCGCCATTGTTATGAACAATATCGCGGACCAATTTGTCGCACGGGTCAAAGAGCTGGCTGAAGAAGTTGTCGCCGGTAATGGCATGGACGAAAAGACCAGCATGGGCCCTTCTATTGATGAAGACCAAATGCAAAGTGTCCTTGACTATATTGACATCGCTAAGAACGAAGGGGCCCAACTGCTTTGTGGTGGCGAGCGTTTTAACGAAGGTGACTTAGCCAAGGGCTTTTTTGTCAAGCCCACTATCTTTGACCAGGTCAAACCTGAAATGCGAATCGCTCAGGAAGAAGCTTTCGGCCCGGTACTCAGCGTTATTCGTGTTAATACCCCCGAAGAGGCCATCGAGGTCGCCAACAACGTCGAGTATGGGCTCACCTCTTCTGTATACTCGAACGATGTGAATAGGGTCTTTCGCTTCTTAGATAAAATCGAAACCGGCATTACCCACGTCAACTCCCCAACCATGGGTGGCGAAGCTCAGCTACCCTTCGGCGGAGTGAAGGCTACGGGCATCGGCCATCGGGAAATGGGTAAGACTGCCATTGAGTTTTATACCGAACTCAAAACGGTCTATATTGATTTCACAGGGCAGGCTCGAGAATCGAAAGTCTATTAGTCGACACAAAAGATCTCCATTATTCTGCTGAATGGTAGGTTCGCCCGAAAAAGAGATGCTCTCGTTCTGAAAGTTCCAGAGCCTTAAAAGCTTCAGAGAGGTCATTTTCCTGGGCAGGGTCGCCGGTCCCGGAACCTTGTGCTATATGGGTTCCGGCCACCAGAGTCGAACGGTAGCCCTCCCCATCAACCGGATAGAGTGCTGCCACACATTCATCACGTCGCCTTGTTCCGTAGGCCTCGGTGTAATCCTCCACCAATTCCAGTGCACGGCTCCCAAAGGCCCTGATACGCGCAACAAAAAAGTCCTGAGAATTCCCCTTGGCATCTAAGATTATAGTTGGCTCGGCTGTTGAGGAGGACCACTCCGAATTTTCCTCAATGCTGGTCGTTGCCAAACCTATTTTACCATGAAAACAACCACCAAAAACAATAATGTTGCCTCCATCGGATTCCAGGGATTTTACTTCTATCGTTCCATGCCTACTCAGAGAGTCTGAGTTCCCCTCTGCATTCCAAACCAAAACCGCTTCCTCTGGCGCAAAACCTGATTCATCGTCGTAAGTATAGACGAGCAGCATCAAACCGGATGCCTCGGCACCAAAATCAAACTCCGACTTCGTCGAATCCCGGAGAAAAACTGTACAAGAACCAGTGCAAGCCAAGAGAAGGAATACTTTTTGCGATGCCACATCGACTTGCAGACTCTTGATGCCAATTCCATTGGGAGTGTTCGAAAAGAGATGGGTCACGTTGTTCCGGATAAACTCTTGGTTTTCATTAATTGTATATTGAGCAAGGAAAACTCCCGACTCAGCGCTCGAGCCAAGAGCAATATCGCCATCTTGCCCGCAGGCCTGCACTGAAGTACTTTGCTCAGGCAAAAACTCGCTGAACTCCCCCGCAACCACGAACGGCATATCATCAGGCACGCAAATCTTGTCGTCATGCCCATCCACAGATTCGCAGCGATAATGTGGCTCACAAGTCTCATCCCCGTTTCCCGGGCAGCTGTGCCCCGTTGTATCCCTTGAGGCGAAATAGGCCATTTCCTCTATTTCAACTTCATTGAACACATCTGTGTTAGCCGGCGTAGCACAGCCTGCAAGGTGCTCCGCTTCTATCTCCGGCGCACTTGCAGGAAAGCCCAGGATCAATCCGGCCCGGTCCCCGTCACGCATATCCCCTAAGCCCATCTCCTCCGGCCCGCACTGGCTGCCGTAACACTCATCCTCGCCACCAATTGAGCCCACCCAGGCGAAATAATCCTGTAGACTCCCATGCTCATCAAGCCCCGTATCCAGCCAATGGGTGGTCCCGGGCCGCATATTTCGCCCAGGGAAGGACCAAGTTTCAACATTGCCTCCTGAGCATGTTTCTTCCCCTACACTGACGATGCCTGTCGGCAGAGTGCGCATTCCTTCAACAATGGGCTGCCCCTGATTAGACGTTTGGTCGTTTGTATCTCTGTTTATATTCAAAAAGAGATGGTCTTTGAAATAGGTCGACGAGGTCATCTGCGCCCCACCGTCATAAACCCAAGGTTCTTGGGCAAAGCTTTCCTGACTGCCATCGAAAACAGCCCCAAATACACGGTCATTCATACCCGTGACCATTTCATTCCATGGCCCAAGGTTATCGCTATCCGTCATGCCCTGACGATGCCCCAACAGGAGAAAATTCTCACTTAGCACGTAGCGCCCGCTCTCACCTGGGCAGTCATTTAAGTGATGTAAGCCCTGAACCTCCACATCTTGTGTCTGCTCTGCAGGAACAATGTCCAAACTTGCCAGGAAAATCTTTGTGCAAGCCTTCGTACAGCTCCCTGCAATACCATTGCCTTGCCCTACATCACACTCTTCCCCTGATTCGAGAACACCATTGCCACATACGGGTGTCACATCTTCAACAGAACAGGCGTCACTACACCCATCGCCGGAAGTTACATTCCCGTCATCACATTCTTCCGCTCCGTTATTCGGGCCTGTCAGGCAATCCTGTGCCGAACAGAGCAAACCATCCCCGCACCTTGCCGGCTCGCAGCTGTTTGTACAGGTATCCGTGTCGTCATCATTGCCATCATCACATCCTTCGCCCGCAGCGGTGTTTGTGGTCCCATCACCGCAGGACGTATAAGTGCAATCTATATCGCAGCTCTGAGTCTCCGTGCCTCCACCATCACAATCCTCAGGTCCCGAAAGTGCATTACTGTCGGCACAAGTGTCTCCTGCACAAATGTAGCCGTCGCCGCAAGATGCCCAAACACATTGAACACAAGCATCAGAGGTTGCGCTGTTGGCATCATCACAGCTTTCATCCGCCAGACTATTAACTAACCCGTCGCCACATAAAGAAGCTGTACAATCCACATCGCACATGGCCGTCACCCCACCGCTGCCTTCACCATCCCCGTCACATTCTTCCTCATCAGCTCTGATATAGCCATCCCCGCACGATGCGCCAACGCAAGTGTTTAAGCAAGTGTCCCTGTTTGAGTCATTACCATCATCGCACTCCTCACCAGCATCCTCAATGCCATTGCCGCAATCCACAGTTGTGCATGTCATATTACATGCTGCACCTTCAGCGTTGTCATCACCTTCATCACAAAGCTCTCCTGGTCCGATAACACCATCGCCGCATCGAGCTTCAACGCAAGTGTTCAGGCACGAATCCGTATTGATTTGATTCCCATCATCACATTCCTCATGACCAACCTGCTTGCCATCTCCACACACAACCGAGCAAACGCTGCGTCCCAACACCTCATCATAGGAGCAGTCCCAACCCTCCTCAATCACACATTTGCCCGAACAACCATCTGCGTCCACTTCATTTCCATCATCGCACTCTTCACCGGCCGCATGGTTGGTGTATGAATCGCCACACTTAGGGACTGTGCATTGTCGTGTTCCCGCACCCGTCCCATTACACTCTGCTGAATCCTCCTTCCCATAGTCACACTCTTCGACCACCTCATCCCTCTCACCATCACCGCAGGTCAACCGAAGACATTCTTCCGAACACTTACCCGTCGCACTATTAGCCTCACCTTCGTCACAACCTTCTCCTGCATCAACAACCCCATTCCCACAAAGCTGAACACAGGAGGTATGCTCCGGATTATCTACACAAGCGAGGCAGCGGGATTTATCCAAATCGCAATAATAGTTCTCTGGGCAGGACAAATGGGCAGAATCACAACGGTAGGCATTAAAATCCTTCTGCCAAACACAAGAAAGAGGCAAAAGCATGAGAAGCAGAACAAAACTCGTTTTAAACGCACCCACTTTAAAACTCCAATGCCAGCCAGAAGATTGCAGTTGTCACCGCACTGATCGCTGTTGAAATAGCACTAACTTTCGCATTGCGTCCAAGGCTGACGCCCTCTGTGCTCAATGCCATGGTTGAATTCTCGTAAAAGCCCCTGCGCACTTCGTTGTACTTATCGTTCGCCTGAAACGCAAAAACGCCCCAGAGGACACTGGACACAGCGGTTGTCCCCAACAAACTCCAGCGGACAATTTTCAAGGTCCGCTGCCGCGTATTCAATCGCGGTATCAATTTGAGTTCGATATTCTGTGCTCTTTTCGGCTGCACAACCAAGCTCAAAGCAAAATCTTCATACTGCTCTTTATGCAAAGTAAGCTTATATTTTCCGGGTCGGAGCTTCGCCATCAGATTCGTGATTCCCTGCTTTTTATTGTTCAGATAAACGGCTGCCCCTGGTGGAACGGAATTGAGGCGAACATCCACAAGCTCCTTTACGTCCGGACTATCCTGCTCCGGTCTTTCTTGCCCTTCCTTCTCCGCAGCAGTTTCTGACTTAGCCTGACTCGGTTGCGCGGTCCTAAAAACATCCTCTCTGATCTGCTCTGGCCCGCCAACAAGACGACTGAATTCAACTCTCAATCGCCCTTCAAGCTGCGTACGCAGGCTCTCCCCATCCAGTGTACCGGCGCCAATATTCAACTGCCACTCCTCGGCCCAGACTTCTTCCTTAGTCACCAG
>CAXGWX010000239.1:0-5125 GCA_964013445.1 uncultured Bdellovibrionales bacterium | reverse complement strand
AGTATTTGGCGTGTTCGATTTTCGGTGCATAGGGACCGGGAATATAGTGGGAGGAGCCCATACCGACTTGCAGGGATTCGCAAATGGCGATGTCTTCGTCCTGAACTTGTTGGCTTTCTCCAATTGCCTCTTCGATAAAAGCGTTGTCGCATTTCTTGTCGAAGTACCAATCAAAATCGACTCTGCAGGTGGTCGGTGTGAGTGGAGTGACGGTGTTGATGTCCAACATCGGGCCATAGCGATTGATCATGAGGTTCGGATAGACCCAGGCGTAAAGAGCATCAGAACCAAGACGCATGTCGTTTATATCGCCTCCACTGACGGACTGAATGGAAAAGTTGTCAAAGATTTCTGTTTGGTAGCTCTCGAGGTCAATCTTAGAAGCCAAGTTTTTGTGCAGATGCCCGACGTGATAACCACCGTCGAGATAGTTGTCGACAAAAACTTTCCAATTGCAGTTCAAGGTGTAGCTCTGGCTTTTGACATAGCGCAGGTCTTGCCAAGACATGGCCGTCAGGCGCTGTTCGAGTTCTGTGAGTTTTGGGGAGGGTGCACCTTGCTGGATGTTGAGCAACAGCAGGGGGCCAAAGAGCTGTACAGATATTTCTTTAAGCCCGTGGTCCGCTCTCTTGAAGTTGTCGCGGGCGCCGAGTTGGGGGGCCTTTTTTAAGCGTCCATCAAGCTCATAGGTCCAACCATGGTAGGGACAGACAAACTCCTGACAATGACCTTTGCCGCTGGCGACCTCCGTACCATTATGTCGACAGACATTGGCAAAGGCTTTGAGTGATTGGTCTTCTTGTCGTGCAATCAACCAGGGTTCTTGCGCCGTGCAGCCTGAGACAAAATGCCCCGGCTCTACTAAGGTATTTACTCTGCTGACCGCCAGCCATTGTTTGCTGAAAATCTCGTATCGTTCGATGTCTTGATAGCGTTGTTCGAAATACCAGGAAGCGGGGGGAGCATGGGCTTCCTGAATCGATGCTTTGGCGTTAAAATTATCCATCTTTTGTGTGTTTTATGGGGCTCTTGGGTGTGGGGCAAGGGTTTGCTCCTCTTGATGTCCGATGTCCGTGCGAGCCGTTTACGGAGACTTAGTGCGGGCGCCTCACAAGGATGGCCGCACCTTAGTCGAGTAGATAAGTGTCCGATGTCCAGTGTCCGAAAACCGAAAAACAAATCTGTACTGGAAAAGAGTAGGGGATAGAAGCCAAACCAATGGGGTCGGAGCCTAAACGTTTTCCCTGTCAAAAGACTTCACCAACTTGCGCCGGATCATCCTTTCGTGGTTCCGATGGTCCGTAGAGCATTCAGTAAGCATCCTATCTGGTTACCCAAAATCTGTTATAGCGTTTCTACGCTTCTACAGGCTTCGAGATGCTTACCTACCTTCAGTCCGAAAACTGAAGAATCTCTTACGACCTTACGCGCCACATCAAAGGCATATACCTTCAACAGTTACCTGATTCCCTGAACCGAAGAAGCCCGAAAGCAACTCCAGAGTCTTTGTCCAAGACGATAAAATCGGCTCAAACATCCCTGTCGGGCAAGTCCTCAATAAAGAAGACCCAAGACCGGTTACCAGCATACGCTGACACTTTCTACGGGTCCCTGACGATTTCCCCATCATTGGGCGTTTCAGGCAGCGTCTCTCAATACTGCTTTCGAAACCTCAATCTATCTCGAAGATAGCTTTAGGCTTTTCCCAATAACGTCCTTTGACATACAGCTTGATTTCTCAATCGCACCTTAAGTCCAGTGTCGCCTTCGACCTTCGCTCATGGAGTGTTCCCCCTCTTGAGCTGACGTTACTTTTTCAAATAACGAGCCATCCATGTTGTTTCGCACAACTTCGACGGTTTTAAGCTCAAGAGATCCTTTGCATGTCGACAAGTCCGAAAACTCACGACCTGGGCCAGATACTCCTCCAGCAGTTACGGGCTCTTCTGGCTTTAACCAAAGAAACGATCTTACTTGACTTCTCAAGTGTACCCCCATGCTCTTAAAAGACATCACCACAAGGATGATATCTAACGGAGCTACGAGGTTTTATTCCCGTTTCTCGGCAGGCTACCCGAAAGCAACCTTAACCAGCCCAGCCTTTGTGGGCTTATTGAATCGCAAGCGACCCAACTTAGCCCCCCACGGTTGGTCATCCGCGAGAGAAGAGCGGTTATATATCTTTCTAATTTTAATGCAAGGAAAAAAAACATTAACCGCGATTTTTTTTTGAAAAAAGTATCTGTAAATCCGAGCGACCCCGCAAAGCCTTATAGAACAAGGCTCTGCTCGGGCGCCGAGAAAGTCAAAAGTAAAAAAGAGGACATGACAAAAAACATAAGAGCCTTAAACGAAGTTTTTGTTTTTCTACTTAAGTCAAACGAAGATTCCTTACCGGCAGCGCCAATAAACTTTCACAACAAAAATTGTCAGACCCGTGCGCTAAAAATCGTTGACTGAACACCT
Source organism: uncultured Bdellovibrionales bacterium (assembly GCA_964013445.1). Classification (GTDB taxonomy): domain Bacteria; phylum Myxococcota; class XYA12-FULL-58-9; order XYA12-FULL-58-9; family JASMKV01; genus JASMKV01. The sequence continues at coordinate 2,659 of CAXGWX010000239.1, read as the reverse complement.
GTTTAGTGCTTGAGGTTTGCTGGTCCAAGGAGGAACGATGCGAGACAAGCTTGTTGAGGAATTAAGGCGTGACCGGAGACTACAGCCCACCCTTGAACTCGAATTGGATTTTTTAATGAGTGAACATGAGGAGCTCGACAAGTTTTTAGGTGGTGGCTTCTGCTTGGGAACGGCGACGGAGTTTGTAGGGAGCTTTGCCGCAAATACATTTGCTTTATGGTTGGCAGCAAGTACCACCAGACAGGGACTTTGGGTGGGATGGATTGACCCTCTGGATTGTTTTGACCCTTTAAGTTTTGCCAGCATGGGAGGGGTTGAAGATAACCTCTTGTGGATGCGTGTTGGTGGCAAAGAGCCTTTTTTGAAAAGTTTAACCTGCGTAGACCATTTATTGAGCAGTGGAGGCTTCTCTCTTGTTGTTGTCGATTTTTTGGCATTGCGTAGGGATAAGGTTCTGGCCAATCGTTATTGGCAACGTTTTTTGCGTCGCTTACGTCAGTCGAAAACCCTTTTGGTTCTTTTGCTGGCGAGGAAGCCGGCCCGCTCATCGGTAGACTTTCGTCTTCTGTGTCACAAAAAAGAGGGCTTCTTGGGGTTGTCTATAGACAAGTCGCGCAGTGGTCGCGAGGGGCAATCCATCCTCTTGGAACTTGCGGAAACGGTAGATGGTCTATGACCTGTGAAAATCGAGAGGAGTACTGGGAAAGAATTTTTCCGGAGAAGCTAAAAACCCATTTGCTGCGCTATGGGATAGGGACAGCAGATGATTACCTTGGCTTGCCAGCAGAACATGTTGCTGAGCGCTTCGGCAAAGAAGCTTATCGCCACTATTGCTCCCTTAGACTAGGGGAATATGGAGTTCTTGGCGAAGAGGATGGGTCTGAAACAAAGTTTTTTGAAGAATCTGTTTCTTTGGATTACGGCCTGTCGAGCCTTAACCAACTGGAGTTTGTTTTAAACGGGATTTTTAAAGTGTTTGCTCTGCGTCTGGATGAGCGTGGATATTTGGCGCATCGGATTGAAGTTTCTTTGGACTATGAATTCTCTGGTTCCTGCCAATTGTCGTTTGAACTTTCTTGTCCCAGCCTCGATGTTAAATCTTGGCTGGAATGTCTTTTGAGCAAAACTCAGGGGGGGGCTTTTGAATCATCGGTTTGGGATGTTCATGTGAAGGTTTTTTTTTGTGAACGTCGTCCTTGGCAAAAGGATTTTTTCTTAGGAGCCAGTATCTCTCCTGAGTCTGTAGCTAAAGTCTTAAGTTACCTGGAGCAAGAGTGTGAGCAAGGTGCCGGTTCGCCAAAGGTTCTGGATAGTTATTGCGATGACGCTTATGAAGTTCAGGGATTCAGGGGGCAGGGGGCTGCAAAGAAAGCAAGGTCTGCTCTTCTTTTGCGGGAGGGACTGCACCGCTTGCGACCACCTCATGTAATTGAGTTGGGATGGAGGAGGGGAGCACCACATGTTCTTCGGTATGCGGGAGTAAGTATGCAGGTTGTCGATTGGCAAGGCCCCTTTCGACGCGACGAAGGAGAGCTGGGCTCTTGGTTGGCTCAGGAAATCGTTGTGCAGGACTTTTACGACCTGAAACTCCTGAAGAACGGGGGATGCAGGGTGGGGTTTGTGGCAGGAACGGATGGTTGGCGCCTTTATGGTTGGTATCGCTGAGGAACTATCTTTAAACGGTGGAGAGCAGGATCTTGTTCTGTCGTGGAAATACCTATAGGGTTTTCTCTGGTTTACCGTGGCAGAAGAAAAGAAAATACTCGCTTACTTTGTTGTGAAAAAAGAAGGGGAAAGCCCAACCCGTTTCCCTTTGCGCAGGGAATCCAAAATCACAATAGGCCGTTCGCGGAAGAACGAACTTTGCTTGCTGGATGTTGGCACCAGTCGCCGACATGCGATTCTCGAAATCGGCTACTATAAGTTTCGGCTGAAAGATGGCGGCAGCCGTAATGGTTTAATGGTCAACGGGAAAAAGACCAGTGAGGCTGATTTGGAGCATGGCGATATAATACAGATAGGCGCTTATGTTCTCACTTTTAAGCACCTTGGCGCGGAAATCGACGAGGAGATGAAAAAGGTCAAGAGTTTAAGTCGGTACCAGGCAAAGCAAAATATCCTGCGCAAGATTTTTGGTGACACCTTTGTCGAACACTACGCGGCTAGTCGGGACTGGGAAGTTCGGGAATACGAGCGTCACGTGAACGACTGGCAACTCGAACGGTACTTCGAAATCATATGAGCGGTCTACGTCGCATTGGCATCCTGCAGCCGGATGCGGTCCTTGAGCAGTTTCGGGGGGAGTTTGGCGACTATCCAGCGATGTTGGCCGACGTGCTGAACCAGGCGGCCAATCCCGGTGAGTGCCTCGAATACACGGCCTACGATGTGATGCGGGGAGAGTATCCGGCAGAGCTTGGGGAATGTGACGCCTACGTGATCACCGGTAGTCGGGCTAGTGTTTACGACGAAGAATTCTGGATTCAACACCTGGAAGACTATGTTCGAGTGTTGCACGCGGCCCGTCACAAACTGGTAGGCATTTGCTTTGGCCATCAGATGGTGGCGCGAGCCCTCGGTGGTGCAACTGAAGCAGCTGCAGTGGGTTGGGGGGTTGGCATTGCTGAAAGTGCAGTGGTCAACCCTGGCGATTTCATGC
>CAXGWX010000238.1:0-5129 GCA_964013445.1 uncultured Bdellovibrionales bacterium | reverse complement strand
TAAAAAAGATTATGCAATGATTGTCGGTGGGAAGTGCAAGGGAACCGGAAATGATAAGGGAACGGATAACTTTGGTGATGGTACCGTGGGCTTGGCGTTGTCGGGAAAATGGCAGCGTAAGTTTGTCCCATGTGGCCCTGTAACCTCTGATTATTTTAAAAGAGGACGGGAGCTTACGAACCCAGATCCTGAGGTCGCATAAGAGCGATACATTCGTAACCAATATTAAATGACTGCTTCTTACAATAAAGATAAGGGAAATGATAAAAGTTCAGATTATTGTGAAAGATTTGAGGGAGATTCTTACCCCCCAGGTTGTCTATCTTTTTCCCAGCGCCAAACTTAAATCCGCATTACCCACATGAAAGTTTAAGAGACTTTCATAATAGGAACGCTTGGCTTGCAGATAAGCGACCAGGCCTTCTAAGACATCTTTGGCTTCACCTGTACCGGTGGCATAGGCGGCGGCAGAAAAGGTCATCCACTTGCGTGCCGCTTTTTCACCCCGTTTGGAAATCTTTGCCACCTGCGCGGCCTGGCTGACTTCCTGATGGGCTTTGCGCACCTGCAGTGGGATACCGCTTTCGGCAAATTGTTTGAGGGCGGCAACTTCTTGTCCCAAGGCCTTGGCTTCGTCTGCCTTGGCGCTGGCCAGAGCCGGATCGATATTAAATTGTAGACCAAGTGCCAGCCCACCATAGAGGTTGTTGTATTCGTCCATATGATAGGGGTTGTCCGTATCGGTTCGGGTCGGCGCCCAATCAAAACGAAAGTTGCCACCTAAAAAGACAATCGGAAGGTTGGCAAGTTTTTCCGCCTTTTCCAGCGAGATGGCGGCTTTTTCACCGTGGCTGAGCTGCTTCCACTCCGGGCGATTGGCGGCGGCCTCGACCAGGGCTTCTGCCAGCGTACCAACCTTGGTCATTTTTGCCCGCGGCATTCTCTTATCCTTTAATACCATGTTGATCGTATAGGGCAGACCCATCGTGTGCTTGAGCGCGCTTAAAGCCAGGCTCGCACCGTTGTTGGCCATGAGGATATATTTTTCGATTTCACTTTTGCCATATTCAAGCTTCATCAGGTCAGCCTGGGTGACTTCGCCATCCCCCTTGTCGTACATCTCCTTGGCTTTTTCCTGAGCGGTGCCCAAGATCTCAGCCGCATTGTCTAACGCAGGCAGAAGGCTTTTGGCGAAGAGGTGCAGGTAGTAATAGTTCTTAATCTCCCGGGCAACGAGGTGCTCTGTGGCGCGGACCTGCGCCTTTTCTACTTCGAGTCGATGCTCGGCTGCATCCTTGCCCGCTTCGATGCGCCCAAAGGAGTAGAGGGGTTGGGCCAGGATAGCTTCTAAGTGCGTATAGGGCCCCCAATCTTTATAACTCTTCCAGCGCCGCTCCACACCATCGACCGCGTTACCTTTCACCGTAAACATTGGAGCCAGATAGGCGAGGCCCATGAGTTTAGGGTAGTAGAGGGATTCGACCTGCCTAAGGCGCGCTTGCCATTGGGCAACCTTGGCCTGGGCTTCCTGGATCTGGGCATTGCTTTTTAAGGCATAGTCGACGCATTCTTCGACGGAAAATTTCTGCGGCTCCAGGGCCGCTTCGGTTTGCAATGGTGTGCCGACCGCCGGCGCGAGGAAGGCGAAAAGGTTTAAGAGGGCAACCTGGGCGACCATGGTTTAAATATTGCCCTTCGCTTTTTCTTTGGCGTGACGTTTGTTGAGCAGATCAACCAAGCCTTTAACACCTTTTTCTTTGATGATGCCGCCGAATTGGTTCTGGTAATCCTTAATCAGCGAATCCCCATCAAAGCTCACGTCGAAAAGCTTCCATTGCTTTTTGACCTTATGCCAGTGGTAGGTGGCAACGGTTTCAAAGTCCTCTTCTTCAAGTAAGGCTTCCATTTCTACATCCGCTTTATTGCCATTGATCTTGGCAGCACCGACGGTGATTTGCGCCTCATTGAGGAAGGCGCCAGAATCCGGATAGGCGACCATGCGGATAAGCTCTTCGAGCATCTTTTGGAATTTTTTCAGCTGTCCTTTTTTGAAGGCCTTCTGGTTTTTCTTCACCGTATTGAGGGTCAAGGTATTGTAGTCGAAGAACGCATCGAGGGCCTTAAACGCGCCCTTATTATGCTTGCGATCCGCATCCGAGAGCTTGCCCTCTTCAGGAGGAGATTTGACGTTTTTAAATGCCTCAATGATGGCGTCGGTTTGAGTCTTAGGATCGCCTTTGGCGAAAGCCAAGGAAGTGGTTAAGCAAAGGATAAGGGTCAGACAAGATTTAAGATACATCTTTATTCTCCTGTTTAAGAGGTTGTTGCCGCCTCGGACTTGGGTCCACGACGTAAACTTAAAATCGCGGGGATAACAATAAGACAGAATATGAGGTTAACAGCTAATCCCAATAATGCAAACTTGCCCAGGGAGTTGAGCCCGGGATGGTTGGCCAGCACCAAGGCGCCAAAGCCTAAACCGGAGGTCAAAATGGAGCCGGAAATAGCCCGGCCGATTTCTGCTAAGGTTTCGGCCATGGAAGTACTGGTTTGGAAGCGCGTGACCAAGTGTACACCACCATCGATGCCTACGCCGAAAAGGACAGGAACCATGATGATGTTGAGGTAGTTGAGTTCGATATTGAGCCAAGGCATCAGCCCAAGGGTTACCAGAAGGCTGCCGAGGGCCGGGGTCAGGCAAAGAAAGGTGGCAAAAAGATTTCCCACCAGGATGCTCAAGGTTAAAAAGATGAGCACGAGGGTGAGGGTGAGAACCGGCGGTGCCTCCCGCGTAATCATATTGATGATATCCGCAAGCAACATGGCCTCACCGGCGGCAGAAACGGTGGTGCCGTCGGGCAAGGGGACATTTCTTACTTCTTTAGCAAAACTGACGACTCTTTCGCCGTCCGCTAAAGAAATAGATGGAAAGATAAGTACGAAACCGTCGTCTTTGCTGCCGTCGCTGCCGTGAAATTGGCGCCGGACCTGCTCAGGCATGTCTTCGCGCGTGTAGGGCTTGATTTTCAGCATACGCTTTAAGCTTTTAAAATGCTCTCGATGTTCTTTGTCGAGCCATTTTGATTTAATCTTGCGGATGCTTTTGCGGAGTTCTTGCAGGACTTCATATTTTTCTTCCTGCTGTACAGGGATAAGGTCAGCGCTGGATGCAAAGAAGTCCACACTTGTTTTGTCACCAAAGCTTTCTTGTCGTTCACGCAGGGCCTTGCCGGCGATTCGTTCTTTTTCCAGACTGTCGGTCAAAATAATCACTGGTGTTTGCGAATAGCCTAAAAGCTTGTTGGCTTTTTTATCGAGTACATAGGCTTCAAGATGGTCGGGCTCGAGTGCGCCTAAGTCGTAATTGAATTTTGTATTGGATATTTGGGTGAGCATGACCGCGACGAGGATAATGCTCAAAGGCACGATGACTTTTGCCTTGCCGGTGATCTGCTGAGCAAATGCAACCGCTTCCGAGTGCTTTTTACCACTCGGGCGCCAGCCGGTTTTGGCGGCGAGGCCCAGCATCGCAGGTAAGCAGAGCGTATAGGAGATGACCATAAGAATCATCCCTATGGATGCGATGGCGCCAAATTCACCAAAAGCGCGGAACTCGGAAATGCTCAGGCCGGCAAAACCGACGGTTGTTGTGATTCCTGCAACAATCACCGCCCGTCCGGTTTCGCTAAAGGTGTTGCCGATGGCTTCCGCAAGTTCCCGACCTTCAGCAAGCTCGTGTTCGAATCGACTCAAGAGATGAATGCCGTGATCAATGCCAAGGCCAAGAAGAATAGCGCCAATAAAAGCGGTGAGTATGTTTAAGGTGCCAAAAACCATGGCCGCATAGCCGTGGGTCCAAATGAGTCCTATCAGCAGGGGCACAAAAATCAGGAAGATGGCAAGGATGCGGCGAAAATGAAAACCTAAGTAGAGCAGCACCAGCAGAATAGCTATACTGGTGGCGTAGCGTAAGTCGTTTTCAAGCAGCTTCTGCTGGGCGATTTTTTTGGTGTAGCGGCCCGAATAGCCGATACGAAAATCACCGCCATATTGGCTCAAATCCATGGAGTCGAGAAGGTCCCGCACTTCCGAAACGACAACTTTGGTGAAACCCAAATCAGACGACATGCTGGCAGGCTTTACCAGGAGGCAAATCATTCCGGTTTTCTCATCGATATAATATTTTTCGCCCATTTGGGCTTCGAGAAAGGTTCGGTCCGAACGTCCCTCATAGTTTTTCTGAATATCAGAGAAATCCAATTCTGGCGGTTCTTTTTCTTCCAGGTCAAGATAGAGGGGATTACGTTTTTGCCGCTCGTAGTCCATACGGGAGGAGATGCGTTCCTCAACGGTCTTTAAGTCGTCAAGTTCGAGGAAGTAGAGGGCCCGGTCCTCGAAATAAGCAACCGGCCGCTGGTAGTCCACATAGCGTACGCTGGGGAGGGCTTCGAGTTTTGGCACCACATCATCGGCAAATTGGGTAAGTTGCTCGCGGGTTCCGTTCATACCCATAACAACAACGTAGCCGACGCCGCCAAAGCGTTTTTTGAGATGCTCGATGTCCTGGACGCTCTGAAAGCTTTTAGGCATGAGTTCGATCAGATCCGCATCCACCTTAATGAAGGTGGCGGCGTAGAAAGAGCCGGCGGTCAGGGCAAGGATCAGGATGGACGCACGCACCGGATGGGCAAAGGTGTTGAGGGCCAGTCGGCCTAAAAAACGCTCCACAAAGGTCACGATTCGTGTCTGTTTTACTTGCTTGCTCAAAATTGTCTCACTGTCTGCCGAATGGGGCCCTTTTAAGATGCTCTTCCTTGTTGTTGGCTCAAGACAAGGGGGTAATAACCTATCTGCAGACGAAGCGCAATGCGAAATAATTTAAAGATATTTGCAGGTTAGGCGGTTTTTGGCATATGCATAGAGAGATGCTTATGGGCTTTTCCAAATTGCGCTCAATTCTCTTCGATTCAAAGGGGCTCCTTGCCCTTTATCTTTTGGGCCTCTTTTGGTGGTCCCGCGACCTGGCTTTATTACCTGGGTTGCACGCGGATGAGGCTTGGGTCTTTTTGCGCACAGACTTCTCCGAAGGCAGCGGAATGAATGCCTACACCAGTGGCCTTTATGGGACT
>CAXGWX010000237.1:0-5159 GCA_964013445.1 uncultured Bdellovibrionales bacterium | reverse complement strand
AAATGTATGAGCCGAAAAGAAAGAGGGTATTATGTTCAAAAACTTCATTTCATCGAGTTGGTCCTCCCGTAATGTTTGAGCATGAATCATTACAGTCCTATGATCAGTTTTTATATTCGCTTTTTTTATTCCCTCAATCAACATGTCTGCCGCCGCATCGCCATTGGCATGCGCCAATATCGGTATTTTTGCTTCTGAAAATGCCAGGATATTTTCGTTAACTACAGTCTGTGAGATGATTGGATAGCCCCGATAACTCTGCGCCTCTCCAGAGGGAGGTTTGAGATAGGGTTCCGAAAGGTAAGCAGTTTTGCCTTGAGGTGATCCGTCTAGAATTAGCTTGATACCTCCCAGTTTAACTCGATTTTCGTATTGTCCAAAATTAAGCGATCTTATTTTAGATATAGGAGTGCCCTGACCTATTATATAGGCAATAATATCAATTTTAAGGTGCCCCTTTTTAGCGGCCATCTTGAGAAGAGTTAGAGATGGCCCGCTTGCGGCGCCATCTTGAGCAGTCGTAATACCATGTCTCGCGTATACCTGAATCGCCTTCTCATAGCCATCAATGGGGTTTTTCACAGAAGCCATTGCCATCTTTTGCAGGGGATAGGCAGCTGTTTCCTCCACCACACCATTTGGCTCAGAAGAAGAGAGGTACCTCCGAATTTTCCCTCCGGGAGGATTAGGTGAAGCAGCACTTATCTTTGTAATTGAAAGTGCCTTGGAGTTGGCCACGCCAAGATGGCCGGAAACGTGGATCAAATACACCGAAATCTCTCGGCTGATTTCATCCAAATCTTCCCTGGTGGGATGCCTTTGTTCCTTAAGCAAGGAATCATCATAGCCGAAGCCAATTAGCCACTCCCCCGGTTGTAATTTCTTATCCGCCAATGATTTTTTAAGGACCGCTTTTAGATCCTTAATTCCTTCGACAGCTCCTACTGGCGGAGAAGCAACGTTTACAAATTGCGAAGTAAAGGCCAAGTAAGAGGCATGGCCATGCGCATCTATAAAACCTGGCAAAATAGCTTTATCTCCCAGTTTGATATGCCGCCCAAGGATGTTTTTTCCTTCCACAGGACTACCAATCCATACAATTCGTTCCCCATTCACCGCAATCGACAAAGGTCTGGCAATTTTTTCGCCGACCATTGTGATGGTTTTGTTTGAAGTGAATATGATGTCGGCTTTTTCGATAGCGAGGCTTCCACTGGAAAAAATCACCACCGTTGTGCATGCCATAAATTGACAGAATGAAGCAAACTGATACCTAGCATTTAGCACAGATACAAGGTGCATAGAGCAGTCCTGCGTTTTTATGGCTATCAATTAACTATCAAGGGAGCGAGCAATCAACTCCTTCTGGATTTCATTGCTCCCACCATAGATTTTCTGAACCCGCGCGTCAGCATAGGCCTTCGCAATAGGATACTCCATCATGTAACCGTAACCACCAAAAAGTTGCAGGCACTCGTCGGCCACCTCGCACTGCATTTGTGAACCCCACCACTTGGCCATTGCGCCATCTACCGACTCCAAATTACCGCCAATAACCTTGCAAATACACTCATTAACAAAAGAACGAGTGACCTCTAATTTGCTCTTCGCTTCGGCCAGCTTGAATCGCGTATTCTGGAAATCCATCAGTCGCTGGCCAAATGCTTTCCGTTCCCTAACATAACGTATAGTCTCGCTCATCATCCCATCCATTGCTCCAATAGCTCCAATCCCAATTACAAGGCGCTCCCAACCTAACTGACTCATTAGCTGAAAAAAACCTCTTCCCTCGTTTTTTCCGAGGAGATTAGTTCGTGGAACTCTGACATCTTCAAAAAACAACTCGGAGGTGTCTTGACCTTTCATGCCAAGTTTCTTGAGGTTACGCCCCCGTTGAAAACCGGTTACCTCAGAAGCCTCCAAAACAATTAGTGACACCCCACTTGCACCCGCTTCCTTGTCCGTCTTGGCTACGACGATGACAATATCAGCCTGCTGGCCATTGGTGATAAAAATTTTTGAGCCATTTAGCACGTAGTGATCGCCATCTGCAGTGGCTGTAGTTTTAACTGCCTGCAGATCCGATCCGGTGCCGGGCTCAGTCATTGCAATGGCTGGTATTATTTCACCCGCAATCAGGCCCGGAAGCCAGCGAGATCTCTGTTCGTCATTTCCATACCCCAAGATGTAATGCATACAGATATTATGAACACCAAACCCCCAGCCTGCATCTCCAACACGTGCCTGTTCGTAGATAGTCAGCGCATCAAAACTTTGATCCACGCCTGCTCCTCCAAATTCAGTAGGGGCGGAAGCTCCGAGCAAGCCTGCTGAGCCGGCCTTGAGCCAGAAATCTCTATCGACGACACCTTGCTCTGCCCAAAGATCAGTATTTGGGGCGATCTCTGCCTCCATGAACTTTCGCATCGATTCCTTGAACATGAGGTGTTCTTCGGTCATCCAGTTGGCTTGCCAATCAAAATTCACGGCGCATTTTTCCAAAACACATAAAGTTTCACAAAACTACAAGTCCTTAGGTTGTTAGTTCACTCCAGTAGCCTCCTGGATGATCGGATCCGCTATCTATTTTAAGTGTAAAGCATGTTCACAAAGCACGCACCTATCGGGGGCTATAATGGATCTTGCTGCAGTCCAATCCTTTTTTGCTGCTCTGTCCAGCACCCTTTAAGGAACTTAAGTCTTCCATCCATCATGAGCCATTTGGGGAACGGTTTCAAACCAATATTGGTGATGCTTTGACCATTTTTAGCGATCCGGTTGAAACTGATCGCAGCTGGCAGCAAGGCCTGTATTTAGGCGTCTAACTCATATGAAATCGGAGTAAGCAACCTTCCTTGCCCTCCCAAAAAACTCGTCCCACTGCTCATCAGTTAATAGATCGGGCTCACCAAGTGATTTTGCAAGCACGTAGTGCTTACAAATGATCTCCAATCGCTCCGCATGCCCAACTGCGATATCTAAATCACCGCCGCGGCAAATCATGCCATGACTCCCAAGGAGACAAGCGGCCTGATCAGTTAAACCCTCTGCCGCATCGTTCGCAAGCTCTTGAGAGCCAAAAACCGAATAGGGGACACAAGGGACACTGCTATTACCGAACAGACCCACCATATAGTGAAACCCCGGCAGCGGCAGATTGTTGCAAGCCATTGCGACACAGTAGTCTGAGTGAGTGTGTACGACAGCATTTGCTTTATCTTGACGGCGATAGATTTCTAAATGCATCCGCCATTCGGATGAGGGCTTCAATTTCCCAGTATAACTTCCATCATCAGCCACCATCACAACTCGCTCTTCGGTCAAGTTTGCAGCTGACGCCCCAGTACAGGATATAAGCATTCCTCCTCGAACCCTGCAGCTCAAGTTGCCGGATGATTGGTTCATCAGGCCCTTGTCCTCTACTTGATTATATGCCCTTACAAGCGCTGCTCTGAGTGTTGCCTCGTCAAAATCTGTCATTTTTTCTTCCTTCTCTTTTGATATGAATAGTAGGCTGATCGGCTGAGATAAAAATAAGAAATAGCTCGTCGTGGAAGGCCTGTTTTATTTCCGCCAGACCAGTGCACGGTATGCGCACTGTGAACCACAGCATCACCCGGATTTAACTGCGCAGCGAAGGCGCTTTCAGCTTCTTTATTCACGCCAGTCACCCAGGTCTCGCCGGGATAGATATTCTTATGTGAGCCTTTCAGGTAGTGAACGCAACCATTGCCAACATCCACGGGATCCAAGGCAAACCAGATAGTGGCGCCTGTGTTGTCCGAACCGCGCTTACCCATCGCATCCACGTGGGGTTCGATCCCCATCCTTTCACCCTTCGGACGATCGAACCAAGCGGCCGATGCACCTATCGCATCGCCGTCCATTAGGCGGTTTATCAACGGCACATGACGCCCCTCCCTGAGCTGCATGTCAAACCAGTCATCGTGGACCTGCAAAGACTTTAGCAAGTTGCGAAATCTACCTTCGCCATCCCCACGATCCAGAAGCCTGCGAGCCAAAGGAACTGCCCGGTCTTTCAAAGCACTCAGCTCTGCACTATCCAAATAAGCAGGAAGTATGACAAAACCATCACGGTTGTAATCGGACTCAATCCTTTCGAATTCGAGTTCAGTCATCGAACACTCCCAGAATATCCTGATTGAAATTTAGTCCTCTGTAAGCCATCGTGATCCGTAAAAACCAAGATCCCTTTTTTCAGCTCCCTGAATCCTGATGGCATAAAGAATTCACTGACCAAGTGGCATGCCAGACCAAAACAACGCGTAAAAAACCACCCCAAAACAAAACATAAGCCCCATCAACAAGGCTTGTGGGTGTGTAATGCTGATATAAAAAGCCAAGCCCCCACAAAAAAAGAAAACCTAAAATGGCCGGCACAAAATTATAACGATCAAGCCATATGAGTTCTGGATAACGCTGTAAATCTTTAAGGGGCTTAAATGCAATTTGGTACGTTTCTGGTTTTAGGAACCACCCCATATGCGCCCGATAAAAACCCTTCAAAGGAGAATGTAAATCCTCATGTTTGTCTGAGTACCGATGATGATGGCGATGAATCGCACTCCAAGCAATAGGCCCACCTTGAAGTTGATTACAACCAACAAAACCAATGATAAAATGAGACCATCGAGAAAGCTGAAAAGCTTTATGGGAAAAATAGCGGTGGTAACCAACAGTAATAGAAAGCATGCTCACCACATAAGCAAGACCCAAAATCACAATGCCCTGCCAACGCACACCAAAATGTATCAACCCTCCAAGCGCAATGAAATGAAAACAAATACGCAAAACTTGGTGCAGGCGATAATTAGTATTTATTTCTGACCAGCGGAAAACAGACACCGTTAAAGACTAACGTTGGTCTTGAATGTCTGGCAAATCGAAACCTAAAATCTCTGTCTTTTTCAGGAAGATACCAATTAAAAGTCTCAAATTGTTACGATTTGAGCACCATTTTAAAGTTTCTTGAGTCATTTTTGTACGCATTTACAGCAAAGAATTCTATTTTTGCTAAAATCAGAGCACTGATTTTAATCTTTTACTTTTTCGCTTTTAAAAGTGTCTTTACGTCAAGCGGCGGTTTTCATTTTTTCAACGAACATGACATATAAACTCAAATCTTCTTGTACTGGATT
>CAXGWX010000236.1:0-5177 GCA_964013445.1 uncultured Bdellovibrionales bacterium | reverse complement strand
AGGGCAAAAGAACCCTGCCATCCCAGCATAACTGCAATAAGAACATCAGTTCCTTAGAGCCCGGACCGACCATGATGCCTTGCTCATCAACGCTCTGATGACCAAAGCCCTGAAGGAATTCAGCCACCGTGCGCCGTAGAAGCGGCAGCCCCAAAACCGGTAGATAATCCTTCTCCGCTGCGTGATTTTTCAAGGCCTGCACCACACTCGCCGGCACCGGGAATGGGGATTGGCCAAAGCCAAAACGATAAACTTCCCTACCCTGCCTTGCCAGTTCAGCAGAGAGTTCGGAGAGCGCCAATGTTGCGGAAGGTTCGAGCCCCACAACCCTTGGATTAATTTTTACCGAGCTCATAAAACAAGTCCGTGGTCAAAATCCCACACCCAATCCACGAGGGGCAAGACATGACTCTGATTCCCGTAAAAATATTCGCCGAACACCATTTTAGCGCCAAACTCCAGCCGACTTGCGGCTGCCAGATGCCAAACAAAAGCAAAGGCTCCCTCATAATGCCAGCGAGCTTTCGCATAGGCAGTGCGAAAAACATCAGTTTCAACATAGCAGCGCCAGTCTGAGGAAATGCGATAATCAACATCCCATCCAAGACGCGTGGTGACACCCTTATGGTATGCGGCAGTACGCGAGAAAATCAGCGGCGTTTCGATCCCTTGCCAATGTTTCCCAGCCTCAAAACGAGCCGCCACACCAAAACCGTATTTCAAGGTATGGCTTAAGGCTGACGAGACTTTTTGCGTTAACAAAAGGCTGTTCTCAGCGGCGAGAATCGTTGGGATCTCAGCCTCAGCCTCGATAAGCCCACCAATACCCTTGCGTCGCAATTGTTTGAGCAGCTGGGTGGGATAACTCAGACGATGCTCCGTGCTCAACTGCCATGGACCTTGCTGCCACCAGCTCTGCTTTAAACTGATATGAGGGGAAAGAAAAAACACCAGGGGCTGGACCTGTGCTTCGGTGTTTTCCCCTATGCCCATACTTAAGGGCCGAAAGACACCGATCTCCCCTGCTCCCGACGCCAGCGTGGCTGCCGTCCCTGAGCTGGCGGTGGCGGTCTCCGTTGCCACCAGGCAGAGCGTTGCAATTGCCAGAGCGATGCTTCTCATAAACCGAGCTCCAAAGTTGCGCTTACGGGCGCATGGTCAGAACGCTCTATGGTGCTTAGACCACCACTGTCTGCATCTTGATGGGTTAAAGTTGTTCCGTTAGCCCAAGAGCCGTTGGTGAATAGATAATCCAGCTTTCTGTTCCACGGAACATCTGAAGTTCCCGTAAAGGTGTAGTGGGGTTCCGGATCAGCTGCGAAGTCCACCGGGTTTACGGCTGGCGTATATGCTGCGTAAAGTTCATCGAGCCACTCGTCCTCGCCCGTATAATCGTCCCCCTCAAACATCGCGTCATCGCACTCATCCGCAAAGCCCTTGCGTTGGGAGGATTCTTTCGGCAGCGCGTTCAAATCACCACCGGCGACAAAGACCGCACCGGCTGCATTAACCTCGTCCAAAAGCTCCTTAAAACGGAGGATCTGTTTACGCTTTGTCCCGTCATTTGAAAAAGCGGAAGTATGGGTATTCAAGACATAGAGCTCCCGGTCTTCCCATGCAACTTTAGCTTTGAGTACATTGCGCTTCAGGTAAAAGTAGCGTGTTACCAGGTCCTGCTCACCAATCTGCTCTAGCGCGTAACGCTTAGCTTCTGCAAAAGGCCAACGGGACAACACCGCTGAACCGGAATTGATTTTGCCAATTCCGTTGGAGGGCACATAGTCCGCTTTCCATTGTGAGGCATAGGCGGCGTGATTGAAATAGGTATTATCCAGAAGCCATTGTACTTGGTTGATATAGGCCGCCCGCTTCGAATTATACTCAATTTCCTGTATCAAAAGGATATCCGGTTGGGCTTGATTAATTTTCTCCGCAACCAAGTGAAGATTGGCCAAGACCTCATCTTCCTGCATCGTACTCCGCTGCCCATTACACTCCCAAAAAAAGCTGATGCGTCCACCACCAAACTTGATATTCCAGGTCATCACTTCGAGTTCAGCCCCTGGTTCATCTACGTCGACAAGTTCCGCAGCCTGCAGCAGGGGTGCATCTTCAACTTCATCAAAACCCGTATTGCATGGATCGCAACCACTGAGGGAAAACAAAAGGCCAATCAAAAACCAACGTGGATATGCACTGTAGACACTATCATTTGCTCGGGCAACCTGATGCATGAATTCTCTCCTAATGCTGAGAAAAAAGGGGCACCCTACACTTTGCTTTTCGCGGTACTCTTCTTTTTTGTTGTTTTCTTGGTTGTCTTCTTAGCGGTCTTCTTCGTTGCCTTCTTAGCGGTCTTTTTCTTGGCGGCCTTCTTTTTCTTTTTCTTCTTTTTCTTGCCGCCACCTTTAGCACGTCTCTCTTCGAGTAAACTCAGTGCGTGCTCTAAGGTAATGCTTTCCGGGGTTTCCCCTGAAGGCAAAGAGGCGTTTGTTGTGCCGTCCGCAACATAGGGACCATAGCGACCATCAAGGACGCGAATATCCGCATCGTTATCCGGATCTTTACCCAGTTCTTTCAAAACCTTTGCCGCCCGGCGACCACGACCTTTTTTCGGTTCGGCAAAGAGCGCCAGCGCCCGTTTCATATCGATCTTCAACAAATGGTCCTCTGCCGCCAAGGAACGGGTATCCTTGCCCCACTTTAGGTAAGGACCAAAGCGACCATTGTAGGCCAGAATATCGTTGTCTTCTTTGGCGCCGGTTTCTGCATCAACAACCTGGGTCGCTGTCCCTAAGTTTCGCGGTAGACTTAGCAAAGCAAGCGCTTCTTCAAGGCTGATGGTCTCCAACGACATATCGCTTAGGAGCGAAGCCATTTTCGGTTTTTCATCCCCCAGACTCTCTGGATCACCGAGCTGCACATAGGGTCCGTAGCGGCCGGTCTTGGCATAGACTTTTAGTCCCGATTCAGGATGGGCACCGAGACTTTGTGGCCCCAAGCGTGCTTTGTGTAAAATATCCTGGGCGAATTCGGCGCTCATTTCATCAGGCACCAAATCTTCCGGTAGGGATGCGCTCACATCTCCGCAGGAAAGGAAAGGACCATATTTGCCAACGCGTAGTTCTACGGGCTCACCATCCGGTCCTGAACCTAAGTCCACATCTGTGAGGGTGCATACGGCCCGCGGGTCGATTTCCTCGTCGATTTTCTCAAGGGTGCCTTTTAAGCCAGGCTTATCCTTTCCCTTAAAGAAAGCGGTCAGATAATCGAGTCGCTTCAAGCGTCCGTGGGAAATTTCATCAAGGTCGTCTTCCATCTTTGCGGTAAAAGTATAATCAATGAGATAGCCCAAAAAGGCTCCCATCATTTTCGTCACGGCAAAAGCGGTATAAGTAGGCACCAGAGCCGTGCCCTTCTTAAAGCAATATTGGCGATTGAGAATGGTCTCGATAATGGAGGCATAGGTACTTGGTCGACCAATACCCCGTCGCTCCATTTCCTTAATCAGACTTGCTTCGGTCAAACGAGCCGGCGGTTTGGTTTCGTGCCCATCCTCGGCAAGCTCCTTCGTATCCACTGACTCGCCCACCTTAACATCAGGCAATAGCTTTTCCTGATCCGCTAAATTTTCTTCCGCATCATCACCCTGTTCAATATAGGCCAAACGATAACCGGGAAACTCGATAGTTTTACCGCTGGCTGCGAAGCGGGCATCATCCAGCATTAAAGACAAGGAGGTGCGCTGACCACGCGCATCGTGCATTTGGCAGGCAACGGTCCGGCGCCAAATGAGCTCATAAACACGTCGCTCATCACTGCCCATCTCCGGACTCAATTGATTAATCGGGCAAAAGGATGTACCTGCAGGGCGAATCGCTTCGTGAGCTTCCTGAGCATTTTTCACTTTTGTGACGTATGTTCGTGGCTCCTCTGGCAGATATTCCTTACCGTACTCCTCAACAATAAGATTCCGGGTCGCTTCAATGGCTTCCTGGGATAGGGTTGTCGAATCTGTCCGCATATAGGTAATGAAACCGTTTTGATAGAGACGCTGGGCCGCTCCCATGGTTCGACGGGCCGTAAAGCCCAACTTCCGCGCAGCTTCCTGCTGTAAGGTCGATGTGGTGAATGGCGGCGCTGGACGTTCTTTATAGGGCTTTTGCTCAAGCTGTGAAACTGAAGCTTGTTCCTTGCTCAGACGCTCTTTGAGTTTAAGCGCATCCTCTTTGCTAAGAACCAGCGGCTGCTTGGCGCTTTCTTTCAGCTTTCCTGTATTCGGCTCAAAATCCTTACCCAGGGCCAATCGCTGTCCAGCCAATTCCTGTAGGGTTGCATCGAAATTCTGTCCTTGCGCGGTAAAAACCCCCTTAAGGTCCCAGTACTCCGCAGAAACAAAGCGTATACGCTCTTGCTCCCGCTCGACAATCATACGCATGGCTACGCTCTGTACCCGGCCAGCGGACAATCGAGGGCGAATCTTTTTCCACAAAAGGGGCGACACGCTATAGCCATAGAGCCTATCCATGAGTCGCCTGGTTTCCTGGGCTTCGACCAAATCGATATTAATGTCCCGGGGTGCGGATAAGGCGTGTTCGATGGCGGACTTAGTGATTTCATGAAAAACAAGCCGCTTTACTTCAGCTTTAGGGGCGAGTTCCTCAACCAGGTGCCAGGAAATGGACTCTCCCTCCCTATCTTCATCAGTGGCCAAATAAACCACATCCGCCTCTTTCACCAGCTGCTTGAGCTTCTTCATATGCTCGCGCTTTTCCTTGGGCACAACGTAGAGCGGTTTAAAATCATTCTCGACGTCGATGCCTAAGCGGGCCCATTTTTCCTTTTTGTACTTTGCTGGGATTTCTGCGGCGTTGCGCGGCAGATCGCGAATATGTCCAACGCTTGCCTCAATCGCATAATTTTTGCCCAAAAACTTAGCGATGGTTTTTGCCTTGGCCGGTGACTCGACAATAATGACCGGCTTCCCACCAGCTTGCTTGCCTTTTTTCTTTTTCGTTGCTTGCGCCATGCCTCTGCTAAAACCTCATTTTTCGCGGGGTTGCTGCCCGCCTTTAACCCATTTGAATAGTCCGGGACAACTCTATTTTCATCCCTTTGTTCTTTTGTCCGATTCCGGCTATAGCAAAAACATAAATAATGCAAATCGCTAAAGCCAC
>CAXGWX010000235.1:0-5224 GCA_964013445.1 uncultured Bdellovibrionales bacterium | reverse complement strand
GCGCATATTCCAGGCGCCAATAACAAGAAGACATAGCAGGCCGGCGGCCACGAGGTTGCGTCGTGCTTCTTTTTGCCGCCAGAAGGCAAGGCCAAGCAGGAGAAAAGGAATAAAGAGTCCGATGGGGCGCGTGTAGGCCGCAGCGCAAAATAAAAGCATGGCGCCAAAGAGTTCGCCGTGCCGCAGCGATTCTTGCCAGCGCACAAAACAAAAGAGTCCCAGCAGCAAAAGGGCGGTGAACAAGGTTTCGCTTAAAACCACATGCGAAAAATAGATGGCTTGGGGCTCGATGGCGTAGAGGGCCGCAGCACTTAGAGCAATCGATTTTTCCTTAAAGAGCGTAAGCGTTATCCCATAGACGGCAAGCAGGGTGAGCAGAGAGAACAAAATCTGTAAGGGGATAATGACGCTTTCGATGCCGCCAAGAAACTCGGCGACCGCCAGAAGCAAGGGGTAGCCGGGGGTGCGAATGATTTCAGCCTCACCGGCGGTGGCGAAGCTGCCTTCTTCCATCAGACTTAAGGCTGGCTCCACATAGGAGGGGGAGTCCGGCAGAAAAATATGCATTTCGCCAGAGAATTGGGCCGCCATAAACACCAGGCTAAAACGTGCTAAGGCGGCTAGGGTGACAACAATAAGCAGACCACGGTTGCGCATCTGGCTAAGATTAAAGGGCTTTTCTGGTAAAAGCAAAAGTTTAGCGGCATTTCTCGCCAGCTTTCTATGCCTAAGGGAAAAGAAAACCTTTTATAGGATGTTCAAATGGGATGGGGTTGGTTATAATGGCAACTCGCCCCCAGTGGAATGCAAGGCAGGTGTTTGATGCCCGAAACGATTTCGTTGCATGTCATTGGAAACAAGAGAAGTTCCGGTTTTACGCTCATCGAGATAGGTGTGGTGTTGGCGATTATCGCCATTTTGGGCAGCGTCTCTTTGACCCGAGTGGCCGATTTTGGCCTCTATATGAGTTCGCAAAAAGCCCAGGCGGAGGTCGAGACTCTGGCTGACGCAACCCGCACTTATTGGCTTGAGCATGTGAATATTGACTGTGTTTACGACAAGGGTAAATGCGGCGCTTTCCGGTATAGCTTAGGCGCTGATGATCAAGAGTTCAGTGCGCTAAACCCACTCACTGTCAATCTTGCCAGCCCAACCCTTGAGGGTTTTGATGCGGTGTTGCCGAGTCACTTAAAAGCAGCCAATCCGATAGAGAATGCGGCGCCCGCAACCGAGCTGACATTTAATCCCCACTGGGTGAAGGCTTCGAAGTGTGTGTCTCTAGGCTTTACCCCGAACCGTACTCAGCGCATGGCACTGGCGGAGGACCGCTGCTTTAATCAGAACGATGCCTATCACACCATCGAACACTCGGTGCCTACCTTGCAAGGACGGATGCTGCGTCAACTGGCGAAACGTATGCGTTACTCGGTGCAGCCTAAAGCCCTGAACAAATCCTAAGGCTTGACTTTTGCGCTGCAAGGCAACAATGCTAGCAGCATGCATATCGAGGCTCTCCCACTCTTAAAAGACAACTACGCTTGGGTATTAACACCTCAAAACGGAGAAGGCTGCGCGGTCGTTGACCCATCGGAAGCAGGCTCGGTGATAGAGTTCTTAGAATCGCGTGACTTGCGCTTGGAAGTCATTCTTGCCACCCATCACCATTGGGATCATACGGGCGGCATTGCCGGGCTTTTGGAGGTTTTCCCCGAGGCGAAGATCTATGCTTCTGAGATTGATGCCAAACATTTTTCCGGCACGACCGATTTTATTGGCGATGGCGATGTTTTTGAACTTTTTGCAGAAGAAGTCCATTGTTTGCACGTGCCCGGACATACTTTGGGGGCGGTGGCCTTTTACTGCCCGAAAAGCAAAGCTGTTTTTACCGGTGATACCTTATTCACCGCCGGCTGTGGTCGACTCTTTGAAGGCACCCCGGAGCAACTCTGCCATTCGCTTTTAAAAATTCGCGAACTGCCTGAGGATGTCTTGGTCTATTGTGGTCATGAATACACCCAGAAGAATTTGAATTATGCCTTGCATGTGGAGCCGGAGAACAAGGCTGTGCAGGCGCGTTTACAAGAGGTCGATGCAAAACGGGCCGAAGGCCTGCCGACGGTGCCGGCGCTTCTTAAAACAGAGTGTGAAACCAATCCTTTTTTGCGCTCCGATGATGGGACTCTGCAGGAAGCTAAAGGTTGCAGCGATGCGGTGAGTTTATTCGCCCACTTGCGGCACGGGCGGGACAGTTTTTAGAGGTAAGGCCTTAACCCAACGTAAGGCAATAATCCAACAGGCAGCGCCAACGACAATTTCATTCCAGCCAAACCAGGTTGTGCCCAAAAGCACTTCACCGATGCCGAAGAGTATGGCGAAGAGGCCGATGCTGGCCAGGACCCAGGCTCGGAAGATGGCCCAGAATCCAGGTTCAATGCTCGGTTGATTCGTGTCACGGTACTTTGCCCAGAAGCCAACAGGTTTGATCTTGGCGCAAAATTGCTTGAGTTGTTCGTCGGAACTCGGCGGGGTCATGAAGGTTGCGACGAACATGGCTACAGTCGAAATACCGACAACAATGAGCAAGGTGATGTGGTATGGCATTTCCTGGGCATCAAAAAAGCCATAGAGGATAACCGAGAGCAGGGCGGCACTGGTCATCCCGACCAATTCGGAGATGGCGTTAATGCGCCACCAAAACCAACGTAAGATACTCACCAGACCAATGCCTGAACCCATGGCAGTAATGAACTTCCAGGCATCGCTGATCGAATTGATTTGGGTGGTGATTGCCAACGCAATGACGGTGATGAGCAAAATCCCAATACGTCCGGCGCGCACCAGTTCTTTTTCTGTGGCATCAGGTTTCCACAGCCGTTGGTAAAAATCTTTAACCAAATAGGAAGAACCCCAGGTGATATGGGTGTCGATGGTGGACATGAAAGCGGCGGCCATGCCGGTCACCATGATGCCGAGAATACCTGTTGGCAGCAGTTTAAACATGAGCACCGGATAGGCCATCTCGCGGTCGGCGCGAACGATATCGTCAAAGGGCAGAGCCCCTTGTTGGTGTAAGGGGTAGAGCACGAGAGAGACCAGTGCAACAATAATCCAGGGCCAGGGGCGCAGTGCATAATGGGCAATCACAAACCAGCTGGTGCCGCGCAGGGCGTTGGCTTCATCTTTGGCAGCACTCATACGTTGCACAAGGATCCCACCACCATCGGAAAACTTCTGCGCCCACCATTGCACAAAGATGTAGACGAGAAAAACTTGTATAGGCAACCAGGTCGAATCCATGGAAGGAAAGAAAGCGGTGATTTGATTGGCCTCTGAGCCATAAACCTGTTCCAGGCTGCTGCTTAAGGCGTCGAGTCCGCCAATTTGTTCGACTGCAAAGATGGCCAGCATGATGGAGCCGAACATGGCTAAGACAAACTGTGCTACGTCGGTGAGAATAACGCCGGGTAACCCACCTAAGGTGGCGTAGCTCACCGCAAAGACAACACCCACGAGAATAGAGAGGCCTTCCGATGGGGTGCTGATGGCCATGCCTTGCGGCCAGATACTTTCGAGCCAGCCATAGGTTTCCGGTCCCAGCCAAACATCCCAGGGAAAGAGCAGGCGCACAATTTTACCCATGGCCCGGATGACCCAGCCCATGATGATGCAGTTGATAGGAATGGCGAAATAGAAGGCGCGAACCGTACGCAAAAGAGCAGCGCTCTGGCCGCTATAACGCAGCTCAATGAATTCCGCATCGGTGATGACTTCGGCGCGACGCCAATAGGGGGCAAAGAAGAATGCGGCGCATAAATGGCCAAAGGCCAAGCTCCACCAAAACCAATTGCCCGCAATGCCGTTTTCAGCGACGAGCCCGGTGACAGCCAGGGGGGTATCGGCTGCAAAAGTCGTTGCCACCATAGAGGTACCGACGAGCCATCCAGGGAGACTACGCCCGGCCACAAAATAGGAGTCAAGATCTGCGGATGCGCGGCGTTGCAGATAGATGCCGACACAGAGCGTGAAGGCCAGGTATGTTGCCAAGATGCACCAATCGAGAACTTGCATACCGCCGGTCATGCTCATGAATTACACCAAGGTCTACTTTAAAGAATTTATCCGATTTTTGCGGCCATATATTCGATGACATCAATCTTGGTGACAACGCCCATGATCTCATCGCCATCGAGGACAATAATGATATTACCCTGATTAAAGAGTTCGGAAATTGTGTTGGCGGGAGTATCTGCGCTCACGGTAGCAAAATTATTTGCTGCCAAAGGTCCAACTTTCGAGTCGAGTTTTGCTTCTCCCTTAACCAAATAGGTCAAGAGATCCTTCTCATCGACAACACCGCTGAGCTTTTCACCGTTGACCACGGGCATTTGCGAAACGCCACTTTCTTTCATTTTACGGATAATGGTTTGAATGCTGTCGCTCTCATTAGCAATCAGTACGGCTCGCTCGCCAAAGGATTCAAGAAGGTCTTTGACTGAACCTAATTTGATTTCTGGCTCGAGGAAGCCATTTTCTTTCATCCAAGCGTCATCGAGGAATTTGGTGATATAACGATTTGCACCATCCGGGAGGTGAGCGACAATACGCATCGGTTTGTCCATCATCTCAGCGTATTTGATGGCGCCAATGACCGAAGCGCCGGCGGAGCCGCCACAAAGTAATCCCTCTTTGCGAATCAGATCGCGAGCGGCAAAGAAACATTCCTTGTCGGTGACGCGAATGACTTCGTCGAGTATTTTGATATTGATGGTACTGGGAATAAAGTCTTCACCAATGCCTTCAACTTTATAGGGATTGGCTTGGGTAAGTTGTCCGGTCTTGTAGTAGTCGTAATAAATGGAGCCAATCGGATCGGCGCCGACGATTTGGATTTCAGGTTTCTTCTCTTTAAAATATTTGCCGGTTCCAGAAAGGGTTCCCCCGGTTCCCATACCGGCACAAAACACATCAAATTCGCCCTGGGTTTGTTCCCATATTTCAGGGCCCGTCGAAAGATAGTGGGCGTTGGGATTGGATTGATTATGGTATTGATTGGCATAAAAAGCATTCGGGGTTTCATCCGCAATGCGTCTGGAAACACTATAATAGGAGCGAGGATCTTCCGGCTCAACATTGGTTGGACAAACAACCACTTTGGCGCCAACGGAGCGCAGGGCCCTAATCTTTTCATCAGACATTTTGTCCGGCATAACAAAAATGCATTTAT
>CAXGWX010000234.1:0-5227 GCA_964013445.1 uncultured Bdellovibrionales bacterium | reverse complement strand
ACGATGCGACTTTGCTGGCGTATTGAGGCCCCATGAAAAATCTCAAATACGTTATTTCTATAGGTCTTTTTACGTTTTGTGTCGCCTGTGGCACGGTTTCCGGGGACGGTGATGGTTCCGGGAATAATGACACCTCTCCGTGCAACGACGATGGTGTGTGTACGCCTGGCACGGGCGAAACCGCAAGCAACTGTCCGGCTGATTGTGATAGCTCTTCTTCAAGCAGCAGCTCTTCTTCAAGCAGCAGCTCTTCAAGCTCTTCCTCGTCGAGTTCTTCCTCGTCGAGTTCTTCCTCGTCCGGTTCCAGTTCCGGTGGTAATACTGCCCCGGAGAATACGGTGTGTGGAACGATTGCTGCTTCATCAAGCGGCACCTGCGACTATAGCGCCGGTTCCAGCGCTCTGCTCCTGCGCGGTAATGTGCTGACGCCCACCGGCATTTTAGAAGGTGGCGAGTTGCTCATTGAAAATGGCAACATTTCTTGCGCGGCCTGCGATTGCAGCGGACAAAGCGCCTACTCGGGGGCGACAACGCTTACCTGCGGAGAAGGTCTGATCTCTCCGGGGCTCATTAACGCTCATGACCATGTTGGTTTTTCACAAGGAGCACCCCTTGGGCACGGCACCGAGCGTTATCGGCATCGACACGAATGGCGTAAGGGTAAAAACGGCAAAACAAAAATAACAACACCCAGCAACAGTGATGGTAACGATGGGCAACGGTGGGTAGAGATGCGTCAGACCTTAGGTGGGTCCACCAGTATTTTTGGTTCCAAAGGCCAGAGTGGCTTTTTGCGCAATTTGGACCAAAACAATTTGTTGGAAGGTTTAAGCGGTGATGTAGCACGCTATCAAACATTTCCGCTGGATGATAATGGCGGCACCATGTCTGACTCTGGTTGCTCTGCTTACGATATTGACTCTTCTTCTTCGGCGGAAGGTTATAACGCCTATGTGCCACACGTGGCGGAAGGGATTATCGATGAGGCCCGCAATGAATTCCTTTGCGTATCGAGTGAAGATAATGGCGGCGAAGATTTGGTCTTTGATACCGCATCTTTTATTCATGGGATTGGCCTCAAGGCGCAAGACATCGCTTTAATGGCCACCGAGAGCACCGGGCTGGTTTGGGCGCCCCGCTCGAATACAGATCTCTATGGCATGACCGCCGATGCACCCTTATACCACGCTTTAGGAGCGCAAATCGCCATTGGTACGGACTGGAGCTACTCTGGGTCCATTCATGTACAACGGGAGTTACAATGCGCAGCCCAATGGAACGACACTTACTGGAATGGTTATTTTAGTGACGATCAGTTGGTGGCCATGGCCACCCATCAGGCCGCTGAACTCTTAGGCTTCTCTGCAGAGATTGGTTCCTTAAGTACGGGCAAGGTGGCGGATGTGGCCATTTGGGATGCTTCGACCAATAAGGACTATCAAGCAATTTTAAGTGCGGGTGCTAAAGACGTGGTCTTGGTTTTGCGCGGTGGAGAGGTTCTTTATGGCGATGCAACATTGGTCAACAGCCTGGCCTCAGGTGATGATTGCGACAGCCTGGATGTTTGTGGTGCAAGCAAGGCTTTGTGTACGGAGCGGGAAATTGGTGAAAGTTTGAGCGCTTTTGAAAACAGCCTGGATTCTAGTGACACCTACGATTTGTTTTTCTGTGGCACACCTACAAACGAGCCGAGTTGTGATCCCTTCCGTCCTGAAGGAGAAGAGGTGCCTATCTTTAGCGGAACGATTACTTCCGGGGACAGTGATGGGGACGGTATTGCCAATGGTTCGGATAATTGTGCTTCCCATTTCAATCCGGTTAAGCCCATCGATGGCTCAACCCAAGCGGATTACGATGGTGATGGCTTAGGCGATATCTGCGACCCTTGTCCATTGAATGCGGATACAACATCCTGTTCGTCAATCGACCCGAACGATGGGGACGGGGATGGGGTGGCGAATTCTGCTGACAATTGCTCAGGCATTGCCAATACGGATCAGGCCGATAGTGACAGCGATGGGGTTGGCGATGTTTGCGATGATTGTCCAAATACGACGAATGTTTTGGGCGGCTGCCCGACCTTAATCTACGATATAAAGCAAGGCACGGTGGCGGTTGGTGAAAGCGTCGCCTTACAAAATGTTGTCGTTACGGCTGCTACAGATATGGCCTTTTGGGTGAGTGTGGATCCTGCTGGGAGCGATTGGACCAGCGCCGACCATGCAGCTATTTTCGCATGGAATCCGGGCGCCGATTCTCAGCCAAGCCCTGGTGATAAGGTGAATGTTGGTGCGACTATCAATGATTTTCATGGGCAGATTCAGTTGAGCGTAAGCAATGTGGAAGTGGTGGCCAGTGGAGTGACGGTGCCAGACGTGATTGAGCTTACGACCAGCGCGTTTGCTGCTGCCGATGAATATGAGGGCGCTTTGGTCAAACTTTCGAGTGTGAGCGTTTCGGATACGACGCCGACCGCACAAGACGGTGAGGATGTAGAAGGGGAGTTTGAGGTTGGGGACGGTATCCGGGTGAACGACTATATCTACCTGGCCGATCCCATGCCTGCCGAAGGAACGTCTTATACGTCGATTACGGGCATGCTCCATTATCGCTGGGGCCAACTGCAACTGACGCCTCGTTCAGCCGCGGATTACGTTCAATAGCTCTTTTAACAAGGCAAAAAAAAACCTCCTAAGGGTGAACTTAGGAGGTTTTTGAAAATTCGTTTAATCTTTGGTTTTACCAGATTTTGTCCCACACCCAGCGGGCACCAGCGCCGACCGCAACACCGACGGCGATGGTGGCTACAACTGGAGCACCAGCTGTGGCTGCAACAAATGTTGCTCCACCAACCAGGGCGCCAATGGCTGCATCCTTAGCAAAATCCTTCTTCGCATCATCAAAGCTTCGGCTTCCTTGCGCTACGGCAACGGAGTTTTCAACCAAGCTTACTGCGCCACCGATGGTTGCACCGATAACCGATGAACCAACAACACCTCGAACGATGCTACCTGCGGTTGCGGTTGCAGCGGAAGTGGCAGTTGAAGACGCGGTGCTTGATGCGGTGCTTGACGCGGTGCTTGACGCGGTGCTTGATGCAGCGTTTGCTCCACCGTTAGCAGCGTTAGCGATAGCAGTGTTGAGATTCTTTGCACTTTCAACGGTTGTGCTGATAGCGGTCTTTGTGGCGGTGATTAATTTACCGCCGAATTTGACCCCAGGTCCAACCATCGAAGTTAACCCTGTTCCAATCACGGTCGATGGAATACGTACCATATCGTCCATGTATTTGATGTTTTCCTCACCCATGACATTCTTCATCATGTCATGATGTGAACCAACACCTGTATTTGAAGCATCCAGGTTAGATACGTCAACAGTTGATGCATCGTTGAGGATGTTTCCAACATTAATGTCGAGTCCTGTGCTGTTGCTCAGGTAGTCATTCAATGCGTTGGCATTGTTTTCGTAGGTATCACCGGTGTTCGGTTGAATCACGTTGTTGTTTGCTGGTGTTGGTCCAGGTGCGGCTCCGGTCATTTCCCGAAACATGGCGAGTTCTTCACCGGACAGCTTGCCGTCACCGTTGTGCAGCAAATCGATTTCTTCAGCGATTGATTTGTGTCTAGCGTTGCTTATTGTTGCTATTTTAATATCAGACATAGTAGTGGCCCCTCGTGTTATGAGTTGAGTGTGGTATTGCTTACTATATCGGCAAAGAGGGGTGCGACGTTGCTATAATTTTCGGCTGCAGCCGTAAATGTTATGCTTAAGGCGTTGAAATCATTGATTAAATGGTATTGATCCTGATGAAGTTTTTTTTGCACAACCTGCCCATCCGGCCCCGTCGCCTGGTTCACCCAGGTGTAGCTCAGGCGGTAAAATCGGCGTTTTTCGTGGATAACGACCCCTTCTTCGAGGAAGGTAAGCTCCTGCAATTCGGAGTTTTCCAGTCCTTCTTTTTGGTTTTGGCCATAGGTTTCCAGCTTCGGCTTGCCTGGTAGCTTGCGCACGGTGAGTACGAAGTTCGGCTGGACGCCGTCTACAGGTGGCCCAATATAGTTGATGATAGAGTTGTCTTGCCAGATTTTGGGTACAGGCACGCTCGCTTTACCAAAGGTCATCATTTCCATTTCCACTGTCTTTTCTCCTATGTCTGATAGATGGAATGACGTTAGCACAGATGCAAGACAGGTCAATAAGGTACTTTTTAGCCCAAAAGGGTGCTCATATAGCATTGCCAAGGCGTGATGGTTTTGGCTTCTCGACTATCCTTATGCTAGAGGAGCGTCATGTTCTTGCAGCGACATACGCATAATCTTCTCCTGGCTGCAGCCGTGCTTTTGCTTGTGCTGCGTTTTTTATACCTGGGAGACGTTCCTTTTATTAACGACGAGCCCGCATTGCAGTTGCTTCTGGAGAAGCATGCGGCGGAAGGATCGGTGCCAAGCTATGGACTTTATGGTTCTCAACCTATCCCTTATGGGCCAAGTGCACTTTGGCTCTATGCTGCCTTACGAATAATAAGCACCAATTCAATTTTTCTTTTCGCCGCTTTTGCTTTTTTGCAGACTCTTGCTCTGGTTTTTCTCTATTTTGCGATTCGTTCCTTCTTTTCCGCCAAAAGTGCAGCTTGGAGTGTGCTCTTAGCAGCCTCATCCCCTTATTTGTTTTTTTATAGCCGACTGCTTTGGGATAATAATTTGCTTGTCCTTTTATCTGCCGCATTGCTTTGGCTGCTAAGCAAGTGGTGGGGTGATTACCAGGAAGGAGCCTGGCGCTTCTCTTCTGTGGAATGGCTATTTTTTGGACTGCTCTCGGGCCTGGCTTTGAATACGCACTTGATGGCTGGCTTTATTCTGCTTGGGCTTTGGGGGTTTGCTTTTTATTTGCTGCGTAGCATGAAGGCAGGGGCATCGCAGATCTTAAAGCTCTTTGGTGTCGCCGTTGCAGCTCTGGTGCTGATCTCTCTGCCTTATTTGGCTGCGATTTATAAGCTCTGGCCACAAATCAGCAGCAGTGATTTTCAAAGAAATGCCCTGCCTGCGATGGATTTTGTTACCACCTTATTCCGCTCCACTTGGTATATGGGCTACGAGAGCTACTTTGAATATTTTTATCGCGGCTCCCTTGAGGAATTTTATACATTTGCTGGCGGATTGCGTTGGTTATGTGATTTTCATGTCTCGTGGGTTTTGCGTATGGCGGTGCTTTTTATTCTGTTGCG
>CAXGWX010000233.1:0-5311 GCA_964013445.1 uncultured Bdellovibrionales bacterium | reverse complement strand
CCAGGGTTTGAGCGTAGGGCAGTTGGGGTTCCGGGGTGGTGGCGATGCGCACACAGACGTTCATATTATGGCATTCTTCCATTTGGCAGGCGAAATCCGCCGGGCAACCGTTAGCGTCGCTTGGTTCACAAGTCATGGTGCAGTAGCCGTAGACTTGCGCCGGATCGCCGGTGTGCCAAAGACAAATGTTGGAAGAACAATCGAAAGAGGAGAGGGCGCACATGGCCAGGTTGGAGCCAGATGCACAAAAGCTGGCAAAGTCCTCGGCGATATTATCGTCTATTTCTGGATCGACACACAGAGCGTGGGGGAAATCACTTGGTGGGGGTAAGTCTGTTTGCTCCTGCGGAGGGACATCGCCTCTGCGGTCGGAATGTGTTTCTTCTGGCTCTGCTGTGCAGGCACTCAGACAAAGAATCATGAAGATAAAAAGGGATTTAGGGGCGTATCGGTACGACACAGGGGCATACAGACGCGGGGGGCATAACGTCATCATAGGAGTCTCCTTAGAACCCTTATCGGTAGGACCTTGAATTTGTTGCGTAAAGTCCTGATGTATTCCTGCTGCGCGGGTTTGCTCAAGGCAAGTGCATCATGACTTGGCCTCGAAGGCCTGTTATAAGCCTTAAGCGATGAAGAAGGTTTGTATTCTCATTAACGCCATGGCCGGTGGTGGTGCGGAGCGTGCCATCGCGCAAGTGGCGCAGCAGATCGACCCCAATAAGTATGCGCTGCACTTCGTTTTTTTAGAGGATATCCAGGCCTACTCCATCGACCCAAAAATCCCTCAAACCATACTTTGCAAAGGGAAACGGAGCCTCTTGTGGATGCCGATGGCGCTGTGGCGTTTTGGTCGTTGGCTTAAACAACATCAGCCAGATATCATTTTAAGCTCTCTGACCCGTGCCCATCTCTTAAGCATTTTATCCAAGGTGGCTTACCCGCAGGGCAAACGCATCATCAGTGAGCAAACCGACACCTATGCAGCTTATGCCAGTCGCCCAGTTTTTTCTGCCCTGCTTAAATACCTTTTTTCGTTTGCGGATGGGGCACATTTTGTTTCCAAGGGTATCGAATGGTCCTGGCGCACCCATGGTCATTTTAAACAGCCGTCGCAAGTGATTTTCAATTCTATCGATTTAAGTCACATCCTGGAGGCATCACAAGAAGATTTACCGCAGGATGCGCATGAGTTCTTTAATAGCAAAGTGATTGTGCATGCCGGGCGTTTGGTACCGCAGAAAAACCAAATGCTTTTGCTCGAGGCCTTTGCGCTTTTGCCTGAAGATTATCGTTTGGCGATTTTAGGGGAGGGGCCTTTAGAGAAGTCTTTAAGAGATAAAGCAGAAGCCTTGGGGCTTGGCGAACGGGTGCGCTTTTTTGGCTTTCAAGAAAACCCTTATGCATATTTTACCAGGAGTGAGTTCATGGTTTTGAGCTCAGATTTTGAAGGCTTTGGCAATGTGTTGATTGAAGCGATGGCCTGTGGTTTGCCGGTGGTTTCGACCGATTGCCCAAGCGGTCCGCGGGAAGTTCTTGCGCCAGAGACACCATTTTCTGAACATTTGCAGCCAGGCCAGGGCAATGAGCTTGCCGAATATGGAGTCCTGGTGCCGATGGCTGATGCTCAAGGCTTGGCGCAAGCCATGAAGTCTTTGTCTGAGGATAAGGCTCTGCAGCAAAACTATGCGCAAAAAAGCAAAGAGCGGGCGCAAGAATTTGCCTTGGATAAAATCACCCGTGAGTATGAAGTTTTGCTTGCTGGGTTGGTTTAGCTCTAGGAGTCACCAAAAAAGTCGATACCTGTCTCCAGCAGAGGGTACTTCTCTTTTAATGCATCGCTAATACCTAAACGATTGCGCAGGGCATAGTGGAGTGCGGCCATCGTAATCGTTTCCCCTGATTCGTGAGGCACCGATGTAAAGGTGGCATCGGTTTCGCCAACCACCGCGTTGCCCGGAATTCCTCCGCCCATCACCATGGCGCTCGTATGGCTCCAGTGATCCCGGCCTTCTTCATTTTCCTGGCCGCCCCCATCCACACCGTTATCGTTCATATGGGGAGGTCGGCCAAATTCGGAAGAAACCAGAATGACCGTGCGGTCCAGCAGGTTGCGCGCTTTTGCTTCACGCAGAAGATAGTCAAGACCATCGAGCAGTTCCGCCATGACTTTACTTTGATCGCGGTTAAACCAGGAGTGGTCGTCGAAGCCGCCACGATAGATGTTCGCAGAGACCGCCACACCACTTTCAAAAGAAGAGAGAACAAAGCGCGCCATCCTCTTTAGGTCACGAGAGGTTGTGGTGATATAGGGTTCGGAATCCGTGTCGTAAATGGTGTTGTTTTCGTAGGCTTCTTTAAGACAGTTGAGCTGGGCCGCACTCATCTGAGCGTTTTGCAGAGATGCAATCTTTCTTTGGGCCTTTAGCAATCGTTCTTGCTCTTGAGCCTGCCCTAGTCTCGCTGCCGATTTGGCTCGAATTAAGTCTTCAACGCTGTCGCTCAGATAGCTGTTGGGCGAATTGGTTAAATTGTTAAGGATAGTGTTTTGGCCGCTGGTGCTAATGCGCGCCAAGGGCACCTCGCTGGCCGTTTCCGCGTATCCACCATAAGAAATATAGGGAATCGCCAGATTATCGGTCTGATTGGCTGCATGCAGGGCTGCAAGTGAGGGGTTGTTACGATTCTTATGGCCGCCCCAGGTGTTTTTGCGCCCAGTGATATGGTTACCGGTGGCCACATTGATGCCGTTGACCACGACAATATCACTGCCGTGGGCTTCGAAAAAATCACCCCAAGCCAAATGAGTTCCTGAGTCTCCAGCGTAGGGGTATTGTAGGTTGTTGAAGCGAATATTTCCGGCAATACCATGTCGCCCCAACGTATCCGCATCAGCCCAAGAATCACCAGCATCCTGCCGGCTGTATTCGGGATAGGTGTCGTGGAGGGTGTCGATGGTTGAGCCATCCCGATCCGCAGTCACCATGATGGATGGGTCATTAAGTTTTGGGTCCATGAGGTGCGGTGGGTACCAGCCGCCGTCCGCAATAAAGTTAATGAAAAAGAGATTCGTGTTGTCGTCGCATTGGGCAAAGAGATTTTGTGGGCGTAATCCAAGGGTCAAGCCAAAGGCGGCACAGGTTTTCATAAAATCACGGCGGTCCATTGTTGCCTTCCTTAGTTGACGTATAAGAATTTATAGTCTCTGAGCATATAACTCAAGACCGCCATCCAAGCTTTAACCATATGGGTTTCATCGTTGCTGATCTCTTCATGGCGGCAGTTCTCGCTAAGACCCGTGTCGTTCGCATCCGCCAGCATTTGCCAAACTTCCGCAAAAAGCGTGTAGGCCGCATTCACAGCTTCATCATCGCTGTTTAGCTCTTCGCCAAGCAAATAGGCAAAAAGGTGCTGTATTTCTGCGCGGATATCCGCTTCCAGAGCATTGAGGCTTTCGGGTTCGCTTGCGGGCAGTTCAAAGCTGCTAAAGAGCCGACCGTTGTCGCTGCTCAGGCCCTTTGCGGTGGCTTTGCAGGCCGCTTCATCGGCCATTTTCACCGCAATATTGTATTTGAGCCCGGTTGCATCACCGTTTCTTTTGGTGACCCCATGCAGGTACTGAGAGTTGATTCCACCATAGAGGGTCCAATAGCTGCTTAAACTGATGCTCACATCCAGCCGCTCTGCAACCTTGGTGCTGAGTTGCTCCGGTGAAAGCATATAGCTTACACCCAAGCCAGCGGTGGCTGCGGCCAGTTCAGCGCAGCTTTCCTCATCTGTTGGATAGACGCTACAGAAATCGTTGCTTAGGCCGGCGGTTAAAAATGCATCGCTTAGGACCATCTCTTTAATAAGGGCTTTGATGTCGAAAACATTTTCAATGAAAAATGTTTTCCAGCTGTTAAGTTGTTCTTCTTGTTGGCTGTAGCGGGCAAAATCCTGGGCGTAGTTTGGCGCTTGTGAATCTTTGGGGAGCTTTAAGAGGTCTTCTCCGAAGAGCTGCTTATAAAGTTGCTCGACCGTGGCTTTGGCGAAGCCTTCCTGGCCGTCTTGCGCTTCGGTGACTTCGGTGGCGAGCCAGCGCAGCGGGTTTTCTTCCGCCATGTCCATGGTGTTTCCGGCAAAACCCTGTGGAAATTGATTGGTGTACCAACCTTCTGCACCACCGAGATGACTGGGGCGATAGCGGCCATCATTATCGAAATCGCGAAATCCGGCGGCAATGGCATCGTGATTACGGTGACACGATGTGCAGGAGGAGTTTTCAGTCACGCTACCGCTGGCGAAATCCAGAGGCGGTTCTTGAAAGTCCTCAAAAAGGTCAAGACCTTGAAAGTTCTTGAAAAAGTTATAGGCACGGTGCCGGTTGCGGTTTCCGCCATCAGTAGGTTGACGGGCGAGGAAAATAGGTGCGCTTAATACACCCGCATGCATGACACCTAAGGCCGCGCCGTCACTGTTGGCGCGCTCAACCTGGATTTCAATAAAATCATCGTCTTTTAAATTATCACAGCCGCCGTCTACAAGGTCAATGCAATCATCAGGCATGTCAAACCCGAGCTCTTCGAGTTGGTCGACAAAGTCTTGCGCACTCATTTCCGCAAGATTGGTAAAGCGGCCTTGCGCGTTATAGACAACGGCGGAAAAAGGATTCACGACGGTGTAATCGGCGGTGAGGATATCCGTGAGGGGATTGTTGTTGTTTACCACATAGCTGATGAGATCCAGAGCCTCCTGCGCAATGGCCCGATTGCTGCGCATGAGGACAGATGTTGCTGCGGTGCTGTGTGGATCTGAAAAGAGGGCCAACACTTCATCACTTACCGTATTGCTGAGATCTACGCTCTCTTGATCCTCTTGATCCTCTTCGTTTACATCACAGGTGTCTTGAGCCGGAGTGCGTAATGGCCAGTAGCGATTAGGAAAGTAATCATTATCATCGCTACCGTTGCCACCGAGTAAGCGTAAGGCGCGTCCGGTGGTGATGGCAGTGGAACAAAAAGTCTTTGTGCTGGAGGTACGATTATAGTCGTTGACCAAAAAGAGGTCTTCGTACCATCGTTTGAGGGTTGTGAGGAAAGCATCGTCATCAAGCATGGCATCAACACTTGCTTGCAGACCATTTTCGTACATCGTGTCGATTTCTTCCGTATTCGGTAGGCGTCCCAAGAGGGTCTGCTCAATGCGACGCAGGGCTTTTTCGCTCTCGGTCTCGAGCACATCAACATGCTCATAGGGGTTGTAGACCACGTCGGTCCATGGGGTTGAGAAATCTTCATTATCCTGAAGTTGGCGAACAAATTCTTTTAGA
>CAXGWX010000232.1:0-5313 GCA_964013445.1 uncultured Bdellovibrionales bacterium | reverse complement strand
ATAACAATTCAGAACACGAAGGCATGAGCGATTTTATTGCTCGTTTCTTTATCGCACCAGAGTTTCTCTATCATCTTGAATACGAAGGCGATGAAATCTACAATGATGGCGCAAGTGCGGTTTACAAGCTGACGAATCATGAATTGGCCAGTCGCCTCGCATACCAATTTTGGGACAGCATGCCCGATGCTACCCTCTTTGCCATGGCTGATGAAGGTCTGCTGCATACAGAAAACGGTTTTGAAAGTGCGCTCAACCATGTTCTCGCCAACCCAAAAGCATCACAAACCCTGGGGGTATTCGTCGAGGAATGGTTGCAAAGTGCAAAAATCCCTGAATTTACCGCCAACATGGCTCCTGCCTTCGAAGCCGCCTTTGCGGATATCCTGGAAGATGATGTAGACTTGCACCTGCTACGAGATGCAATGCGGCAAGAAATCCGTGACCTGGCAACGCATATTGTCGCAAACGATGGTTCTCTGGCCGATCTCTTCTTATCCACTGAGACCTTTACTGACAATGAGACCCTTGCGGCCATCTACGGCGTTGCTCCTTATAACCAAGGAGAAAATTCTGTTTTGCTGCCAGAGCAGGAGCGTGCCGGCATCTTGACTCGAGCAGCTTTCCACCTGACTGGTTCAGAAGTCCATTCACCTATTTTCTTTGGTGCCCGTTTTCAACGACGCGTACTTTGTAATGAACTTGAATCTCCAAATGCGGATTTGCAGGATGATATTTTACCACCGCCCTTTGACCCGGAAAAAACATTACGAGAGCGGATAGAAATTCAAACCTATGAGAACGATGCATGTGCGAGTTGTCATCAGAAGATTAATCCTCCGGGCTTCGCAGCACAAAATTACGATGCCCTTGGCCGCTATCAAGACGAAGAGCGACTCTTTGACGAGGATGGACATCTGCTCAATACCTTTGACCTTGATACAGCAGTAGAAAGTGCGAAACTCTTCTTAGGTGACGCTGAGCCGGTTGATGATCTGATTGACCTGAGCCACTACGTTGTCGAGAGTGGCAAATCCCATCAATGTTTCACGCAACAGTATTATCGATACAGCTTTGGTCGCCTTGAAGGGGAACTCGATGGCTGCGGTCTCGAAGAACTGCGGCACGAGCTCTTCAATGAACAAGCCACCTTAAAGGACTTTATGCGTACATTAACCCGGCTACCCCAATTTAGGGAGCACCGGGTCAACATGGAAGGAGATGAACCATGAAATGGTGCAATATATCAAGAAGACATTTTCTTCAGGGCCTTGGCAAATCTGCCTTAGCACTGCCCTTCTTACCTTCACTGCTGCCAGCAGCAGCCAAAGCGCAAAGCATCGAACCACCAAAACGCTTTATCGCCATGCGGGGGCTGCACGGCAGCGTACTTATGGAAAACTATCTTCCTGTCTCAAATGGCTTAAACGAATATATTGTACCAAACATCAGCTATGACAGTGGACCGCATCGTATGCGATATGGCTCACTTAGTGCGCAGGCAGCCAGAAATGGCGGTCAAATATCAGCGACCATACCCGCCGCCCTAACCCCCTGGCTCGATAAAATGTTCTTCTGGCACGGGTTCGATATGCCCCGGGATTTAGGCCATTTTAGGGGACAAACTCTGGGCAATATGGGCGCACCTGCCAACACTGATCTAAGCGAAGTCCAACAGAGTCCAACCATCGACGAAGTTATCGCCTATTCCCCATCTTTTTATGGCAACAGCAGCTATAGGAGACGCTGCCTTGCCCTGTCCACGACACGTAGCAACGGTGGCTCTCTCTCCTTTGGTTATGCTGATCCAACGACCCGCAGTGGAGACATTGTTTTGCGCAGTCTGATCTCATCCCCGCTGGACCTCTTCAACGAACTTTTTGATTCGGGCAACACCGATGGCACAGAATCTAACACCACTCTTGTTGATCAGGTGTATGCGGACTATCAATCCTTGCGTAATCATCAACGCATAGGCACACAAGACCGTCAACGCCTCGAAGCGCACCTCAGTCGACTTCAGGAATTGCAAAATAGAATGACCGCTTTTAGTGGCGAATGCGCCGACGTAACTCCACCTGGTGAATTCGCCTCAATGAATGAATTAGATGCGTCCGCCCAGGCACAATTTTACCACATCTATAACCGGGTTATTGTTGCAGCCATTGCCTGTGACAGCTGTCGGATTTTTAGTCTCTCAACCCCAGTAGCCAATGGTTCTGGAAGTGGTGATGCACAGGACACCACCACCTGGCACGGCTGGTCCCACGCATTTAACGAACATCAGCCTGAGCTTATTGCCCAAAACGCCTGGATTAATGAACACGTATTTCTTGATCTGGTGCAACAACTTGATGCGGTCGATGAAGGTGATGGTACAGCTCTCGATAACAGCTTGGTCATGAGAACCGATGCTCACTCCTTTACAGTGCACTGCGTGACTAATCTTTACGCCCTTTGCGCTGGCGGTTTAGGTGGCTATTTTAAGACCGATCGCTATATTGATTTTCGCGATCAAAACATCGTTGATTCCGGGCTTATTGCGGGCAACAAACCTGGCTTTCTCTACAATCAATTTTTAGCCAATATTCTTTTAGCCATGGGCATTCCAAAAGAAGAATTTGAATCTTATAATCGCCCGGGCCAAAAAGGTTATGGCGATCACACCTTTCTCTTACGAGAAGGCGCGGGAGGGAACAGAGATATTGCCCGTCGTGACCGTTATTTATCCCATATGGATAAACTCAGTGATGTCCTGCCACTGGTTAGAGCCTAATCTGTTCATGCTCTCTTGACTTCTGGCTAAGGGCGTCTCAAATTCAGATTCATGGGGAGAAAGATAGAGCTTGGTGTGCCAGCCTATTGGCAAAAGGCAAAAAAGCATCTGCGAAAGAATGATCCGGTGATGGCGGAACTCATTCGTCTTTACGAAGAACCTCCGTTGCGCTCAAAGGGAAGAATCTTTGAAACACTGGTGCGTTCCATTGTTGGCCAACAAATTTCCGCCAAAGCCGCCGATGCGGTCTGGGGACGATTCGTCGCCGCGGTTGGCGACGTGACCCCTAAAAACATCCTGCGCAAAAGAGCACCCACCTTACGCAAAGCTGGTCTTTCCGAGCGCAAAGTCGAATATATCAGAGGCTTAGCCAAAGCGGGTAGCTCGATAGAGAATGAATCCTGGAGTGAACTCTCGGACGAAGAGATAAGGAACAAACTCGTAACCTTTAAGGGCATCGGTCCCTGGACCGTCAACATGGTGCTTATCTTTACACTCCTGCGGCCCGATATTTTGCCCCTTGGAGATATTGGTGTGATTCGCGGCATTGAACGCAAGTACGCCAAGGGCAAGCCCTTGAGCCCTGCACAAATCAAGAAGATTACTGAACCCTGGCGCCCCTATCGGACCGTGGGCACCTGGTATATCTGGCGTTCCTTAGATCCTGAGCCGGTGGAGTACTAAAGCCCCCTCCCAACCGAATTCCTAATAGCGCGATAGATAGCGGTCAATCTCCCAAGGATGAACACTGGCAATATAGTCGCTCCACTCGGTTTGCTTACTTTCAATCACATGGGCGAAAATATGCTCGCCAAAAACATCTTTCATAAAAGAGCTCTTTTCAAGCTGTTCCACCGCTTCGCCCAGGTTCGCTGGCAGACTCTTAATCTTCAATCGCGCGCGCTGTCTTGCGCTCATATCAAAAATATTTTCACTCACCGGTGGTGGTGGCTCAATCTTATTTTCGACTCCATCAAGCCCAGCAGCAAACATCGCCGCCAACGCCAAATATGGATTACAGGATGGGTCCGGCATACGTAACTCACAACGTGTGCCAACACCGCGGCTCTCGGGCACACGAATCAGTGGTGAGCGATTACGCTCAGACCAAGCCAGATGGGTTGGTGCTTCGTACCCAGGAACCAGACGCTTATAAGAATTAACCAACGGGTTGGTCACCGCGCAATAAGCCCGGGCATGCTGCAAAAGTCCACCAATATACCACTTCATGATTTTTGAGATACCATCATAATCGCCCTTCTTATCGAAGAACACATTCTCTCCTTTGCGGTTAAACAAAGACTGATGGGTGTGCATACCGGAACCATTTTGCCCAAAAAGAGGCTTGGGCATAAAAGTCGCATGCAAACCATAGTCACGAGCAACCTTACGAACCACAAAACGAAAAGTTGAAAGATTGTCCGCCACATTTAAAGCGTCGCCGTAACGAAAATCAATTTCATGCTGACCAGGTGCGACTTCATGGTGGGCCGCTTCGATATCAAAACCGAATGCTTCTAAAGCAATAACAATTTCACGGCGACATTCTTCCGCCAAATCCAAAGGTGCCAAATCAAAATAACCGGCTGCGTCATGGGTTTCAGTCGTGGCCTCACCGTTTTTGCCACGCAAAAACAAAAAGAATTCCGCCTCACAGCCCGCCATCATACTGTAACCCATCTTTTTCGCACGCTCACAAATGCGTTTCAAAGTCATCCGCGGGCAACCATCAAAGGGTGTGCCGTCCGGATTGTAGATGTCACAAATCACGCGGGCCACGTTACCCTGGGCTTTATCATCGAGCCCCAAAGACACCCAGGGCTCGACCTGAAAGGTATCCAAATCAGGGTGCAAAATCATATCCGATTCTTCAATACGGGTGAAACCTTCAATGGAGGAGCCGTCAAACATAATTTGTCCATCTAAGGCTTTACCGAATTGGCTGGCGGGTACCTCGACATTTTTATTGATGCCATCGATATCCGTAAAAACCAGGCGCAAGAAACGTACATCGTTGTCTTTGAGCTGCTTCTTAATCCCCGCAAGGCTTTGTTTACTTCGACCACGCTGCGGCTGATCACCCTTTGCCCGCTTGCTTGAACCTTGAGATTTCTTCTTTGCTGCCATGAGTGTACTCCTTTGCATATTCTGCAATTTTGACAGTTTTCTGTGTCACTTTAGGCATTTTTCGCCTTAAACTGGGCTTATTGCAAGACAATTATTGCAAAAGCGACAGATTTCAAAAGCACCTTGAATTTACCGCCCGCCCATTGCTGCCTGTGGTATTTCCTTGCAAGCCGTGTTAAATCGGCGCCATGACACACCCAATTCAAATTCATGTCGTCGCCATTGCCGGTGGTTCAGGCACGCGCTTTTGGCCCCTCTCTCGTAAATCTAACCCCAAACAGCTCCTACCAATCTGTCATGGCCGAAGTCTCATTCACGCAACCTTCGAACGTATTAAGAGTTTAGTGGAGCCAGAGCAATGCTGGATGGTGGTTGGACAAGACCATGTGCAAGGTTGTCGCAACGATGTC
>CAXGWX010000231.1:0-5323 GCA_964013445.1 uncultured Bdellovibrionales bacterium | reverse complement strand
CAAACCAATCGACGAAATCTACGATTTATACGCATCGACCAAGTAAACACATGGGTTCGGCGTGAGAACTTAAACATGGATCTCTACTACACCGCCCTGTTAAGGATTCCGTGGACACGCATAGGATTTCGCCCTATCAATACAGAAATGTTGCGAAGATACTCCTTAAGTGGATTTATGGATGCATCTCTCCAAGGCGAGCAGATCGCTCCCTTAAGAAAGGCTCTAGGTTGGTAATCATGCGCATATTATACCTTTCCATCGTATTCATCCTTACTCAGATCAGTTGCATTACGATTAAGACCGTTAATGTTGGACAAAAAACTGCTCTGGAGCATCAACTTATGGGGCGATTCGAGCCGCTTACAGATGAGCAAGCGAGCTTAGCTTCAGTTCGCGCCGGCGACGGTAAGCTGGAAGAAGATGCTAATCCGAAGTATCTAAAGGCCTTAAAAGCTCGACAACGACAGATCTTCAATGCTGATGATGTTGAAGCATATAAGGACAAACTCTGCCTTGGGGAAGCGAACTTTGCACTTCTCGTGATTCGTGAATGCACAGAGCTCAAGAAGAAAGAGACTCAGAACTTAATCGAAAAATTAGTCGCCCAGGAAAATAACGACCGGGAGACACTTATAGATTGGCTGATGAGCAGCGATCCCAGCTTATCCAAAGCATCAAAGAAAGAAATTAAGAAAATATATCATGACTTTATGATCAGTCGTTCTCGCAACAAGATGTGGTACCAAGATAACGATGGGCGCTGGCTACAAAAATAATGCGTCTCAAGATACCCATAAACTTGCTCCTGATTGCAAGCCTTTGCTCCTGCTACAGCACAAAGCAATACATTTCAAAAATAGACGCTTATGATTTCAACGATAACCTTGCGGTTCTCCAGCCTACGCCTGTCGTCGAAGCAATTGCTGATGATATTCTACCTGCAGCCCATCCCTCAAACCCGAATATTATTCTCTACGTATCCAGTTCCAAAGGCAATATGGACATCTACAAGAAGGACATTGCAAGCCAGAAAGTTTGGGAATTAACAACGCACCCTGCCGACGATACGGAGCCCGCATATTCGCCAAACGGAAAAATGATTGCCTGGACATCGCAAAAGGCAGACGTCAAAGGTGATATTTGGGTCATGGACGCAGATGGAAAATCTCCACAACAGCTTACCCATAGGAAATTCGCAGAGTATAGCCCGGTCTGGGATCCTCAAGGCGAGCATATCTATTTCGTCAGCCAAAGAAGCTCTAAAAGTGGCCAAAGCATAGAACGAATTAATATAAAAACAAGACAGCGAGAGGTCATTATTGAAAGTGGCTGGTCTCCCGCTCTTATGAGTGCAAAACCTGTATTGATTTACCTCAAAGAAACCCCCAACCATTATCCAAAGGTCGTGGCCCATAACCTTGTAAACAAAGAGGAGCGAGAACTTAGTGCTGGAAATTTTTTCGACGCCTACCTGAGAATCATAAAGCAAGGCAGTACAGAACATTTGATATTTAGCCGTAATGTTGATGACCATAACGGCGACGGACGAATTAACCAAAAAGACAACGCCAGCCTTTGGAAAATTCCGCTGACAATAGAGAATCTGTCGGCTGGCATTTTCCCAAGAGCCGTTCCCATAACAACAGGCGAGAATTCGGCTTTTTTCCCAACAGCAAACAGAGAGCATCTATTTTTTACCCTCAAAACGGCTCAGGGCTTCGACATCGTTCGCGCCCCAAAAACCGGGCTAATTAACCCTGCGCTTGGCGCAACAGAGCTGCTGAGAAAAGTTAGACAACTCGAGCGCTCATCCCAAAGAAAATTCATTTTACGATTCCTGCTGGCTTCAAATCCTTCCTTTGAAGCTCAAGCACGGTATGAATTGGCTCGGGACTACAGTGAAAGACAGGAATATCTTAAAGCCATCGACGAACTCCAAGACGCCAAAGAGCTGACCGAAAACAAGGCTTTTCAGGCAATCCTTAGACTGGAAATTTTATCTCTGACTTATCAAATATTTAAAGACAAGGCTGAATCGCAATCCTTGTCGCAAGAGCAAGATAGAATCCTTAAGTCCGCTGCAAAAATAACAGCTGACCACTCTGAAAACCCCCAAGTGATGGGACGACACAACAATATCGTTGCGACAATTCAACGGCATCGTAACGACCTTTATCAGGCCACACAAACACTTCAAAAGATCATAAATAACCCGCATACCCGAAGTGAAGACAAAGCGAAAGGCTGGAGTGCTTTGGGCAAAATCGCTTTATCCCTAAAAAACACCGATGGATTTGAATATGCTGCACTACAAATCCTAAGAACATTGTCTCATGAGCGCTTCTATGCCCTGCAGGTTGCTAAACGGTGGATTAGGCGTGTCAAAGAAGCTCCTGAAGACAGCTCAATGTCTGAGCTCAAAGAAATTCTTACAAAACACAAAAATATCCCTTTGCTCATTTTTCTTGCAAAAAATGCCCTTGCAGAAAAACAAATAGCAAATGGATTTCACTCTGAAGCTGTAGACACCTGGCTCTCTATTTTGGACTCGCCTGCAAAAGTATCTACCGTATATAAAACTGCACTCTTAAAGCTGGCTGAGCACGCGCGCATGCTCCGTCGAGACAATGCTGCTCTGGACGCCTATGAAAGCTTAGCTAAGACCTTTGCCAACGAACAAACAATTTTAGACCTCGCCGAATCCGGCATTACTGAGCTGAGCCTTAAACGCGCCTCTGCAGCTGAAAAAGGTGGGCGTTACAGCAGAGCACGCGATCTTTACCTGCGCCTCTTAAAAAATCGATGGAATATCGCTATCGCCCATAGGCGCTTTGTTCGTGTAAGC
Source organism: uncultured Bdellovibrionales bacterium (assembly GCA_964013445.1). Taxonomy (GTDB): domain Bacteria; phylum Myxococcota; class XYA12-FULL-58-9; order XYA12-FULL-58-9; family JASMKV01; genus JASMKV01. The sequence continues at coordinate 2,475 of CAXGWX010000231.1, read as the reverse complement.
GCCAAGCTAGATGATATATTTGCAACTCAGATTTACTATCAAAAGCGGCTCGAGCAAGACGAAGGCGATGCCTTTGCCCACTACGGACTTGGATTGACCTGGACCTATGCCAAAAGTCCGAGCCTGAATTTAGCGGAAAAACACATACGAAGCGCACTGCGCATCAACCCGAAAATGGCCGAGGCCCATCTAAGTATGGGTTGGTTAAGACTCCAACGCGAACACATCGAACCAAACAAAAATTGGCTGGAAAAAGCCGATAACAGTTTTGCTATTGCTGAACAGCTCATCCAGAAAGACGCGCAACCAGAACTTGCTGCAGCCGTTGCCCTAAACAAAGGACATACCCTATACGCCCTCGGCAAAACTGATGAAGCATTCTCAGCATTTCTTGAAAGAGAGCTGAACCCTACACCGTTCCCCAATAAAATGAATGAGCTCATTTTTAGAGAATTCTTCGCCCGCACAGCGCTGCGAGAAGAAGAATATGACGTTGGCATCGATATGGCTAAAACCGCTGTTGCTATTGCTAAAGATTTGCCTGGACAACCGCGCTACGGTTCGAATCTAGCCCTGGTAGGCTCTCTTTTCCTTTTAAATTATGACTTACCCTCCGCGCTGGAATGGCTCTCAAAAGCCGAAAGCTTCTTTCGTCAAGAAGAACTCATTTCCTACTCCATTCCAATTCTTCGCAACAAAATATTAATTTACCAACAAGTGCAGGAGTATGAGAATGCCCTCAAAGATTTGCAAACACTCTTAAAATATCTTGACGATGGTTACAGTCCGGCTCTCTCACCTGCAGGAGAATCTTCATTACTAACCCATCTCATAGAAATAGAAGTCGACCCGACAAACATTTCGCGCGCTATTTATGGCTTCGATGAACAACAGGAAGAAGAAATAGCCAGTACCCTTTCAACACGCGCTTGGCTTGCCCAAGGAGACCTCTTAAAGGCAAAACGCTACAATCAAAGACGAATAGAACTTCTGGAAGATGCGGCAGAAGACTCCCTGGGACATAGGCTGCAAAATGAATACCTTTTTGCATTAAATGACAGTGCCCTTGTGTCCGTCCAACTACACGATTTTGAAGCAGCATGGAGGTACTGGAAAAAAGCACTCGACTTCGCCAGAAAGCACAAAGCTTGGGACAAGCTCATTACGGTGATGGAGTCGTTAAACGCTTTATGGAATATGCACCCATCAGAGCGCACCCATGAAAAACATGCCTTGGTCTCCGGTATCGCTCAGCAAGCTTATTCCAAGATTGCTGAATCCTCGCCGATTCTTGCACGGAGAATTGCTCACTTTTTGGTTACGGAATACCTGGCAAAACATAAACAGCCTGCTTTTGCCAGTGTCTCCAGCAAAAAAGGCCTGGAGCAGAAATTACTATTTTTAGACGAGACCCTGGAACGCCGTAGAAACGCGCTAACCTACGCCTATTTGAGTGGCAATCAGTCACTCACACGTCGCGTTGTTGGATATGTGGCCAACGCAAACCCACACATTGCTAAATCACCAAAGTGGCAGGAACTTGTTGATCACTTCATCAGCCAATATGAAACCGGCCAACCGGAAGCCCCTCTCTGGCCATTGATTGACCAAGCCACACAGCTGTTTACTCAAGAAAAGCCAAACACTGATTTCAAACTACAAGAAAACATTTTTATGCGCTTGGCATTGCATCGTGTAGCGGAACAAAATGACTTGGAGCAAACCTTTCTTTTAAGCGAAAAAGAACAACTCAAACGCTTGGCCATACTGCGTAAAGCTTTAGGAACAAACACCAGTACAGAAAGCGATGCCATTGAAAATGGCCCTTACAGCAAGTCCTTGGCCTCTGCACTCAGGCAAGAATCTGTACAACTGTCCACATTAAGGAAAAGCCTGCGAAACAACGAAATCTACCTAAAATTTCTCGTTGACCTTACAACTCTTAGAGTGTTGAAAATTTCGCCCCAAGAAACAACCATGCTTACCCATTCACGACAAAACACAGACTTAAGCCAATTATTCACAACCCTTCTCGCAAAAGACGAAAAAAGCACAGATGCTCAAGGGACCACAGTCATATACCTTGACGGCCTGCACCTACCTGAGAATCTATACAAGGAAATACAAAAAGCAACGCAGCAGCAGCAAGATAAGGCATTCTTTTCAGAAGTACTTTCCGCAACATATTTCCTGGCGGCCAAAGAAATTAAATATATTAACTCCTCTGGCCACTTTAAGCTCGGCGGCACTTATGCCTCTCCCAATGCACTACATATTAAGGGTGAGGCTCTTGCTGGCGACTGGCTCCGGTTTATCCCCGAGCATCTACGTGTTTTTGAAATTGGTCTGTCGCCAACACGTTCAATGGCATTTCATCCCATGGGGCAGTATGCAAATATAAATTTTTTAACGGGCGACAAGAAAATACCAATCAACTTAAAATCCATCGGAGAGAAAAACATTCAAGCCAATTTG
>CAXGWX010000230.1:0-5363 GCA_964013445.1 uncultured Bdellovibrionales bacterium | reverse complement strand
CCGTGCCCAGGCGATGCAAAAGATTCAAGCCATCCCTTCTCCCTGGTTTATTAAACCGGCCAACCTTGGCTCGTCCGTCGGCATATCTAAGGCCCGTACGGATCAGGAGTTAGAAGCTGCCCTCAAGGAAGCCTTTAAACATGACCGACGCGTTATTGTTGAGGCGGGCATCAACAAAGTGCGGGAACTTGAAGTTGCGCTGCTGGGCAATCAACACCCTAAGGCCAGCGTTGTTGGTGAAATCACCTACGATGCGGACTTTTACGACTATGAAACGAAATACACCGACGGTCGAGCCAAACTCCATATCCCAGCGGATATTCCGGAAAAACTTGTAGGCACCATTCAGGAGCTTGCCAAAGAAGCCTATACCCTTTTGGACTGCGCCGGCTTTGCACGCGCCGATTTCTTTTACGACACGCAAACGGAAAAGCTTTACCTCAACGAGATCAACACGATTCCCGGCTTCACCCCCTTTTCCATGTTTACCAAACTTTGGGAGGCAAGCGGGATCCCCTACGACAAGCTGGTCAGCGAGCTTATGTCTCTGGCCCAGAGCCGCTTTCCAAAAGATAGTGCTCGCTAAGAGTCACCATGCTTGCACAGCTTAACAAAAACCTGGAAACCTTAACGCAGAGCATAACCCGTCGCGGCTTCTTAGGCTCTTTAGTGGGCTTCCTCTTCTACGCCTGCAATTTATCTACCAGCGACGAAGGTTCCAACACAGATGGACCTGGCACCGGCAAGGTTGATAACAGTCCTGAGCAGGGTCAAAACGACAACACAAACGACTCCGAAGGCGAAGGCGGCCAGGAAGAAGAGAATGAGGACACGCCCCTTGAACCGACGACATGTGACGAGAGTGCGGACAATATCGAGGGTCCGTTTTATAGGGAGAACGCCCCACTTCGCACCGACCTTCGTGATGGCATCAATGGCACCCGAGTGGACATATCAGGATCCGTACTCGACACCGGCTGTCAACCCATCCCCAATGCTCTGATTGATGTTTGGCAAGCAGACAATGGTGGTGATTATGACAACAGCAGCGATGCCTATGTTTTACGAGGACGCTTTTACAGCAACGAATCCGGCGAGTACACGTTCCGCACCATTCATCCGGGACACTATCCCAACGGTGGTACCTATAGGCCTGCCCACATCCATGTCAAAGTCAGCGCCGAAGGCTACAAGGACTTAACGACACAGCTTTATTTCGCTGGCGATGAATATAACGACGGAGACCCTTTTATTGTCGACACGCTTATTATGGACATCGTTGAGGATGGCGAAAACGAACTCTGCACCTTTAATTTTGTCCTCGCAGCAGACGATTAAAAAATCGTTCTAGCGCTTACGTCCAAGTTCATCGCTATCCAAAATAATCGTCACCGGCCCATCGTTGAGCAACTCCACGTCCATCATGGCGCCAAAGCGTCCGCTACCAACTTGAATCCCCTTCTCTCCGAGGATTGTTTTAAATGTTTCACAGAGTTTGGTGGCGTGCGCAGGTTCAGCCGCATCGCCAAAATAAGGGCGGCGACCGCGGGTGCAATCCGCAAAGAGAGTGAACTGGGAAACAACCAATGCTTCCCCCTCCATATCCAAAAGGGAGAGATTCATTTTATCCGCCTCATCAGCAAAAATGCGCAGGGTCGAGATTTTATCTGCCATTTGCTTGGCCACAGCTTCATCGTCTGCGGGTGCCACACCAAGGAGAATGAGCACACCTCGACCAATCTCCCCAGTTGTTTCTCCCGCAACCGTAACCTTTGCACGACTTACTCGCTGAACAACCGCACGCATTCTGACTCCTACACGTACATCGTTAGTTTTTGATTCGTGCGGCGCAATGGTTTGGAGTCCGCCTTGGCTGCTCTCTTTAAAAGCTGTAAGATTCTCGGCCCCAAAACATCAGCCGAAGTGGAAAAGAGTCGCTCTTCACCGAATTTTTCGATGGTTTCCTGTTGCGCCGCAAGAATATCATAATCCTGATCGGCGATTCTCTTGGCCAGGGGCATAACAATGCGCTTGACCGCCTTACCACCAACCGGCAGACGAAAACCTATTTCCGTAAACATTCGGGTGATATCTTTGCTCATCGGTGAAAGGTAATTAGAAATCATAAGATGGCTATAGGGCCCCAAAGCGTATTCTACTTGAGCCAGCGATGGCAAAATAAAACGGTCCACATGCCTAACGACTCCCCCGCCGGGCGCCAGGATGCTACCCACGATGCCTTTGGGTCTGGGCTCACCAAAAAACTCTGCCTCTACTCTGTCCGCATGGCTGCGAATTTCAACATCAATAGGCTTAAGCTTTCCTGAGCGAAAAAGGCCTTTATGCAGGAAGGAAGTGTGCGGCACATCGAGGATGTTTTCCGCCGTCGCCACCATGCCCGCCTTAAAGTCCATCTCATAACGAAAGAATTGATAACCCTTGACCTCACGTAAAGGAAAACCATCCGGTTCGGAAACCGGTGGCGCATCCGCATTCATATAGACCCAGAGATAGTCATGCTTTTCGCGCACCGGATAAGCTTTAGCGCGAGCACGCTGGGCCTCCATCTTATCATCCAGCGCCGGAACCAAACGACAGACCCCATCACCTCCATACTGCCAACCGTGATAAGTACACTGAATATTTTCACCGCAAACGCTGCCTCTGGACAAAGGTACAGAGCGATGCGGGCAGCGGTCTTCAAGGGCTGCCACTTTGCCACTTTCCGAGCGAAACAAAACCAGAGATTCATCCAGAAGCTTGACCGCCAAGGGTTTCTTCTTCAGCGCCTTGCTCTCACACGCAACATACCAAGCATCGTGCATCCAAGGCGCATTCAGGAAGGAAGCGGTTTTACCCATCTATACTTCCTCCTTGTAGGGGAAATATTTTTCAAACAAGTAATAAATCAAAACTCCGTAAAAACATCCGAGCAGCACATCGATGATATAATGATGGTTTAGATATACGGCGGAAAAGCTCACCAGCGCCCAAAACCCCACCATTCCCCAATAAACTGGTCCTTTAAACGTCTTCCGTCCATAAAGAAAGGTTATCAAAGGATAGCAAGCGTGCATCGATGGCATCGCTCCAAAAACATTGGAAGCGCGGGAGTACATCTCCTCAAAAATAGGTAACCCGAGGTATTGGTCCACCCGAATAAGGCGGGCCGAATTGCCCGGAGTATCCATAATTGCGGGCCCTAAGCCATAGAGTTCAACATACCAGGGAGGCGCGGCCGGATAGAGATACCAGGTGGCGAACCCTAATAGCGAGACAGACAAGAATGCCGCACCAAAATGCAAAAGTAGCCTTTGGTTTTTAACCAAGAGGTAAAACGCATAGGCAATCGCTTCGTAGACGAAGAAAAAATAAGCAAAAGCTGCAGCAAAATCGACAATAGGATGGGATTTGTCCGCAAAGTACTGAGTGGGGATTAAAATCTCTCCATTCGGGCCCGTATAGCCAAAGAGGGCTCGCTCAATATAGTAGGGTTCAGCCACATTGATCGGGATCAGGGCATGCATTACCGGCGTAACAAAACGTAAGGCATCATAGATAAGCGCAAAAAGAAAGAATGGAAAAATAGCACGGAAATGCTGATTAAAACGTGGCCAGTAATTCCAAATCATCATCAGTGTAATAATGATAAGGTGCTCTGGACGAACTTCGTTAGAGACAATCAACGCAATGACATAAACCGCGACGACTCCACTAAATCCCCAATACCAGAAACGGTCATCCCTATATAAATCCAAAAACCGTTGCACTCCCGAATCGTTCCTTTCCTGTCCCCAAGAGGCCTAAAGCATTTTCTCACTATGCAGTGTATGCTGCCCTTCCTCAAGTTCTAAAACCACCTCTCGCCGCAAATCGGCCACTGGGTTTTTTAATATCAACTCTACTTTCCCGGCGGGCAAAGGAACCTTCTGCAAGGGTGTCACCCCAAGGAGCTTGCCTTGATGGTACACCTCAGCCCAGGCCCCTTGGGTTCGCAAACTCAAAAAGCCTTCAGCCTTCGGGACCTGGTGCTTTGTGGAAGGGGCTGAATATATGGGTTTTGCAGCAGGAGGGCGTTTCTGGCGAGGTGCTTTTTGTAACTGCACTGTCAAACGAAAGTTCGGCTGCTCAAAACTCAGCCAGCGCTTGTCCGTAGAAAATCCCTTGAGCCGCAGCTCCAAGAGGCGCTTAGTGCCCCCCAAAGGGAATTTGATTTCCCCCGGTGTTACGAGATCGGTGAGCACCCCATCGATCAATACTGCCGCACCAGCAGGTTGAGTCTCAACATAGAGCGTGCTTGATGCCTCGACTTTCTCTTCAGGCTCTGCACTCGGTTCGACCGGTAAAAATTTTGCCCCAAAGATAACCAGTCCGACACTTAATACCAACAAGGCCAGTCCCTGCCATAAACGACCGGTCTTCGTTGCTGGATACTCTGATACTTCACTCCCCCGCCCTTGCTCACCTTGGTCTATCAGTTCCGTTGCAGCGGTTGCTTGCTCTGCCAAGGGCTGGGTTCCTGATGCGAAATCCCCGTCCTCCAGGGTTTCTGTGCGCACTTTCACCGCGTCCATCATTGGTTTGATATCGACCTCGGCGCCACCGGGTTGAGACAAGCGAAAAGCCCTGAGTTCCCCTGCCAAACTCTCACAATCGGAAAAGCGGTTCTCCTTGCGAAATGCCATGGCTTTACACAGAAGCTCCAAGAGCTTTGCCTCCGGCGAATTCCTGGAATATTGCGGTCTATGGATTTCACCTGCCACCGCCAGCGCCAACAATTCGGACTCACTTTCGGCCTGATAGACTTTAGTGCCCTCCAGGCACTCGAGGAGTACAAGCCCCAGAGCAAACTGGTCACTGGCCCCATCCAAGGGCTCTGCCCTCGCCTGCTCCGGTGAGAGATAGGCAAGCTTCCCTTTGACAACGCCCGAAGCGGTCAGGCTCGCGCGCGTGGCACAGCGAGCAATACCAAAATCCATCAACTTGAGCTGTCCCTGGCGCGTCAACATAAGATTGGCCGGTGACACATCCCTATGTACAATGGACAGGGGTTTACCCATATCGTCGCAAAAACGATGAACATAACCAAGTGCGTCCGCACAAAGTTCGCCCAAATAGGCTACCTCAACGGCGCTAAGTCGCTTGCCCGATGATTTATATGCTTTGAGCAAGGCACGCAGGTCGCAGCCATCAATATATTCCATGGCAATGAAATAAGCGCCGTCAATTTGGCCAAAATCGTAAATCTGTACCACCTGCGGGTGATTGAAGCGAGCGGCCAGCACCGCCTCATAAATGAACATCTGCACGAACCCTGGATCTTTACTGAAATTTGGCAAAATTCGCTTGAGCACGACTGGCTT
>CAXGWX010000229.1:0-5389 GCA_964013445.1 uncultured Bdellovibrionales bacterium | reverse complement strand
TACCAGAGGGAGGTTTTCCGGCGCATGCAGCCAGAGGCAAGTGTTGTACATGCTGGCACCAATGATGCTGAGCATCGCCGCATCGATGCAGGTTGCGGCCAGATGTCGCCAAAGAGAGGCGACGCGTACTTCCACCGCCGCTTTTTCCTCTGCCTTGGCCGAATTTATAACCTTTTGCGTGTTTTGAAAGATAGAGGTATTACGCTCAGGGATCTCTACCGCATAGGGTGGTTCCGGTGGTTCTCCCCTATCCAGGGTGGGCATAGGGGGTAAAGGGACAGATGGTGGGGTCAATTTTTCAAGAGATGCTTGGCTCATAGCCTTAGCTCTAGCATATTTTCGATCGTCCTTAAAATTTTTGGGCCATATTTTGTAAATGGCTGGCGCCTGCGATAGCCGCTGTTTCCATACGCAAAATGTTGCAGGAGAGCCATAGAGGCTGACATCCGGCGTCGATGGCGAAGGCTTCCTCGTCAGGTGTAAATCCGCCTTCCGGGCCAATGAGCAAAAGTACGGAATTTCTCTGCCCGATGCTGATTTTGGCCGAAGGTTCGGCCTTAGGTAAGGCAATAAAGTGTTGTTCGTAGGTACTCAAAAAAATGTCTTTGAGGGGGATTGGCCCCTCAATTGTTGCAGGGGCACCGCAGAGACTTTGGCGGGCCGCGCTTTGGGCGAGGCGCAGCCAGCGTTGCATTTTTTGTTCGCCGGGACTTTTCATGACACTGCGTTCTGCTTGCCACCAGATGATATTGGTAACGCCCAGCTCTGTAAGCTTTTCGACGGTCCAGTCAGCCCTATCGCCTTTGGGGATAGGCATGGCCACACTAAGTTTCAGGGGCTGTTCAGGAAGAGCCGCAGGCTCACCAATTCTTAATCCAAATTTGCCCTCTTCAAGAGGCACCAATTCGGTTTGGTGAGCGCGCCCCTTGGCATCAAAGGCAAGAATGGCTTCTTCATTTTGTAGCCGCAGCACATTTCTGAGGTAGTGGGTTTGCTCCGGAGTTAAAGGGGTAATTGGAGAAATCCAGCTTTCCACATAGAGGCGGTGCTTTGCTGCTTTAGATGATTGGCCCATGCATCGTAATCTAAGCGGAATTCTGCACATAATCCAGTAGTTTTGCCCCTTTGTGCCGCTTGACATAAGGGAGGGCGCTCGTTAATCACCAGAACATCATGGGCAATAAGCGAGCAGTTATTATTCTGGCCGCCGGGCAAGGCAAACGGATGCGTTCGGATTTACCGAAGGTTTTGCATCCTTGTGCTGGCCTGCCCCTGATTGGCCATATGGTTGAAAAAGCCATCAAGCTTAAGGCTTCACCGATTGTTGTTGTGGTTAGTCCGAAGGATAAGCGGGTCGAGGGATGGTTGCGGGAAGCCTATGCTAAAGTCGATTTTGTTTTTGCCCCACAGCCCAAACCTTTAGGAACTGGGGATGCGGCAAAATGTGGTTTGAAGGCCATTCCTAAATTTAATGGGGATGTCTTAATCATGTGTGGAGATACACCACTTTTAAAGCAGGCCACATTGAGCGGTCTTATGCGCAAGGGCAAAGGCAAGAATTTATCTCTTCTAAGTACGGAATTAGAGAATCCCCATGGTTATGGGCGCATTCTTCGCGAAGGTCAGTTCGCCCGGGAAATTGTTGAGGAAAAGGATGCAAGTGGCGCACAAAAATCAATTCGCGAAATTAATGCGGGGGTATATGTGGCCAAGAGTGCTTGGTTGCGTAGAGCTTTGCAGAAATTACGTCGCAGCAATGCGCAGGGAGAGTATTATCTGACCGATGTTGTCGCCTTAGCGGCGAAGTCTGGCCCGGTGGGTATTCTTAAAGCCAAAGACAGTCAGGAAATGTTGGGCATTAATACATCGGCACACTTGCAGGATGTTGAGGCAATTTTCCGTAAAGAGTTGATTGCAGCCCATCAAGCCAAAGGGGTTGTCTTTCGCGATCCGAACAACACTTTTATTGATGCTCAGGTTAAGATTTCACGAGGTGTGGTGATTGGTGTTGGGGTGCAGATTTATGGGGAGAGTGCCATTGGTGCAGGTGCCCACATTGATGGACCCACTTTTATCCAAGACTCAATTGTGGCCGCAGGCGCCACCGTTCACTCTTTTTCACACCTTGAAGGCGCTAAAGTAGGCAAGGGAGCCAGCGTTGGTCCTTATGGTCGGCTGCGTACCGGCACAGATTTGGACGAGGGCGCGAAAGTTGGAAATTTCGTTGAGCTAAAGAAAACCCGTTTAGGTAAAGGGGCTAAGGCAAACCACCTGGCCTATTTAGGGGACAGTGTGATTGGTGAAAAGTCCAATGTTGGGGCTGGAACCATCACCTGCAATTACGACGGTGGGCCGATTAAGCATAAGACTCGTCTGGGAGAGAATGTATTTATTGGCTCGAATTCAACACTGGTTGCACCGGTGGACCTTCAGGATGGGGTCTTTGTCGCTGCAGGTTCAACCATCACGCAAAGTGTCGAGAAGGATAGTCTGGCTTTCGGTCGTGCCCGGCAAAGCAATCGTAAAGGTTATGCGAAAAGTCTGCGTAAGAAGATTAAGGAAGGGCGCTAAGGCATGTGTGGTATTGTTGGCTATGTCGGTGACTCAAAAGCAGCAGAGTATGTTTATGAGGGTTTGCGCTCGCTTGAATACCGTGGCTATGATTCGGCCGGTATTGCTACCGTGCATACGGGAGAAATGCATTTACGAAGACGTAAGGGCAAGCTAAGTATTTTAGGTGACCTTTTGCGCGAAGAGCCACTGCAAGGAAATTTGGCCATTGGCCATACGCGCTGGGCTACTCATGGCAAGCCTTCTGATGAAAACGCTCACCCGCATCATGTCGGTGATGTGGTGGTGGTGCATAATGGTATCATTGAAAATTTTTACGAGCTCCGCCATCAATTGGCCGATGAGGGTTGTGTTTTTGAGAGTGAGACTGACACGGAAATCCTTGCCCATTTGGTTGCCCGGGTCAAAGAGGGTGATTTAGAAAGTCGGGTACGTAAAGCCTTAGAGCAGGTTATTGGTGCCTATGCGATTGCGGCCATATCGACGCAGGAGCCTGATACCATTGTTGTGGCCAAAAATGCATCCCCATTGGTGATTGGTGTGAAGGATGATGCGGGGCTGATTGCTTCGGATATTCCAGCCCTCTTGCCGCATACCAGAGATGTTCTTTTCTTAGACGAAAATGAGATGGCGACTATTCAGCCGGGTCATATCAGCATTACGAAAATTGACAGCGGCGAAAAAGTTGAGCGAGAACCCCGCACCATTGATTGGTCACCGGTGATGGCTGAAAAAGGCGGCCACCGACATTTCATGCATAAGGAAATGTTTGAGCAGCCAAGAGCTCTTGCGGATACCATACGTGGTCGTATTAACGTGGAGTCCGACGGGGTTGATTTTGTCGACGCGGTTTTAGAAATCCCTGAATCGGTCAAGCGGGTGATTTTTACCGCTTGTGGGACTTCCTGGCACGCTTCGCAAATTGGGCGATTGGCTTTAGAAGAGTTTGCTCGTATGGGTTGCGAAGTCGAGTTGGCCAGTGAATTACGTTATCGCAAGCCCTTGCTTGGTCCAGAGACGCTGATCGTGGCGGTGTCTCAGTCCGGCGAAACCGCCGACACCTTAGCCGCTATTAAAGAGGCGAAGGCCTGTGGCTCGCCAGTTTCGGCGATTGTCAATGTGGTCGATTCATCGATTGCGCGCGCTGCGGATTCCGTACTTTATACCCGGGCCGGTCCGGAGATTGGCGTTGCATCGACCAAAGCTTTTCTGACACAGCTTGCCGCCCTTTATCTTTTTGCCATTGGGGTGGGGCGCCAGCGTGGAATGCCGGACGAAAAGGCCCATGCGATTTTGATGGAGTTACAAAAAACGCCGCGCTTGGTTGAAGCCTGTTTGCACGAAGAAGAGAAAATCAAAGAGATTGCTCACCGCTTTTCCCGTGCGCATTCGAGTCTCTTTTTGGGTCGGGGTTATGGCTATCCGGTGGCCTTAGAAGGGGCTTTAAAGCTCAAAGAGATTTCCTATATCCACGCTGAAGGCTATGCGGCGGGAGAAATGAAGCATGGCCCGATAGCTTTAATTGAAGAGGGCCTACCGGTGGTGGTGATTGCGCCTAAGGATGAGCTTTACGATAAAGTCATCGCCAATATGCAGGAAGTCCGCGCCCGCGAAGGTTATGTGATTGCGCTGGCCAACGAGGGCGATGAGCACGTGCATAATTTTGCGGACGATGTGATTTATATACCCGAAACCTTGCCCCAGCTTATGCCGTTGGTGGCTTCGGTGCCCTTGCAGCTCTTGGCCTATCATGTGGCGGATTTACGCGGTACGGATATCGATCAACCACGGAATTTGGCGAAGAGTGTCACGGTAGAATAAACCGAAATCGATTCTTTGATGAAAAGATTATAAGCCCTAAGAGCAAACAGTTTTAATAGAGAATACCTGCGGTGATGTGAATACCTACCATCATGTCGTGCAGCGTTGTTTTGGTGAACTGACTTGATGTCGGCAGGCTGGTTTCACCTTTATAGTCAGAACCAAAGTACTCCGCTCTGAGCATGGCGCGCATGATAATTGGCATATCACGAAAAACAGGATCGAGGCTTTCGAGATCAAGAGTCATATGACCACCACCTTCGATGCGAGCCGCAAGGGTGCCGTCATGTTTGCCCAAGCGCTTGAGTTTGCCGGAGGAGCCGACCCAAGGATAATAGGTGACTGTTCCTGTGGCCATGAGTTTGCGAATAAAAGGGATTTTGAAACCAATGGCGAGGGGAAGGTCGAGTGTACCATTGATGCTTAAGGAGTTGTAGCGGGTGCCAGGAAAATAGGCTTCATCCTCCATGGGATGTCGAAAATGCGAATACCCTAAGCCGCCAGCAATCTCCGGAGCCATCGCATCTTTCCAAAATTGATAGCGGTAAAAGCTGGTCACAGCCCAGGAACCGGCCATATGGCTTTTCTTTGACAGGTCGCTTGGTGTGCCCACCGATGCAAAATGACTTTCCAGACGGAAGCCAAGTTTTTCAAGATGGGTTGCCGCTTCCCCTTCAAGAAACGGATAGAGGAGTTGCGGATAAAACTCAGCCTGAAAGAGAAATCCCGGGATGCCTCCAAAATAGCTTGGCGGATTTTGAATGCCTGATTTTGCCCGTAGCAGTCCCCAGCGCTGAATATAAATCATGCCTAAGGCAGCCCGCAGCCCTCTTGGATCGGCGATGACTGAGTCATCAGCATCTTCTGCGCTCATATTGAGGGCAGGCACTGGACCTTCCGCATCAGTGCTAGCCTCTTGTTCTGTATTCTCAGGGAGTTCATCATCGCCGGGCAAGGGCACAAGCTCAGGCAGAGCCTCGTCCGTAGCCGCACTTTC
>CAXGWX010000228.1:0-5394 GCA_964013445.1 uncultured Bdellovibrionales bacterium | reverse complement strand
GTTTGGCGCGCGCTGCAGCGCAGTATTCTTTCCAGCAGAGCCAGGGCAGGGGCATCCGGTGGCGGCGAGCCAGCCCGACGTTTGCAGACCCCTTATGAGATTCTCGATATTCCTGCGGGCAGTGATTTTGATGCCATCAAGGCCGCCTATCAAAATAAGATTCGCCAGTACCATCCGGACAAAGTTGCTGATATGGGACCTGAAGTGCAAGAGGTGGCGGAAAAGCACGCACAGGAAATCAACGAGGCCTACGACATTTTAAAGAAGAAGTTTGGACAATAGGAATGCAAGGGATTCAAATTAAAGAGCATGGCGATCTGGATATCCTCAAGGTTTGCGATATTCCCGATCCGGTACCGGAGGCCGGTGAAGTCAGGATTCAAGTCAAAGCGGTCGGTCTAAACCACTTAGACCTCTGGGTCCGTCGTGGTATCCCAGGCCATCAATTTCCTCTGCCACTGATTTTGGGCTCGGATGTGGCTGGCGTGGTCAGCGTGGTCGGTGAAGGGGTCGAAGATCTTAAGCTTGGTGACGAAGTGATTGTGGCGCCGGGAATTTCCTGTGGCACCTGCCCGGTCTGTCGGCGTGGTGAAGACCATAAATGCCGCAGCTATGGCATTTTAGGTGAGACCCGGGATGGCGGTTATGCGGAAATGTTGGTGGTGCCGCGGCGCAACTGCATTCTAAAACCAAAAAATTTAAGCTTTGCCCAGGGCGCGGCCTTAGGTGTCTCGGCCCTCACCGCCTGGCATATGGTGGCGGCCAGGGCGGCGGTAAAAAAAGACGAATGGGTTCTGGTGCAGGCCGCCGGCAGCGGTGTGTCCTCCGCTGCATTGCAAATCGCCAAACACTTAGGCGCCAAAGTCATCGCCACTTCCGGCAGCGATGCGAAGTGCCAACGGGCAAAAGAATTGGGCGCCGATTATACGATCAACTATAAGGAAGAAAATGTGCGTCAGCGGGTGAAGAAAATTACCGAGGGCTGGGGTGCGGATGTGGTCATCGATCATGTGGGAGCACTTACCTGGGATGCGAGTGTGCGCTCTTTGGCCTGGCACGGCCGCCTGGTGACCTGTGGGGCGACGGTTGGTTTTGATGTCGAAATCGATTTGCGACATCTCTTTTTTAAAAGCTTAAGTCTGCTCGGCTCGACCATGGGAACTTTGGCAGAAATGCACGAGGTGATTCGACTGGCCGGCGCTGAAGAAATCAAGCCGATTTTAGCCCAGACCTTAGGCCTAAGTGATGCGGCGGAGGCCCATCGTCTTCTCGAAGAGCATCAGGTCTTTGGTAAATTGGTGTTAATTCCTTAAAAGGTTGGGAGCACGTTGTGGCAGAAGATTTTCAAACAATTTTATTGGCAGTGGACGAACAAGGTGTGGCGCTCTTAACCATCAATCGCCCGGAAGTGCGTAACGCCCTTAATCAGACCATGGTCGATGAGATAGGCGCAGCGCTAAAGAGCCTCGAAGGTCGCGATGATATTCGCACACTTATTTTTACCGGTGCTGGGGAGAAGGCGTTTTTAGGCGGCGCCGATATTGCGGAATTAAAAGCGCGGGATGCGGCGGCCGCACGTAAGCGCATCAACACCAATCTTTTTGCTCAAATCGAACGCTTCCCCATGCCGACCATTGCGGCGGTGCGCGGCTTTGCTTTGGGCGGTGGCTGCGAGTTAGCCCTGGCCTGTGATTTACGGATTTGCGGACAAGGGGCCAAATTTGGTCAGCCCGAAGTCGCCTTAGGGATTATTCCTGGCGCCGGTGCCACCTATCGTTTGCCGCGGGTGGTGGGGCAGGCGATGGCCAAAGAGCTTATTTTAACCGGTCGTATTTTTGGCGCCGACGAGGCCCTGGCGATGGGTCTGGTGTCGAAGGTGGTGGCGGATGAAGGGGTGCTCGAAAGCGCCTATGACTTGGCCGCAGAGATTAATAAGAATGGCGCCCTGGCGGTGCGGATGGCCAAAGAAGCGCTCAATGCCTCGGGCTTAAATTCTTTGGAAGAAGATCAGTTGCGCGAATCGGAAATGCAGGCGGTGCTTTTTGAGGATGAGGATAAGCATCAACGCATGCAGGCCTTTCTCGACCGCAAGAAAAAATAGGGGGCTTTTAAGATGGGCGACATCCAATCGATTACGGTTTTAGGTGCGGGCACCATGGGCCACGGCATTGCCCATGTGGCAGCGCTTTCTGGTTATGCGGTGCAGCTTTTTGACTTAGACCAAGGTGCCCTCGATAAAGGTTTAGAACATATCAACAAGGCCATGCAAAAGGGCGTCGACAAGGGCAAGCTGGAGCCGGAGGCGATGCAGGAAGCCCTGGCCCGCCTACAAGTCTCGAATGATTTTGAGAGCGCCACCGCCAATGCGGATTTGGTGATTGAAGCGGTGCCGGAAAATCTCGAACTTAAAAGCAAAATTTTTGCCCAGCTCGATGCCGCTTTGTCCGCAGATGTGATTTTGGCATCGAACACCTCGTCGATTTCTTTAACGAAGATTGCGCAGGCCTGTAAGCACCCGGAGCGCTGCATTGGTATGCACTTTTTTAATCCACCGCATATTTTAAAATTGCTGGAGATTGTGCAAGCAGAGCAAACCTCACCGCAGGTTTTAGAAGCGGTACGGCAGGTGGGGGAAAAAATGCACCGGCATATTGTCGTGGTTAAGGATTCGCCCGGCTTCGCTTCGAGTCGTTTGGGGTTGGCTCTTGGCTTAGAAGCCATCCGCATGCTCGAGCAGGGGGTTGCATCCGCCGAAGACATCGATAGGGCCATGGAAAAAGGTTATAACCATCCGATGGGGCCTTTAAAGTTGACGGATTTGGTGGGCCTCGATGTGCGCTTAGGTATTGCGGAAACTCTTTATAAGGAACTTGATGCGCCACACTTTGCGCCACCGCAGCTCTTAAAGGATATGGTGGCGGCAGGTAAGTTGGGCAAGAAGAGCGGCGAAGGTTTTTATCGTTGGTAGAATAAAAAAACGCGCCGGGAAGAGTGATGCGATTTCCCGACGCGCTTTTGTTGTTGTTTTGTTGAGGTTTTAGTTACACTTCGTTTCAGTTGAGCGGCGATCCGCACACGGGTTACACTCCCAGTCACAGTCTGCGCATGTGAGGTTTTGATTATTGTCGTAGCAATTTGCATTGCAAGGGCCAGCGGTATCGCGGTCGCCTGTTGCGCCTTGCGTATCAGGCCTTGCTTTTGCGCTTTGCTTTCCAGCCTTGGTTTTAGTTTTATGTCCCATGGGATTTTCTTCCAGTCTGTCATTACAACAGCCCGCCAGTCCCCCGAGGACGCTGTCACAATTGCCGTCCTCTGCAAACCCGCTGCAATATGAAGAACCGCCGCTGCAATTCATGATACACATCTTGCCCTTGCCCGTCTGACGGTCTGTAGATGGTTCTTCAAAGCAGGCATTACGTAATTCTTCGGCTTCAATCTCGATCCCCGCATAGTTTTCAAAATCAGCTTGCGTGCCGCAGGCCAGAATACCTAATGAGGTAACGGCAATGATGAGTATTTTTTTGAACATGATTTGGCTCCCTTAAAAGTTGGTGTGATCTAGGTCACGTTGTGTTGTGTCCGTTGTTTTTACAAGGAGCGTGCCATCAGAGAGAAAATCCCTAAGTATTTAAAAACAAAGAGACTAAATTTGAGTTTTCTTTGCGCGCCAGGGTTTTAGTGCAGCCTTGGCGCTTTTGTTGCGCAAGAAAGTGATCCCATCTTGCACAAAGCTCAGGTCTTGATGGTGAGAAAAATTGCTCAGTCGCTGAGTATTTGATTCACGAGTGTGGTGAGGTCCAACACATTGACGTTGGCGTCATCATTTACATCGGCGGAACGGACACCGTTGAGGTTCCAGTAGTAAGAGAGCCAGCGTCCGTAGGTTTGGTGGATGTCCGCAAAGCTCCATCCGCTTTGCCCAAGAATCAAATTAACAATATGGACCAGATCGAGAATGTCGAAATTGCTATCGAGATTCATATCACCAGGCCCGTTGTAATCTTTTACACTTAAGCCCTCTGAAAAAGTTTCCAGACTCATGTCGTAGTCGTCGACCGCCAGAAGAATTGTCTCCCGATAGGACTCCCAGCTGCGGCACATATTTTGGTAACAACGCTTGGTGTCTGGGCAATCGCTGTCCTCGCTGCAGTGACTGCCGCCCAGGTCTTCGGTCCTGAGGAACTGCCTTGCGAAGACAGGGGCATTTTCACGCTGCTCTTCGCTGTTGGTGGCACAATTATAGAAGAGAGGTCGGGTATTGGTTAAGAGCACAATGGTAATCACATCACCATTTTCTTGTTCGATGCGGCGAAAGGCGGTGCTGGTGCCGTCGAGAGCACCGTTATGGGACCAGGTTTGGGTACCATTGGCCATGTTTTTTACGCTGATGCCCGAGCCATAATAATTACCCGAGTCCAATTGGCTCATGAACGAAGGTTTTTCTAAAAAGAAATCAGGCGGAGAGTCATCTGAGTTGTAGAGGGAGGAGGCGCAGGGAAAGTTGCTGTCTTGCTCTCCGTCCATCGCCATGCAGCTGATGAATCGGGCATAGTCGTCGGCGCTGGCTATCCAGCCCGCACTGGCGGCGGCACCGCCATCAGGGCGTATCTCCGGGGCTGTGCTTTCGCTATCGCATAAGACCGTATCGCCACCGTAGGGGCTGCGGACTTTCGGAAAGACGTAGTCGTCTCCAGGATGACCTTCTTCATCCACTGCGGGGAAGAGAGATGTGATACGACAATCTTCGTTGTTAAAGCCAAGGTCGTCAGCTTCGTCCGCATAGGGGACATCATTATGAATATTGAGGTAGTCAACATAAGTAGGCTCGCCATTTTCCTGACCGTCCTTATCACCCACCGCCATACCGTGAATGCCGAGTTCCTGTAGGAGGCCCTTAATATAATTCTCGTAGCTGTGGCTCTCGCAATCCTCTGTGCAGCCTTTTTGGCGAATCAGCTCGCCCAAGAGTTCATAGCCAATATTCGAGTAGGCATAGGTGGTGCCGGGGGCATAATCCAGAGGCGTGCGCAGCCATTCCTGACCAATACGTGTGACCGAGATAGGGGGCGGCTGGGCCTCAAAGTTATTCGAATTAGTGTCTTCGTTGAAAGGGCGACCAAAGTCCGCATTTAAGCCCTCCACATCAATACAGACATTGCTGTTGTTAAGCCATTGGCTGCGGGTACGAAAAATCGGATCACCTTGCAGTTCTCGATCCCAGCCGCCGGTGTGATGGAGTAAATTGCGAGTACTAATATCACCAATGTGTCCATCCGCATCTTGGCTGTGTTCAAGGGTTCGACAGTACTTGTCGCTCCCATTGTTGTAGGCGCGACAGACCCGGTCTTTGCCGCATTCCAGATCAAAGCTGCAGAGCTCGGCCTCAACACATTG
>CAXGWX010000227.1:0-5437 GCA_964013445.1 uncultured Bdellovibrionales bacterium | reverse complement strand
GCTCTTTCCTCCAGGCTAATGAACGCATCAATTGAATTGCGGGAATGCACATGAAAATCCGCAGAGATATAGTTATCCGTATTAACAGTCCGCTCTAACTCCACATCAAAAGCTCGTCGCTCACCCGCCTGCAGCACAACCCCATCAACCTGAAATAAGCTATATTCAGGCCCCCTTGAAACCAAGATGGAATAGGACTCACAGCTCTGCTCTTCCCCTTCACCTTCGCATAGATTCGGACGCACTTCCCCCACAGCCGTACCATCGGCGCCGACAAAAAACCTTTCTTCTACATACTTTCGAGTGGGCGAATTTGTGCGCCAGGTTAGGTCCGTATAACGTCGATGCTCACCAAGGTGCGCATCAAAGAGGAAATCGCGGGGCTTCTTGCCGTCGTGTTCTGAGCTGTAGGTGCCCACCACTGTTACCTTTGCAGGCAAAGCTTTACCATTGCTGTCTCGCACATGCACCGCAAGTTCTGCTGCCGCTGGCAAACGGACACTTCGATATCGGCTTCTCCCTGCTTCCAAACTAAAGCCCGTACTAACCTCAGCCTCAGGAAAAGGGCGCCGACCATGGGTAGTGACGCGGTAAGAGTAATCACCCGGTTCTAAATCGCAGCGGAAACGACCGTCATCATTGACCTGCACCTGTGAATAGGGATGACCATTGCTATCAAAGACATGAACCCAGGCCTCGGTTTCCGGCTTGCCACTTTGTGCGTTAACAACTTCTCCTTCAAAGGTACCGACACCGATTCCTCGAATTTTATATAACTCTTCGCGAATCGACGCCACATCCCCATCCCCAACGAGGAAGTACTTACTGTACTCAAAGGTTTCCCCCGGCCCCAGGGTTTCAGGAGGAAGCTCATAAAAAGCACCTGCAAATGCTGTCATTAAAAAAGGAATCAGCATGGAGTGCTGTGTGATTTTTGCGTGAGGATTGTTGTCGTACTCGCTTCGGTTCTGCCAAACAAAATTCTGCTCACTCTCCCCTGCTGCATAGCCGTAGCTCACGCCAGGCCCTGCTGTGGCAAGAAAGTCGACAATTAATCCCGGCAGAGCAGGTAAAGCCCGCGGCACATTATATGCGTCCTCAAGAGCAAAACGTAAATCGAAACCAATGGGCTTATCCGCCTGTCCGTCCCGAGCCACGGCCCCTGGCGCGAAAATCTGATTGCCCTTACCAAAAAGGGCAACATCGCCAAGAGGCAAATCTAAATCCGTGATGCCTGCAAACGAGAGCAAGCCTGCGAGGGCCGCTGCGGACAAATCCAAAGTCTTATTGGTCACATTAAGCAACCGACCTTTTATTTCCAAATGGCGTGTTCCTGGACGAACAATATAATCGGTTTCGTAAACAAGTCCGAGTTGGGGAATCGCCACATCCAGAAGCTGGGAAACTAAAGTAATGAAATCCCCACCACTGGCCCGGGTGCGAATAATGGCAGCATCCGGTTCAGTCGGATCAGTGAGCACCTCTACACCGTCCCCCAAAAATGAGTCTTGTACATCAAAAGCTTGCAGGAAAAATGCTGGAAAGAACTCGCCAAAGTTATCTTTACCTAAGCCCTTCGCGCTGGTTCCCGCTGCACCTGGGCGAACAATATCCGCATCAATAATGCCTCCACCAAAGATACCAAAGCCGCGGGACCAACCCTGATCCTGAATAATGACTCGAAACTTTTCATTACCAATAAGCCAGTCGCCAACCGCGCCCAAAGCTCCAGGCCCCCCAATCAACTCATTGGGCGAGGTTATTCGCTTGGCGTATGTGGAACGACTCTCCTGTGAACAGGTCAACAACCCGGGTAGCAACAAAGCTCCCAGAACTGCCCACCTAACTTTAGCCCCAAAGCCGCTCATTAGAAGTCCACCTGAAAAGCTGCTTCGACCCTATCATTAGCGATAGAGCGCCCACTTTGCTCAGCGCTGTGGGTATATTCTGCAACAAAATTCCATGGCTTACCTTCAGGCATATAACGCAGGCCTAAAGTTTGATGAATAACTTGGGCAAAATCACCCTCATCCGCTACTTCATCATCCTTTACTGAAAATCGCGGGTTGTAATACGCAAAGCGGTAGACCGGATAGAGTGCGGCCCCAGGTAGCTTAAAGCCAAATTGTCCATGACCACCAAGACCTATTTCCTGGGGTGTCCCACCACCGCTCAACAAATGCTGAGTGATTTGTGTAAGAACCTGCGCCCGAAAGAAGAAGCTACTGTAGTTCGCACTTGTATCAAAACCGGCACCATAAACACGATCATGAAATCGATTCGGCGCCGTCCCCACCGTAACCTCGTTGACATAGGCACTTAGACCAATGGTGCCTCCTTTTGTCGTAGCACTCGCTGGTCCTTCCTCTCCATCGCCAACCTTCGCTTCGCCTCTATTCCACGAGAGAAAAGTGCGGAGCCACAGAGCCGGCAAATCGTTGTCGTTGAGACTTGCGTCACCGCCATTTCCATTGGTTAGAGCCAACGCATAACCAAGACCAAATTTATTCCATAATCCGGGTCGGTCAGCGGTCAACATCAAACCTAATTGTCGACCTGGCGCCATCCCATCCATATCACCGGAAAAACCTTCGTGGCGTTTGACCCCCCGAGATTCGAGGGCCCGATGCACAAACCATTGGTCACGAGTAGCGGTCAGTTCCTCAACATCAAAAGGTGGCTTAAAGCGCCCGGCAATCAGCTGCATCTTTTCCCCCATGGGAAAACTTAAATAAGCATCCTTAAAGCCTGTACTTAAATGCCCAACAGGTGACTCATCATCATCATAGTCAACCATCGCCCCATCAAAACTGACTCGTCCCTGAACCAAATCCTTATATTTGGCGCGAAGATTCACTCGCGCATCGCTTAAAGTGAAGCCATCATTACGTCCTACATGGGGATTTTTTGCTGCATCATCATTGGCCGGCATACGAATTCCGAAAAAACGTCGCGTCGTAAATGTTGAATAGCCCAAACGCAGATAACCGTTTGCACTATAACTTATAACCGAACCATCATCGCTCTGTGCAACCGGCACTGCGACCACAGCATCCGCTTCCGTAGACTCCTCTTCCTTGGATTCCTCTGCTGCCTCTGCTGCCTCCTGCTCCGCATCCACAGATGCTTCACTTCCATCGGCTTCTGGTTCCGGCTCAGCCTTGCCATCCATCTCGTTATCAGAAATGGGTGCAGCTTTTTCAATCTCTACTTCTTCGTCTGCGGCTTCCTCTGGCGCTGCGTCAGCACTTTCCGCTTCTGCAGGAGCGTCTGCAGCCGCCTCTCCAGGTACTGCACTTTCCTTGTTTTCTTCCGGAGCCGCAGCCTCCGACTCTTTAGCCTCTTCCGCACTGGCCTCTCTTGGCTCAGGCGCTGCGGCCTTTTCTTCTGCTGCTGGCGCCGGCACATAAACCACCATGCCAACTTCCGCTTTATTAAAATCAGCAATATGCTGATTCAGCTTCACAAATTGTTTCCAGCTTAAACCATGCGCTTTAGCCACTTCCCCCAAGGTTTCGCCCTTTTGGACCTGGTACTCCTTAACCTGAGGCTTCTGCCCTTCCTTGGCCTCCGGTTCAGCCCAAAGTGAGAGGGGGGCAAACAAAAACATCATTACAATCAATAAATTACGCATTGAAAACGCTCCATCCTGCCTGATTTAAACTTTCCACCGTATCTTCTAACACTCTCTCGAGCCAGCACCAACACAAAATTCTCCAGGAAAACCGCTTGCTCAATCCAGAAAAAAGTGATTGAGCACACCTGCGAGCAAGCTCGGATATAGGATAATACTAATGGAAACGCACACGCCCCCCGAAGCAATTCAAAGAGGCCTATTTTACCGCTGGGTGGCCATAGTTCTACGTTTTCGATTTTTGAGTATCCTTGGCATTGCCCTCATCAGCGCTCTGGCAGTCTATAATATTGCCACCAAGATGCGCCTCGACAACAGCCTTGAGACCTTTACGACCGAAGGCTCCAAAGCCAAAGAAATACTCGAAGAATTTCGCTCTGAATTTGGCCGCGATAGTGTTTTCCTGGTTCTCATTGAAGGCGATGTATTCAGTGAAGCGTTTTTGCTCAAGCTCAAGGATTTGCATGAGCAACTCAGTGAAATACAGCTGAGCCTGGAGGAACCCGGCGACACCTCGACATCGTCAGAGGGCGCAGCCGGCTTCGACGATGTGGCTGACGAAAGTGGTTGGGGTGAAGAAGGTGGTGGTACAATCGTCGATGAGATTATTTCACTGATTAACTTCCGCCAAACCCGTTCATCTCAAGAGGGAATAAGCGTTGGCGAACTCATGGACCCCTGGCCCGAAAAAGCTCAACTTCAAGAATTTCGCAAGACTGTCCTCAACGACAAGCAAATCGTTAAAAAGTTTGTCGACGCTGACGGTCGCTACACCACCATTATGGTGCGCACCCAGGTGCTCCACGGCAAAGACAAAATCCGTGCTTACGATGCGGTCCAAGAAATCTATGAGAAATATAAAGCTGACGATTTTAAAATAAGTTTAGGCGGGCTCTCTGCCTTAAACACCTCCCTTAATAGAGTCATGCTCATGGACATGAAAACTCTGATTATTCTCTCCTGGATATCGATGACTCTTATTATGGGCTTTCTCTTCAGGCATATCCTCGGCGTTATCGGCCCCCTCAGCATTGTTCTGCTCAGCGCACTGTGGACCGCCGGTGCAATGGCTTTTTTCGACCTGCCGATGACCATGATGAGCAATATGTTGCCCGCCTTTTTGATTAGCGTTGGGGTTGGGGACTCTGTCCATCTCCAGTCGCTCTATCGGGACCTTCGTCGGGAAGGACTATCTAACCAACAAGCGATCCTGCAAGCGGCGGCTTTGACCGGCAAGCCAATTTTCTTCACCACTCTCACCACAATGGTGGGCTTGCTGTCTTTTCGTTTTGCCAGCGTGATTCCTATCCAGGAAATGGGCATGGCGGGAGCCATCGGCGTTTTTGTCGCTTTTGCCCTGACCTTGACCATTCTCCCAGTCCTCCTTAGCTTTAACAAAACAAGCCTCTTTGGTGTTAAACGTGAGGCAAATAATGATTTTATTCAAAAACTGGTGACTCTCGCCGACCAAATCTCTGCTGGCACCAAGGGACGTCGGAATGCGGTCATCGCAATCACCCTGATCTGTTGTGGCGGCGCCATTATCGGCGCCAATTCATTACGCGTCTGGCATAACCCGATGTCCTGGCTGCCACCAGGCAATGAGCTCAAAGAAACATTCAAAACCATCGACAGCCACCTGACCGGTACATCGAATATTCAGATGCTTATCGAATCATCCAGCCCACATGGGATGAAAGACCTTGAAATCATCCAGGGGCTCGAAAAGCTAGAGGCGTACGCCTATGCCTATGTCGATGCGGAGACGGGCAAACGCATTGTCAAAGATATAACGAGCCTGCT
>CAXGWX010000226.1:0-5440 GCA_964013445.1 uncultured Bdellovibrionales bacterium | reverse complement strand
CTATCGACGCAAATCGAAGTAGAGTCGCTCCTGTTTATCACCCTTGATGTTGACCGTATAGGTGCGGGTGATGCCTTCCTCTTCGTTGACAAATCGGAGTTGATGCTTGCCCGTATCGATGTTGAGCTTGAAGAAGGGGGTGATGCCGACCGGTTTTCCATCAACAAAGAGTTGGGCCCAAGGGTCGGTGCGAATGTTGATTTGCACCGTTTCGGGTGTGTCCATCTCCTTCTTTGGGCTTGCTTCTGCGGGGGCAGGCAAGTTTTTCTTCGGTCGTTTTTTAAGTTTACGTTTTTTGGGATTAGGTTTGGCTGACGGCTTTGGTTTAGTCTTAGTCTTGACTTCTTGTAATGACCCCAGTGGGGCTATGGGCAAAGTTTTTTTGACTTGGGGATCGGGGGAAGGGGGCGATTCGCTTGGCGGCTGGGTTTGGTTCAAGCCGTAGAGAGCAAATCCACCTGCACAGATAAGAAGTACCGCACTGAGGACAAAATACCAGGGTATGGTGGCTTGTTTGCTGGCGACAGGCGTTGCAGGGCCAAAGAGGTTTTTGAGCTCCTGGGTGACTTGCTCCTTTTGTTCCGCAACGTCCTTTTCGCGCAGAGCAAAAAGCGGTTTGATGTATTGCGCCACATCCACAGAAGTCGTGGGCTGATTCGATTGCGCCAGATAGCCCTCTAAGGCCTGGGCCAATTCTTCTAAGGTGGCAAATCGTTTGTCTTTGTTGGCCGAGAGCATGCGCATGATAATGCTTTCAAGCTCCTTGGGTATTTGTTCCTCCAGCGTAGAAGGTGCATCCATGACGCCGTGGAGAATGCGCTGTATGATTTGTGGGTTTTGAGCGTCTTGAAAGATGCGCGCCCGCGTACACAATTCCCAAAAAACAATACCGAGGGAAAATTGGTCACTGCGACCATCGAGGGGATCGCCTCCAAGTTGTTCCGGCGACATATAGGAGAGCTTGCCTTTGACGACACCGGTGGCGGTACGATGGTCAGAGTCGGCGGCTTTGGCGATACCGAAGTCAAGAACCTTGGTGACGCCGTCGGGTCTGAGCATAAGATTTCCCGGGCTAATATCCCGGTG
Organism: uncultured Bdellovibrionales bacterium; assembly: GCA_964013445.1. Classification (GTDB taxonomy): domain Bacteria; phylum Myxococcota; class XYA12-FULL-58-9; order XYA12-FULL-58-9; family JASMKV01; genus JASMKV01. The sequence goes on along the minus strand of CAXGWX010000226.1, from coordinate 4,354 downwards.
CACGAGATGCAGTGACTCCCCGTCGGAGTTCTGAGCATTGTGGGCAAAACCAAGGCCCATGGCACAATCACAAATGATGCGGGCGATGACGTTGAAAGGAATTTTAGTGCCTTGTTTTAGGCTGAGACGCACCAGCTCGCCTAAGTTTATGCCGTTGATATATTCCATGACAATCAATGGCCGGCCATTCCATTCCGCGACTTCCAGAATCGAGACAATATTCGGGTGATTTAAGGAGGAAAGAACTCGTGCTTCGTCGAGGAAATCGGTAACCATGCCTGCACTTTCCATCATTTCCGGAAGCATGGTTTTCAGGATGACTTTGCGTTTGAGGTTGTGAGGTCCGGTTTGATCCGCAAGGAAAATTTCTCCCATGCCACCAGCGGCCAAGCGCTGGGAGACACGGTACTTGCCCATTACAATATTTTCTTCGTCTTTAGGCATGGATCTACTCAGGGAAGTCTAAACAAGTACCTGTACATTTATTTTGTTGGTTGAGAAGAATAAAAGTGCTGACCCCTGTAATCACAACGGCGGCGCTTACCCCCCAGAACCAAGGTCGGTCAAGAATTGACCGTTGACTGGCCATGCTTCCGGCGCTGAAGGGGATGGAGCGCGGTTTGTCGCTGTCGTAGAGATTGATAAGCGGTTTTCCCTGGCTGTCGGAAGATGTCATATAGTACTCCAGGCTAAAGCCCGTCGGGTTTTCTGTCCAGCCCGCCGGCAACGCGCCACCCCAGGCCCCTTGGCCTAAGTCGCTGAGGACTAAGCTTGAAAAGGGTTGGTTTGTGGTCTTGCGGTAGCTGACCTGAATGGCTTTAACCCATTGTTTGTCATCTTTTAGTTTGAGTTTGAAGTGATAGTCGCGGCCGCCAAAACCTTGGGGTGGACTCTCATCAAAGATAGCCATGTCGCGGGTTTTTTCCGCTAAGGCTTTGGCTGCCTGCTCCTTTTCCTCTTGCTGGAAATCAAACTGGGCCTTACGAAAGACCTGTAATATTTTTAGGGAGGTGTTTGGCGGTGGTTGATAATCGACCCTAAGTTTGAGGATTTTCATAAAGCTTTTTTCTGCAGCCAGCGTATTACCCATAACCACCAGTACAGAGCCCTCAAGCATTGTGGCTTCGATGATGTCTTTTGTGGTGGCATCCTGGTGGGAGGTGACCGCGGCGGTAAAGCTCAAGGCTTCCTCAAAATACATGCCCAAATAGAGGTCCTTTGCAGACTCCATCAGCTCACTTACACTGGCCTGCGGATTTGGTGGCGCTTTGGCGAAGGCCATACCGCAGTAGCCGGTAAGAAAGATGATGATGCTTAAATACTTCATGGTTTCCTTAACTTCTCTTCTATCGCAACCAAGGCCTAAGTTACAAATATCACTATAGGCAGAGCTGCTGGCTGCGTAAAGAAAAAACCAGTTTAATTAGGGCCTTAGTCCTTTGCCGGGAGGTCTTTTTGAACTTTGAGATTTATTTGCACCGGACACCTTGAGGCGCTATGAAAGATCCTTAAGGGTAGGGTTTAGAAAACATGTCTAAAGAGTTGCCAACGACAGAAGCTTTGAGCGAAGCCGATATTACGGCGGCGAAGAAGGTCAAAGGGGTATTTGGCGATATTATCGCCCAGGAGCGGGACTTGCGTTTGGTGGTCTCCACCGAGGGTGGTTTACAATACTTTGATTTACCTAAATCAGGCCAGGTCACCATTGGCCGCACGGCGGACAATGATATTTGCATCGATGATGTTTCCCTTTCCCGGGTCCATGCGATGATTAAAATTGGCAATCCGCTCAAGATTGTCGATTTGGATAGTCTTAACGGTACCTATCTGCGCTCTGAGCAATTGGCGAGCAAAACCCCGATGCCTTTTGCCCTCGATGAACCCATTGATTTTGCTAAAATTATGGCGGTGGTACAAGAAGTTGGTGGGGCCCAGCGTCTCCGGCGATTGGCCAGCCATGCCTATTTCGAGATGCGCTTGGAAGAGGAGTGTGCACGAGCACAAACGAATAAAAGTGCTTTTTCGGTGATCAGGGTGCATGTCAAAAAAGACAGCCCGGAAGATTTAACCAGCGCCATTTTATTACAGCATATCCGCGCCATGGATACATTGGCCCTCTATGCACCCGGTGAGTTTGAAATTTTGGCGCCGGATTTTACCAGCGATCAAGCCCAACGTTTGTGTGAGCATCTGTCTGAGGTTTTGGCGGACCATCGCTTGGATCCGCAGTGTGGAGTGGCTCTTTATGGAGAACATGGACGGAGCCCAGAATCCCTCCTGGCCCGTGCCTGCGAGCAAGTCAAAGAGCATCAGGGTACGGATTTCGACGTTATTCCCGATATCATTGTTAAGGATGAGGCCATGCAGCGTCTCTATCGTATGATTGAGCGAGTCGCACCGGGGAAGATTTCCGTTTTGCTCTTAGGGGAGACCGGCAGTGGCAAGGAGATCCTGGCCGCGGCTATTCACCGGGTTTCACCACGCAAAGATAATCACTTTTTGCAACTCAACTGTGCGGCCTTGAGTGAAACTTTGCTTGAGAGTGAACTTTTTGGCCATGAGAAAGGCGCCTTTACGGGCGCAACGCAAGCCAAGCAAGGCTTACTCGAGTCTGCTGACGGGGGAACAGTTTTTCTGGATGAATTGGGAGAAATGCCCTTGACCACTCAGGCCAAACTTTTACGTGTGATCGAAAGCGGTGAAGTGATGCGGGTCGGCGGTTTGAAAACCAAGCCCATCGATGTGCGCTTTGTTGCCGCAACAAATCGAGATCTGGAAGAAGAAATCGAAGCAGGAAATTTTCGACAGGATTTGTTTTTCCGTCTTAACGGTATGACCCTAAATATTCCGCCTTTGCGCGAGCGCCCTTTAGAAATCGAAGCGCTGGCCCAGCTTTTTCTTGAGCAAGGGGCCAAGAGTATGAATTTAAGCTCGACGCCCCGGTTGAGTGAGGATGTATTGGACCTCTTTGCAAAATATTCATGGCCAGGAAATATTCGCGAACTCCGTAATTGCATGGAACGGGCAGTACTTTTGTGTGAGACCGGTGCCATCGAGTTGGAGCATCTGCCTTTAGAAAAAATGCAGAGCCGTCTTCAGCCGAGCCGTCGCAGTATTGCCATTCCTTTTCCAGAAAAGATGGGGGACGAGGATTTTGACGCAGAGACTCAGGAAATTGAAGCCTTGAGCACGGAGGTGGCTTCGGTGAAACCATCGCCGGCGGAGGACGAAAATGCGGAGGTCAAAAAGATTTTAGATGCACTTTCCAAGGCCGGTGGCAATCAATCGATGGCCGCCAAGATGCTGGGGGTTTCGCGCCGGACATTGATCCGCCGCCTGGAGACCTATGGGATCACCAGACCACGCAAAACCTAGCAAAATGCAGGAACTTTGAGAAACGTGGACAAGAGTAGCGTTGCAGGGGCATTTTTGCTAAAACCACAAGAGATGATTTGCTTGAGAAATAGAGACAAATGGTTTGTCCTTTTGTTGAGTGTATTCCTCTTGAATGGCTGCGGGTTAGAACTCTTTGGTCAACCGAGCCTTGTGGTGCGGATCAAAGACCCAAGTGGATTGGCACCGACAAGTAAAAACTTTAACGTTCGCTTAAAGGCCAGCAATGATCATAAAAAAAACTTACAATTGCCCGAGTGTGATTTAAGTCAAAGCGCCGGCTGCAAATTGACGCTGCGCACGGAAACCGCTGGCGAACGGGAAGTTTGGGTTGAGGCTTTAGCCGACGATAATGAAGCAGTTCTGGCGCGCTCTTACAATAAAGCGGAGTTTGTGGTCGGTGGTGCGGAGATCGAAGCCATACTTGAAAAGCCCTGTTCGGTTAGCGCAGAGTGTGATGATGCGGAGGCTTGCAATGGCAGCGAGACTTGCGAGATGGAGCGTTGCCAAGCGGGCCAATCCTTGTCCGCCGGAGATGAGTGTGTGCTCGCGGATGGCCCGGGGCATTGCAAAGAAGGCAGCTGCGTGGCCGCCTCTTGTGGTGATGGCTTTCTTTGCGATGGGGATGAGTGTACCAGCGGTCCGGGTGGTGGTGCGGAAGAATGTGATACGGCTGCCGATACGGAAGAATGCGACAGCGATTGCTCGGCGGTGGCGTGCGGTGATGGCCATCTCAACTTAAGCGCCGGGAAAGAATGTGACGATGGCAACCAGAGCAACAACGATGCGTGTGTGGCCTGCAAGTATGCGAAGTGTGGCGACGGCTATGTCTGCGCCGACGGTGACGGTTACAGCTGCGCCGAGAGTGATGAACTTAGTGGTGAGGAAGCTTGCGATGGCGATGGGGCGGGCAACGGTGGTGAGACGGAGACCTGCGATAAAGATTGTACTCCTGCCGTTT
>CAXGWX010000225.1:0-5524 GCA_964013445.1 uncultured Bdellovibrionales bacterium | reverse complement strand
CCCTCAATATTGAGTTCCAAAAAGATATGGTCACCACAAAGTGGATTATGCCCTTCAGCAGAATGACTTTTTTCAGAAAGCTCGCCATAATTTCGCGGATTCGCATTATGGTCGAGAATCAATTGTTGATACAGCTCTTGTAGCTCGTTCATTTGCCAAAAACCTTTTTCGCCTTCTCAAGACCTCTCACTAAAACATCAATATCACTTTCAACGTTATAGAGCCCGAAACTTGCACGCGCGGATGCAGGTATTTGAAAAAACTCCATGACTGGCTGGGCACAATGGTGACCAGTGCGAATAGCGATGCCTTCCATATCAAGAATCGTTCCTAAATCATGAGGATGGATATCTTCAAGCATAAAGGAAAGGGCCCCTGCCCGCTCGTCCGGTGAACCGATAAAACGCAGACCTGGAATGGCCCCGAGCTTTTCAACAGCTTTCCGCATCAAGAACTCTTCGTGAGCCTTAATTTTCGCCATGCCAATGCTGGTAACGTAATCCAGCGCAGCCCCCAGTCCAATAGCTCCCGAAATATTCGGCGTTCCTGCTTCAAACTTGTATGGGATTTCATTGTACGTCGTTTTGTCGAATTTAACCGACAAAATCATATCCCCGCCACCTTGATAGGGTCGCATCCGCTCAAGATGCTCTGACTTGGCGTAGAGAGCACCGACCCCCGTTGGCCCATAAACCTTATGACCGGAAAAAGCGTAGAAATCACAATTCAGTTCTTGAACATCAACCTCTGCATGGGGAACTCCTTGCGCCCCGTCAATCAGAACCGGGATATCTTTACAATGCGCCTTCTCAATCATCTCCTTTATTGGATTCACCGTTCCGATTGCATTCGAAACATGACATAAGGCCACCAGCTTTGTCTTCTCAGACAAGAGTTTCGCATAAGCCTCCTGATCCAGGTCCCCGTTCTCCAGCATCGGTATCACTTTCAGCACCGCACCTGTTTGTTCACAGACAAGTTGCCAGGGTACGATATTGGAATGGTGCTCCATCTCGGAAACTAAAACCTCATCACCTTCTTGCCACAGCGCCCCACCGTAGCTCTGGGCAACAAGATTGATGGCCTCAGTCGTTCCACGGACAAAAACAATCTCTTTGCTGGATGCGGCACCAAGGAAACGTGCCACCTTCTTGCGGCTATCCTCGTAGGCCTTGGTTGCTTTCTGGCTGAGCAAATAAACGCCACGATGAATATTGGCGTTTTCTTCTCTATAATATCGCTCCAAGGCATCAATAACCACCTTGGGTTTCTGAGTTGTCGCCGCACTATCAAGATAAACCAAGTCGCGACCATGGGCCTGCACTTCTAAAACAGGGAAGTCAGCCCGCCACTCCTGGGCACTATTGCCAAGGGAAGTTATATCCGCCAGCGCGCTCACCTCTACGACTCCTCCGCTCCAAAGCCATGCTCCAAGCGGTCATTGACAATGCTTTGCACATAATCGTGCAGAGTTCCGCTAAGGGCTCGATCGGCGACCTCATTCGCAAAAGCGAGAAGCAGCATGCGCCGCGCCTCCTTATCCGTAATTCCACGGGAACGCAGATAAAAGAGCGCATTCGCATCCAACTGCCCGACTGTTGCACCATGGGCACACTTTACATCATCGGCGTAAATCTCTAATTGCGGTCTGGTATTGGCTCTCGCCTGCTTCGACGTCAATAAATTCTTGTTCGTCTGAGCCGCATCGGTCTTTTGTGCCTCAGGGTGAACATAAACCTTGCCCGAAAACGATGCGCTGGCTTTACCACCGACAACATTCTTATAAAACTCTCGACTCACAGTGTTTTCCTGCTGATGCTCAATCTGTGTAAAATTGTCCACATGCTCTGAGCCACTCAATACGGAGATACCATCGAGTGAACAATATGATTCCTCACCAGCGAGTACGCACTGCACATCATTACGCAATACTTCAGCTCCCGTCGCCAGCGAAAAGAGTTCATAGCGACTTGCAGCACCTTGCTCAATATTTAGCCCCCCATAATGATTCGCCTTATTCGCCTCAGCCTGTATCTTAAGATGTTTAAGAGATGCGGATTCTGCAACAAAAATATCGGTCATGCTGTTGGTAAAATAGCGTTCTTCTCCTCGTCCCACATAGCTTTCAACAAGGGTCATTTTAGCGCCCCGCCGTTGCCAAACAACCAAGCGCGGTGAGAGTATTCGATTCTTTTCCTCTGTCGAGACAAGATGCATAATATGTAGCGGCTTATCAATTGAGATATCCGCATCCACTTCAATGACAACAAGTTGTTGCATAAAAGCCTTATTCAAGGATTGCAAACCGTGCGCACCAAGACGCCAGTCTTTTTCTAAAACCGGCTGCAATTTCTTCCAAAGCCCCTCGTCGACATCGGCTGCACTATGCAAATGCAAACCTTGCGGTAGCCCCTGCCCTTCGGACCACTCATGAACAAGAACTCCATTGGCAAAAACCAGATGATAAGCATCCAAACCTGCACGGGTCGCATCAAAGAGTTCTTGATACTTTGCAAGATCTGGCTTTGCCTCCCCAGCAAAAGCCAGGCTTTCTTGAGCCCAATGCTTTAGATTTGTATAACGCCAATTATCCTCCTTGGTCGAAGGAAACCCTTGGGTCTTAAACTCATCAAAGGCCGTTTGCTGAAGCTTTTCTGCCCATGGCTTTAATGGTGTTTCTTGAGTTGCAAGAAATGCGGCATGCGCATTCTCGAGTTCAGAAATATTTTCAATGCTCGGGTTCATGCGCCTTAGGCCTCTGCTCTGATTTCCTGATTTACTTCTTTTTCAATCCAGCCATAACCCTGGTCCTCAAGCTTGAGAGCCAAGTCCTTATCACCGCTTGTAACAATTTTGCCATCCATAAGCACATGCACTTTGTCCGGCACAATATAGTCCAAAAGGCGCTGGTAATGGGTGACCACTAAGATAGAGCGTTCAGGTGAGCGCAACGCATTCACACCACTGGCAACAATGCGCAATGCATCAATATCCAGACCTGAATCCGTTTCATCGAGAATCGCACAGGTTGGCTCTAACACCAGCATTTGCAAAATCTCATTGCGCTTTTTCTCTCCGCCGGAAAAGCCTTCGTTCACTGCCCGGTCCAAGAGGACCTTATCCATCTCAAGCATAGACATCTTGCTCTTAATGAGTTCAAGAAAGTCAAAAGCATCGATTTCATCTTCACCACGATGCTTTCTTGCCGCATTTAGAGCGGAACGCAGAAAGTAAGCGTTATTCACGCCGGGGATTTCCACTGGGTACTGAAACGCCAAAAAGACACCTTCATGGGCTCTTTCTTCCGGTTCGAGCTCGAGCAGGGATTGCCCACGATACTTTACATCCCCACCTGTCACTTCGTATCCATCGCGACCGGACAGAACATGGGCCAAAGTGCTCTTACCGGACCCATTAGGTCCCATAATGGCATGCACTTCCCCTGCTGGTACGTTTAGGGACAAACTGTTGAGAATTTGGTGACCTGCAACTTCTGCAGATAGATTTTTTATTTCTAACATAATTCTATTTCCTTTTTAACCGACACTGCCTTCTAGACTCACACTAAGAAGCTTCTGCGCTTCGACGGCGAACTCCATAGGCAACTTGCGGAAAACTTCCTTACAAAAACCATTTACAATCATCGACACCGCGTCCTCAGCGTCGATCCCTCTCTGACGACAATAGAAGAGCTGTTCATCCGAAATCTTTGAGGTTGATGCCTCGTGCTCTACTTGGGCGCTATTATTCTTCACCTCGACATAGGGAAAAGTATGAGCCCCACACTTGTTGCCGAAGAGCAAGGAGTCACATTGGGTATAATTTCGTGCACTCTCCGCATTCGACTGGATTTGCACCAAACCACGATAGGAATTCTGTGCCTGCTTAGCTGAAATCCCTTTAGAAATGATTGTGCTTGAGGTGTTCTTACCAATATGGATCATCTTCGTACCCGTGTCCGCCTGCTGATGATTGTTGGCAACAGCCACAGAGTAAAACTCACCTACTGAATTATCACCCTGCAGGATAACACTCGGGTATTTCCAAGTAATGGCGGATCCGGTTTCAACTTGAGTCCATGAGATCTTAGAGTTTTTGCCCCTGCAGGCACCACGCTTCGTCACGAAGTTATAAATCCCGCCAACCCCGTTCTCATCACCCGGATACCAATTCTGAACCGTTGAGTATTTAATCTCCGCATCATCCAGCGCGACCAACTCAACAACCGCTGCATGCAATTGATTTTCGTCCCGCATCGGCGCTGTGCAGCCCTCAAGGTAACTAACGTAGGAGCTTTCCTCCGCAACAATTAAAGTCCGCTCGAATTGCCCCGTGTTCTGTGCATTGATTCGAAAGTATGTAGACAACTCCATTGGGCAGCGAACCCCTTTAGGGATAAAGCAGAATGAGCCGTCGGAAAACACTGCTGAATTCAATGCTGCGTAGAAATTGTCCGAATAGGGAACAACGCTGCCTAGATATTTTTTAACAATTTCTGGATGCTCTTGTACGGCTTCAGAAAACGAGCAGAAAATGACTCCGGCTTTGGCAAGCTTGTCCTTAAAGGTCGTAGCAACGGACACACTGTCAAACACCGCATCCACCGCGACCCCTGCTAAAGCCGCCCGCTCGTGCAAAGGAATGCCTAATTTCTCATAGGTCCGTAGTAACTCAGGATCAACCTCATCCAAGCTTTTCGGCGCATCATCCTTCGATTTGGGTGCCGCATAATAAATGATGTCCTGAAAATCTATTTTCGGATAATGCACGTGTGCCCATTCAGGCTCAACCATCTCAAGAAAACGTTTATAGGCCTTCAACCGCCAATCCAGAAGCCACTGAGGCTCATTCTTCTTCTGCGAAATAAATGCAATAACTTCCTCGTTAAGTCCGGGCGGTAAGATCTCTGCCTCGATATCTGTGACAAACCCATACTTATACTTATCCTGTGTAAATTCTTCGATAGCGTTTGTATTGCTCATGAATTTACCCCTCCTATCGTAACAAAAGCCGATTCTTCGCGACCTGCCGCAGCCAATGTCAAATTCGGCGTAAACCTTTGTGGTAATGGTTTTGCCATCGCCTCCAGGGTTAAAGCTGCAAGAGCTGTTCTAATAGCCCTGTTTATATTCAGCCAGTTGGTCTTAACCTGACAAGATTCGGAAATGCAACAGCAGTTTGTTTCGTCAGTGGAGCAATCGGTGAGCGCCAAAGGTCCTTCCATCGCTTCGATGATATCCGCCACCGAAATATCTCCTGCGGGACGGGCTAAGCGATAACCGCCACCCTTTCCACGTTGCGCCACCAGCACTTGCCCTCGCGCCAAAGTCTTTAATACCTTGGATACCGTCGGCACAGCCAAACCCACCTCCTCCGCCAACACCCTCGCCGATGCCTGTCCGGACGCAGCGCGTCGGGTCATTTGGGCCAAAACAACAATGGCATAATCGGTCAATTTGGCTAAACGAATCATTTTGAGTGCAAGCTCCTTACATCTCTGAGTCTGGCGGATATTTTAGATCAA
>CAXGWX010000224.1:0-5552 GCA_964013445.1 uncultured Bdellovibrionales bacterium | reverse complement strand
CCCGCCCAACTTTGATACCACTAATCTTAACCGGCGCGCCCACCTGCAAGGTTCCCGCATAGCCATAATCGACATAGAACTCGTCTCCACCACCAACGCCAATATCCGCCAAAGCCAATACGAAGGCCACCAGCACACCAAGACCTGCCAATACAAAAAAACCGACTCGCGTCTCAATACCCATGGGTCTAGCTACCAAAAGCTCCTTACAGAACCATTCTCAACACCATCACACCACACGTACACAAACCACCGTTATATTATCGTCTCCACCGCGATGATTCGCCAAATCAATCATCCGATCAGGCACCGCCTCAAGGTCATAACCCAGCAGTGCACCACCTATTTCCGCAGCCCCCACCACGTTTGACAGTCCGTCCGAGCACAAAAAGAACTTATCTCCTGAACATAATGGTAAGGAGAAAATATCTACGGAAACATCTTTTTCAAACCCCACCGAACGGGTGATAATATTCCTTAAACGACTAACTTTGGCCTGGGACTCCGTAATTAACCCCGCTTTAACTTGTTCATTAACCAGCGAGTGATCGTCAGTCACCTGCACAAGCTCCTGCCCCCGTAGAAGATAGGCACGGGAATCGCCAACCTGGGCAAAATAGCCACGGTCGCCCAAAACCAGCATCGCGGTTAAGGTCGTTCCCATACCGCTAAGTTCTGGTTCTGCAACGGATTTTTCAAAAACCCTCGAGCACACATCCTGGACTGCCACGGATAAAATTCTTGGAATGGGTGAACTTTCCGCCGGGGCGCTGGCCGAATTTTCTCTTAACTCATTGAAATTACGTTCGATTAACTCAGCAAAAGTCTCAACCGTAAGATTTGAAGCCATTTTTCCGCCAACATGACCGCCCATACCATCTGCAACCATATAAAGGCCTAAGTCTTCGCGAACGAGAAAGGTATCCTCGTTTTCCTCTCTGACCAATCCCACATCACTTTTTCCGATAACTTCGACTCTCAAGGAAATCCACCTTCACTTTTGGCCTATCATCGCCGCCAAGCGTCTGTGGGTCAAGAACCAAATCTCTGGCTCGGAAGATTCAAATCTCGATTGCATCCCGCTCCCACAAACTCTATAGAGGTATACGAAATACGGTAAGATCATGTTGATGCGAAGAATTTTGTCCATTTGTACCTGCTTTTGTCTTCTAGGCACTTTTAACCTGGCCGAGGCAAAGCCCCTCACGGTTGCGATCGATGTCAAAAGCTCCGTCGAACAAGGCATGCTCAGCGAGCCAGATCTCAGCACCCTTTTGAGCAAAATGCTTGAATCCTATGAGCTTTATGAGGTTCTGGATCCGCAATATTATCGACTACGCTCAGACATGCGCTTGGCCTTGGGCAAACTTGCTCGCGCCAGAAAGCTTGTTCGCAAAGCTGCAACAGAATTCGAAAACCTGGAAACTCAAAAGTCGGTAGCCCTTCTTGAAGAGGCAATGAGTTTCTTTATGGAAGGGGCTCCCTATATCCGCAATGTACAGGAACTTGCCAACGCCTACTTTCTGCTGGCTGCCAACTACTATCTTGAAGGAGAGAGCGACAAAAGCAAGGAAGCCATCGCTCTAGGTGTTACGCTGGCACCGGAGTTAGACCCGGATCCCTTGGTGTGGAATCCTGATATGCTGGAATTCTTCAAACCTATTGCCCTTGAAACCTTAAACACTGGAACCGGCAATGTTTTAATTCGCTCGCCTTTTAAAGGGGCAAAAGTCTATCTGAACGGACTGCACGTAGGCGAAACCCCAGCAACCCTTCGGGATATTCGATCCGGCTATCACATCCTGCAGGTTGAAGCTCCTGGGCACGTCAACTGGGGGCGACGTATCCAGGTCGTTGCCGGCGTCGAAGTTAGGCACCGAGCCAAGCTGACCAAGGTCGTTGAAGAGGCCTCCTATCTGCAACTCATGGGTGATGCCCTCAATGCGGTGCAAGGCGCCGACGACTTCGTGCCTGCACTCGATGCACTGGTTAAGCGCAACGGCTCGCAACAAACCCTACTCGTTCATGTTGAAAAATCGCAAGACACCCTCTACCAGCTGCACTTCTTCCTCTACGACCAACTTAGCCAAACCTTGGCGACAAAAGCGACAATGAGCATTTCAAATCCACCTACGGAAAAAGAGCTGGCAGCAGTTAAGGCGTTTATGGAGCAAAGCTTTAAGACCTTTCCCTCCCTATGCGCTGCGCGAACAGCAGGCCAGAGTCAACACCACAAACTCAGCACCGCAACCCAGCAAAAACTGATTCAGGAATTAGGTGGGCACAATGCTGCCGTGTGCTTTCTCGGTGAAGCCATAGCCCAGAGCTGTTATCAGGATGCTGAGTGTATCAAAACGAAAATGCAGGAGTTTGAAACAACAGGCATTTTCCTCGTCGGTGTGGAGGGGGCAGATGACTATCAAGAGCTCCATATTCGCTACTTCGAAAACAAAGCAGGAACCAAGTTCGCCCATGTTCAACTGCCGGTCGTCGCAGGTCAATTTCAGCTCAATGCTGCCAGTACGACTGCTTTGAAAGAGCTGCTCTTACAAACCCGGCAAAGCCAACTTCTAAGCACTGAGCAATTGCTGGCTATAGCCCAAGGAGATCAGGCTGCGGAAACAGTCCCTGCAACAGAAGAAAGTGCCGCAGAGGAAACACCAGCCCAACCAGAGCCAGCCATGGAGCCGGCTCCGCGCCGAGACGAATTGCACGTTGTTTTTGAAACCCCGCAAGTTGCGCCACGGGAACCGGTCGTTAAATCTTCACCTTGGGGTGCTATTTTGGCCACCACTCTTGGTGTGGGCGTCGGCGTCGGCTCCGGCCTTCTTCTGCAGGAGCAGCTACACATCTTAAATGACAAGCAGAGCACTGGCTCAGAAAAAGAGGAAGCTCAGATACTCTATCAATTGACCATTGGGGGTATCGCTGTTGGAGCGATTACAAGCATCGTAGGGTCCTATTTTATTTTTTCGGATTAGTGGAGCACTATGGCAAAGTTAGAATTACCTCACAAACGTTCAGCCCTTGAACGACTGCTCGAACTTGGCTTGGTACAAATTGGCCTTGATGCCAGGAGTGAGGAAGTGCAGGTCCCCCCCCACCTGGTCAACGATTTACAATTGCGCCTGAATCTATCCTATCGCTTTGGTCTGCCCCTAGATCTTGATGACTGGGGCATCAACACCACCCTAACCTTTAGTGGCACGAACCATGACTGCTTGATTCCTTGGTCATGCGTTTATTTAATGATCTCTCATGTCAGTGGTGAATCGCTACTCTACCCAAGTGATGTCCCCCCTGAATTGCTGGCCAATTTAGCACCCAACTCAGACGAAGAAATGATGCAGCGCGAGGATGATGGAGAGCCTTCACTCCGGCTAGCCTATGTCAATGTCAACAATGAGGATGGGGATGATGAACCAGAGCCCCCTAAAAAGAAAACCGCCAAGCCTAAACCAAAAACGAAACCTAAGTCCAAGTCCAGAAATCATCTACGAGTGGTTAAGTAACCTTGCCTCAAACCCCAAACAACCGCTGGGAAGAGCTATGGCTTGCTGCGCCTAGTGACCTGTCTGAAGATATCGGTGCGCAGCTTTATTATCATGAAGCCCTTTCAATAGAGATCAGAACAGCCTCTTTCCCCACCATCGAATTGCCTGAAATAGAAAACCTTCTTAGCCCACCACCGGCTAAGCCGGGACAAGATTGGCTGATTGCTGCCTTTGCCCCCGAAACCTCCCACGCAGAGATTACGCAAGCTGCACGCGAAGCCCTCTTGGAATTCGGTCTTCCTCTGGAAAATTTTGAACACACCATCACCTCCAGACAAGATGACGAATGGCAGGAACGCTGGAAGAAATACTTCAAACCCATCGAACTTGCATGCCTACGAGTCTTACCGGTCTGGGAGCCCACCGAACAACAACCTGAAAAGATGACGATTCGAATTGATCCTGGTATGGCCTTTGGAACCGGCCAGCACACCACCACCACACTCTGCCTCAACGAGCTAAGCCAGATTTTTGCCAACGAGAAAAAGACCGTCAATCAACTCTTAGATTTTGGTTGTGGCTCAGGCATATTATCTATTGCGGCAGCAATGTATGGGGTCCAAGACATTGATGGAGTCGATAACGACAGCCCATCAATCGAAAATGCGCAAAAAAATATAAGTCTCAACGAGGTTGACTCTGCAATTAATCTCTTTTGCCCCGCCCTTCCTGATGGAGAAAAAGAGTATGAACTGATCGTCGCAAATATTCTGGCCCCCATTCTTATTGAATACGCGGATCACCTATGCAGCCGACTGGCAAGCAAGTCCGTTCTTATCCTGAGTGGAGTCCTTAACGAACAGCGCGATGAAGTACTAAAAGTGTATCAAGAGAAATTTACCACCCACCAACTAAGGGTGAAAGATGAACAAATACGACAAGAAAATGAGTGGTCACTCCTCCGATTTGAGTTGAGCAGAATCTAAAGCCTCATATTTTTTCTTAGCCCTGCGCTTACGCCGTGACTTTTGTCGCATCTTCTTCGCCTTCGCTTGCTCTTTCTTTGATGCCTTGCCCTCGCTCTCCAACTCCAGGGCCTCAACAAGCTGACGCTTAGCAAAAAACCGATTTTCAGCCTGAGACCGGCTCTTTTCTGAACGGTAAATCTTTCCCGTAGGCAGATATTTTAAGATGGCTGCTGAGGATGTCTTGTTGACCTTTTGACCTCCCGCCCCGCGGGCACGAACAAAACTCCACTCAAGATCATCCGCACGAATGCCTAAAGCAACCAGCCGTTGCTCTAAATCGTCCAGCTTGTCTTTACGAATTGGCGCCATTGCCCCTAAGCATGGCGCCAGATTTCCTGTGGCGCAAGAAAAGCGAAAAATTTAAGATTCGTTTGTTGCCACCGCAGGCAAATGCTTGGCTTCAAGCTCGCCCAACAGGGGAATACGCCCGATAAGGATATCCTTGAGCATCACCCAGTCCCCCAGAAAACTATAACCTGGATATTTAAATGTTGCGGGACGATTCTTTTCAAAAAAGAAATGCCCTATCCAGGCAGGACCATAACCCAAGAAGAGCAGGATCCACATATCCGCAAAATTACCCTGGGAAAGAAAATAGCCGAATACAGCTAAAACAGTCAGAGAGCCCAAAAAGTGGCATAGACGACATACACCATTACGGTGCTCAGAAAGGTAAAAGGGATAGAATTCTTCAAAATTATTATATTGCTTAGACATAGTTCATCATTCCTCGTGCGTGGGACACAGGTTAAACATATTTTTGCTCGGGCTAAGCGGTCTGGGGCAGCCACTAACATGGCCCCAACACATTTGGCAAGGGTCGATTCCTTGTACATGCCCGCCATATTCAGCCCCTTAAGAGGGAAAAATCAATTTTATTACAGCATGTTAGAGTTCAAAAAGAAGCGTTCATCAATCATGAGCATGTTCTAATTCTGGACTGGTGATCTGTTTGACTACCCCCCTGGGCCCCTGACGAAAAAGCGAGGCAACAAAAAGGGCCAGCAGCGCAAAGAGCGTGCTCCAGTTA
>CAXGWX010000223.1:0-5563 GCA_964013445.1 uncultured Bdellovibrionales bacterium | reverse complement strand
CGTAGTCCACATCTAGACGAGATATCTCCCGCAAAATACGAATCTTTTGCGTGTATTTTGGATTCGCAGCCTCAAGCAAATCCATAGCTCCGGAAATTAACCCCAAGCCTGGCACGGTCGTGCTGGAAACCACCTCTTGCAAATTTTCGATGCGCCGAGAGACAAAATCTGAAAGGCTCTGGCGTGGAGAATTCATCCCCAAACAGGTATGCAAGTTTGCTCCACCAAGATCAGCGTCCAAAAGAATGGCCTTCTTACCAATGGAGGCCAAATGCACCCCTAAGTTCGCAGCCAGAATAGATTTACCGACACCACCTTTACCACCACCAATGGCAATAATCTCCGCCCGCGTATCCAAAACGCTGTTAACATCAGGAGCGAAAGTTTCCGGCGCAAAGGAATTAACTTCCTCTGACTTCTTTTGTTGCTCCGGCGGCATTTCTTGCGGCAAAGCCTGCTCCGCTGCTGATTCACTCGATGGGCTGGTCGTATTCACCCGCCCCTTAGAGCACGACTCCAAAACAATCTCAAGATGATTTAGGCAATTTGCTACGAACATCCGCGGCGGAACGAACATTAGCTGAGGCGATCAATCTCCTCGACAAAATCCAAAATCTCCGGATAAATTTCTTCCGGTGCATGGCGGCCAATGAGTAAATCAATATGGCCATAATCCGCCTGATCCCCAAAATTGCGCCCCACTTCACGGTAGCGAATGCTATCGGAACGCATCCGGTCCACTGCTCCGAAAACACTACTTGGTGGCGCCACCCGATCACGGGAGCCCGCCAAGGCCAGAACCGGAACTCTAATCTTATCCAAATGCCGTTCAAAACCGTATGGCCAGGCATAGAGATCCTGATGGGCCATTTGCGAGGTAAGCTCTAAAACCAGCTTCAATGGCACATCGTTCATCGCCTGCTGCGCCAGAAACGGCACAAGTTCCGGCTCCACATTATCAGAATTCAACAAAATCCCATCCGCCGCCAAGGAAGAAAGGCGACCAAACCGCCCCGCGGCGCCAAAAAGGCTGGCCAGGGGCAAACGCCACTCCTGGCTATTCGGTGCCAGGCCCTTGGCGAATCTGAGCAAGCGCTGCTCTGCGCGACCCAGTTCTAATCCGCAAATCAGAGGAGCCCCAATGGAAGCGATACATTTTAGTTCTTCCGGCTGCCTGGTGGCTATGGCGTAAAAAAGCATCCCCCCCATGCTATGGCCCACCCCATGCACCCCATCGCTGGCAGAATGCTCCAACACAAAATCCATGGCCGCCGGCATATCCTGCTCCAAATATTCACCAAAGCCCCAGTTATATTCGAGACTTTCTTCCGGAACGGGGGCCAAACTCTGCCCCGCCCCACGTAATTCCAACACATAAACTGAAAATCCCCGAGACACCGCAGCCTGCGCCACGGAGTAATTCTCCTTTGCATCCATAGAAAACCGGTTGGAACCAAAGCCGTGCACCATCAGAATGGGAAAGCGGCGATCTCCGCTACCTGCGCGAAAATACACCGCCAAACGCCAACCATCGCCAGTGGTGGCCCGCAAAAGCTCCATATCCATCCCTCCACTAGACCCGCTTATTGCGCAAATGGCAAGCAATATCAGGCCCTTGAAGGAATTATTCCGAAACCTATCCGCTCTGTGCAAAAGTTTTTTAACAAGTTCGGACCAATAATTTGACTCTTTTGAGGACTCGCATATCCTTTGTTTAAGGGGCAAAAAGAGTTGTCGCCGTTTTTTTGACTGGTTGCACTTATGCCCTTAGAATGGTTAGTAGGTGGAGGTGTGCGCTTAAGCGCGCTTCGCCATGCTAGCGTTATTCCGTGTGGAAGGAGAATAAAATGGCAACAGGCAATAAAACTCAGGAAATCACTGAGGTACAAACAAGGACTAAAACAACGACCCTTACCCCTTTGGAGGAAAAGGTCGTACGTATGCGTAAGGGCTTTAAGGCCCCTGTAAATATGGCCTTGGGCCGTGCCGATGAAGGCAATCCGGAACTTGCCACACAAGTCGATGCAATTGAACAGCGTATTCTCGAAGCCGCGGGTACCCGTTCAAATCCAACCAAGCAAAAGATTGTCGGAGCACTTCGACACAAGTAGCTTGCACACACAAAGCGCAATAAAAAAAACCAGCCTTGTGCTGGTTTTTTTTTGCCCAAATTTCCCCTTCAATGCTGAGAAAACCCAAGACCAACGGCCCCTAGCCACATTTCCAAGCCTCTAAACACCACCGCAATACAACCAAGTATATACGAGATCGCGATCGACCCGCCTCGGCGAGGTTAAGTGCCTTAAAATATTAGACTTCCATGGCCCCCTAAGCCAAAACCGCGCCCCTGCGATGAATTTGACGAATGATCTGCACCGTGGTTTGTTCAACTAGGGCTTGATGTACATCCAGCCAAGGCTTTAAAGCACCGTCAGCACCGATATGCCGATAAAGAATAAAAGTGTCAGACCCCTAAGCTATGACACTTCTCGCACTTAAGGAGGGAAAGGAAGTTCATGTCATTTTTGAGTCTCACAGGACGAACCTGGATATGGCCTAAGCCTTTGCCAGAAAAAGAGATTCAGAAGGAAAGCACCTTGCCCTGGTGGGCTGAAGTTTTACTCGAGCGTCGCGGCATCGAAGAAGACGAGGCCATCAACAACTATCTACAACCTTCCTTGAGCACCCTTGAAGATCCTTTAACCATGGCGGGAATGAAAGAAGCCCTTGCCCGCATTACCCAAGCCATCGAAAACGAAGAGCAGATCACAGTCTACGGCGACTATGATGTGGATGGAGTATGCTCGAGTTCAACCCTGGTTGAATTCCTTCAGAAGATTGGCGCTAAAACCAGCTTTTATATCCCTGACCGACGCCGTGAAGGCTATGGCCTTAACCTGGAGGCGGTCAAACAAATCGCCGAGGACAGCCAGCTGCTGATCACCACCGACTGTGGTATCAACGCCAACCAGGAAATCACCTGGGCCAGCGAAAATGGTCTGGATGTTATTGTTGTCGATCACCATCAGGTGCCTGAAACTTTGCCGCCAGCCATTGCCTGTTTGAATCCACATCGCCCAGATTGCGACTATTCATTTAAGGACCTTTGTGCCGCAGGCGTCGCCTTCATGCTCGTATTGGCCCTACGCAGGCATTTGCGCGACAAAGGTCATTTTACAGAGCGACAAGAGCCGGACGTGCGAGAGCTCTTGGATATTGTCGCTCTGGCTACGGTTGCCGATATGGTGCCCATCCATGGTACCAATCGTATACTGGTTGCCGCCGGCTTAAAACGCCTCCGCCAAAACCGCAGAGTAGGCCTTGCCGCTCTATGTCGCGTCTCGAATACGGATGTACCAAGAATGAGTGCCACCGACTTGGGCTTTAAGCTCGGTCCACGCATCAACGCCCGTGGCCGCGTCGCTCATGCTGCCCAAGCGGTTGACTTGATGCTCACCCATGACCCGGAGCGCGCCCAAACCTTGGCCGCCGCCCTTGAACACGCCAATCAAAAACGCAAACTCGTTGAACAACAAACCTTGGAAGAGGCCATCGCTAAAGTCGAAACGCAAAAGCTCCACGAACACCCATCCATTGTTGTCTATCAAGAGGACTGGCACCCGGGGGTCTTAGGATTGGTCGCATCAAAACTCGTCTCCCGTTATCATTTACCTGCCATCGTGATTGGCGAAGGTGGCAAAGGTTCGGGGCGCACGGTCCATGGGCTCAATCTCTATCTGGCCATCAAAGAGGGTAGCGACAGCTTGCTTGGCTTCGGCGGCCATCCTGCGGCAGCGGGCCTAACCATCGAGCCAAAAAATATCCCCAACTTTCATCATGACTTCAGCCAATCCGTTGTCTCTCAATTAGGGGAGCCACCCTTTTACGTCACCCTGGAACCCGATCTGGAGGTCGAAAGTCAGACCATCGATTTTAATCTTGTCGACCAACTCGAAAAACTCGAACCTTTTGGCCAGGGCAACCCAGAGCCTCTACTGGTGATGCGTAATGTTGAAGTTCAATCGAAGCGTCTGGTCGGAGAGAAGCATCTCAAACTGCGCTTAGGACAAAAGGGCCTTGACGCCATTGCTTTCGATTTTGGCGAGCACATGAACAAGATCCCCAATAAAGTCGATGTGGCGTTTCACGTGGAGCGTAACTTTTTCCGTGGTGATGAGCGCTTACAGTTGCGCATTCGTGATATTCGCGGCAGCGAAGAATAAACCGATATCTCTTGCCTAATCCATAAATTTTTGGCACGACTCCTGGCCGTCCCCCTATGGAGTTAAAGCATGAATGCATTGCACATCAATCCCGACAACGACCCTATTTCCTTGGTCGATAACTACAGCGCCCATAATTATCACCCATTGCCGGTGACCATCGCGGAAGCCAAAGGTGTTTGGGTCCACGATAACCATGGGAACAAATATATGGATATGTTGGCGGCCTACTCAGCGGTTAACTTTGGCCATAGCAACAACGAGCTCATCGACGTATGTAAAACTCAACTCGATAAAGTCACCCTCACCAGTCGCGCCTTTCATAATGACCAACTCGGTCCGTTTTGCCGTGATTTAGCCGAGCTCTGCGGACTGGAAGCGGTCTTACCCATGAACACCGGCGCCGAAGGTGTCGAGACCGCCATTAAAACCGCACGCAAATGGGGCTACGAGAAGAAAGGCATCGCCGCCGACCAAGCCAATATTATTGTTTGCGACGATAATTTTCACGGCCGCACCACCACCATTGTAAGTTTCAGCACCGACCCGCAAGCCAAAGATGGCTTTGGTCCCTATACCCCAGGCTTTAAAATTGTGCCGCACGGAGATGCGCAAGCACTGCGAGATGCCATCGATGAAAACACCGCCGCCTTTTTGTTTGAACCGGTCCAAGGCGAAGCGGGCATCATCGTGCCGCCAGCAGGTTATATCAAAGAGGTTCGGGAAATCTGTAGCGAGAAAAATATCCTGATGATTGCGGATGAAATTCAAGCGGGTCTTGGCCGCACGGGAAAAACCTTTGCCTGCGATCACGAAGGAGTAACACCGGATATCTATATTCTTGGTAAGGCCTTGGGTGGCGGCATTATTCCACTTTCGGCAGTTGTCTCAACCCGGGAAATATTAAGTGTCTTTCGCCCCGGTGATCACGGCTCTACTTTTGGTGGCAATCCTTTGGCCTGCGCTGTGGGCCGTAAGGTGATTGAAATCCTTAATCGCGGTGAATATCAAAAACGCTCCGCCGAGCTTGGCGCCTATCTCAAGCAGAAGCTGCAAGATGGCAACTACCCTTGCATTAAGGAGATTCGGGCAACCGGTCTATGGTTGGGCATTGAACTACATGCAGAGCACGGCAAAGCTCGACCCTACTGCGAGAAGCTCATGGCCGATGGTATGCTCTGCAAAGAAACCCACGAACAAACCATTCGCTTGGCACCACCCCTATGCATTACGCAAGAAGAAGTGGATTGGGCTTTGGAAAGATTAGACCGGGCTTTCTCCTAAGAAGCCTAGCCCAGCAAAAACGCCATCAGTGCCTTCTGCGCGTGCATGCGGTTTTC
>CAXGWX010000222.1:0-5586 GCA_964013445.1 uncultured Bdellovibrionales bacterium | reverse complement strand
AGTTAGGTCACTGGTGCCTGAAGGCAACCTTTACGCGATTGTTCGGGCAGAACGGGGCAGGGAGTTTATCGATCTGGCCCTTAGTTTAGAACTCGAGGGGGTTCGCTCTCGCCATGTGATATCCCGTCATGGAGAAGCGCCAAAACATGTCCTCTGGCATGTGCGTAAGGGGGATTCGGGCCAAGAGGGGGTCGAGTTGCCACCACTTTATGTACACCAGGGTACCCAAGGGCGTGACTACAGTCAGGAAGTGCAGGAGCTATTGGGGCGGGGCCTTACGGACTAAATACTGCTGCATCATACTGGCGAACTCTTCGCGGAGCTCCGGGTCCTTAATATTCGCCGCAACAATTTTACTTTCGCTTATTTCTTTTTCATTAGGCGGTCGATTCTTAACCGGCTCCGGTGGTGGGGGATACATGGGCGGAAGCTTTTCTTTGCCGTGAGCCACTTTAATATCTCTGATGATATTTTCGTCCAGGTAGGTATTAATTTGTCTAATGAGGCGCTCTTTGAGAAAGGTAAGCTCATTTTTCCACACCGCACTGGTTGTTTGTAGGATTAGCAAACCGCGGTGTAATTTGCGCGGATGGGTTCTGCCCGCAATTTCTTTACCAACGATTTGTTCCCAGGCGTTGTAGAGGCGGACCCACGCGTCATAGTCCCGATGCCCCAAGGTATTCAGGGACTCGCTGAGTGCTTCCGCCATCTGCTTAGGCTCTTTGAGCTTTTTGCGCTTTTGTTTTCTGGACTCTGCCATAACTTTTGCCTACTAATACACTTATGGAACGAGTACGACAACTATTACGAGATGTTCCGGATTTTCCTAAGCCCGGAATTATTTTTAAAGATATTACGCCGGTGCTGCAGGACCCTGCAGCCTTTGCGGAAATTATTGATTATTTGGCAGAGCGTTATGCGGATGCTGGATTGACTCAAATTGTGGGTATAGAGAGTCGCGGTTTTATTTTTGCCTCAGCCCTTGCGCTGAAAATGCGCAAGGGACTGGTGCTGATTCGTAAGCCAGGTAAGCTGCCGGCGGAGACCTTCTCTGCGAGTTATGAACTCGAATACGGTAAGGACGAGGTACATATTCATAAGGACTCACTAAGTGCCGAGGATCGTGTCGTTATTTTAGACGATTTGCTTGCCACCGGAGGAACCCTCGGCGCGGCAGCCCAAGTTGTGGGGCAAACCGGTGCAATCATTGAGGAATTAGCCGTATTGATCGAATTAGACTTTCTCAAGGGCCGGGAAAAAATTACCAACTATTCGTTTCATTCGCTTCTAAATTATTGACTTTAGGCTGTTTTTGACAGAACATAAAGGTGAGGGATAGAATAGCATTTGGTGAGGCCTCCGTAGCTCAGCCGGATAGAGCTGGGGATTCCTAATCCCTGTAAGCCACAGGTTCGAATCCTGTCGGGGGCGCCAGCGTAGGGGTGATGGCTAAGAGCCGATTATAAGGGAGATATGAGTATGAACAAATCGGATTTAATCAACGTTTTGGCTGATAAATCAAAGTTACCACACAAAAAGGTTGAGGATTTTGTGCATCTTATTTTTGATGAGATGACTCAAGCCTTGGTTAACGGTAACCGCATTGAATTACGAGGGTTTGGCTCTTTCGTAAGTAAATCCTATCGGGCTCGGATGGGACGTAACCCACGAACCGGTGAGAGCATTGCGGTGCCTGCTAAGCGTTTGCCTTTCTTCAAAGTTGGTAAGGAATTGCGAGAGCGCGTCAATGCGGGAGCATCTGCCGCACCGGCAGCGGCGGAGCAGCCAGCAGGGGATTCGAATCCTGGTGGTTTTGGCGACGGCTCACCTAGTTTCTAAAGGGACTTTATCCCTTCAGACCGTCCAGAGCCACGCTTGCCGTAAGCAGCCACTCAGCGGCGCCTGTGCGCTTGCTTAAACTGGTGGTGGCGTTGTCTTCATTGATCAAACCGATAAAACTAAAGCCAAACTGGCCGCCTAAGGCCACATCTTTGGTGAGGAAGAAGTCCAAGCCAATAAGCCCTCGACCACCCCAGGTGAGTTGATTTGAGCTGAAGCCTAAGAGCTTTCCAAGAATAATTTGTCCTTGCATATAGGGAGATACGGGAAGTGATAGGCCCGTCACCCGATAGCGGGCACCGATTCGTACTTCCGCAGGGTGTGAGGAGCCGATGCCTACGCCTAGTTCACCGAGTGCGGACCAATTTTCAATAAAGGGGTACTCTATCTGTCCGGAGAGAATAAGGGCCTTACTTAGCTCACTAGGGTCCGCTTGCAGCTCTAAGCCGGGACCAACACCGCCAGAAAGCCAAATACTGCCGGCGTCCATCGTGCGCGCAGAGGCGGGGGTGACGAGGAGAAAGAGGGCGAGAAGAGACGATATCTGGCAAAATCTGCGACACATGGTTTAGAACTTCACTCCCAATTCCATGCCCCAGGCAGAGAGGTCAATGATTGTGTCCGCGAGAATATCGCTGGCTTGTAGAGTGGTGGGGGAGACGGAGCTTCCCGCTCCAAAAGCGGTGGCTTCTCCGGTGAATTCCAGTTCACCCTGGGCTTGGTAGTACTTACCTTCAACAAAAATTTTGAGCTTCTTGTTGAGAGCAAAAACAAAACCGATGCCGCCTTGCCACCCATAGGGGGCATAGTCCTTGATGGTGGTTTTGATCCCATCAATGTTGATGGCTTGGTAGCCGTTGATATTATGTAAATCTTTTGCAACTTGTCCTTTGCGTAGGGTCATGGTCATAGGCAGGAATGCAATCCCACCACCCTGTAGATAAAGTTCGTGCTGTTTGATTGGGATGTGAATGCGGGTAACCGCTTCTGCAGCAAAGAGATGGCTTTGAAACCAGTCCGCACCGTCAACACTGCTCTTGTCGTTAGAGCACAGGGAAGCGTCGTTATCACTCTGCTGGAGGCAGCCGCCAGGAATTCCGCCAAAGTGGTAATAGGTGAGAGAGACGGGGATAGAGAGAAAGCGTCCAAAGGTGACGGATAATCCACCGCCTAAGCCGATGCTTCCGCCACCGCTGATAGGCTGCATAAAGCTTAAGCCAACGCCTGAAGCAAAAGCTGGCATTGGGGCGAGCAGGGCGATAAAAAATAGGGCATGAAATAGTTTTTGTAATCGGTTATGCTTGGGTACGATGTTGACCATGCGAGTTCTCCTGAGTGCTTCCCATTCCAAGGCTTTGTGCCTGAATATAATTATACAACTACCGGTTGCAAAACCATAGAGCGGGCTGAAGTGCAAGTTTTTAGCAGAGTACTGATATATGCTTTGATATTTGTTGTCTCCGCATGCGAAATGAGTTCCCGCGACTACGGTCAACTTATTGACCATCATAAGTGGGTTGCGGTTGAAAGCACTGAAGACCCCTTCCCATCACACCGACCTGAAGAAATCGTCTGTCCTGATTATGCCTATAAAGTTGAAGGTGAAGGGGATGCGGAGCTTTTTGAGGTGGAAACCGATCTATGCAATTATGTCACCTTAGTGCAAAACTCGATTCGATCAGGGCAAGCTGGAGATGAAATTGAAATCGTTCTCTGGCACCTTAATCTGATCGCGGCGGAAGCGGCGGAGGCCCATGTTGCTTTGCAATTAGGCTCAGAACTGCTTTGGGAGCAAAACATTGCTATTCCCGGGCCCGAGGCCATGTATACGCCGGTTGTTTCCTTAGCCAAGGATTGGCCTGCCGGGACTCCTGTTTATTTGCATTTGCACAATCATGGCGCGAATTCCTGGCGGTTTTTAACGCTCGCATTGGCGCAAAACCCTGCAAAATAGGTACTTTCTGACTTGTCAGGCAATGCGCTGAGGGGCTATAATACCGCAATAAAACTTAGCCCGGAAAGTTGTCCTTATGAAATTCATCGTTAAATTGCCCTCGTTTAGCTTAATGTTCGTAATGGCTTTGAGTGCCTGTTCGGAAAAAGCCCCGACCAGAGTACTTAGCTATAATGAAAATGTTGGAGCTTTACTCAACGCGCGCTGCGCCAATTGTCATTTCGATGGTGGAGTGGCGCCTTTTGCTCTGGAGACCTATGAGCAAGTCTATAACCAGCGCTACGCCATTAAGACTGCGGTCCTGAATGAGACCATGCCGCCTTGGCAGCCCGCTGACGACTGCAACGAATATAAAGGCGACTTCAGCCTCACCGCTGAGCAGATCAGCAGCATCGTTGAATGGGTCGATGAGGGAGCACCGGAAGGCAAAGCGGTTGCGGACGTCGAGGAAAGCACCAGTGCCAGTGCGGATTCTTTGGTTAATGAAAGCGAAGAAGTGGCTGGTATTACGCGCATCGATTTGAGTATGAAAATGCCGCAGGGCTACGAGCCGGAACTGTTTCCAGATGACTACCGATGCTTTTTGTTGGATTGGCCTGAGACAGAGAGTACCTATGTGACTGGTTTTTATGCAGAGCCTGGTAATATGAAGATTGTTCACCATGTTATCGCTTTTCTGATTTCACCAGAACATGTTGCTGAGTACGAAGCGATGGATGCGGAATCTGAAGCGCCTGGTTATACTTGTTTTGGCGGCCCTGGCGGTGACCCAAGTTCTGCAACAGGCTGGATTGGCGCTTGGGCGCCCGGCGATGTAGGGGGCAATACACCACCAGGAACAGGGATTCCAGTCGAGCCTGGTTCAAAGATAGCCCTGCAGGTCCACTACGATGCGGGTTTGTTTGAGGAGGGTATGCTCGACCAAACAACGGTCCATTTTAAGCTGGACGATACGGTTGAAAAGCCCGCCTTTGTGCTGCCTTTCACGAATTACCAGTGGTTAGGTGGCAGCGGTATGGAAATACCGGCGGGAGAAAAATCCGTGTCCCATAACCATCTTTTTGACCCGACCCCTTTTCTTGGTTGGTCAATGTTGTCTGATGGCTTGATTCCAAGCAATACGGCCTTTGAAATCCATAGTGCGGGTCTGCATATGCATGAGCTGGGCAAGAAGATTAAGGTAGAAATCCATCGCCAAAACGGGGACCGCTCTTGTCTGCTACAGATTGATGAGTGGGATTTTAATTGGCAGGGCGGATATACGTTGGAAAACTTTAATGTCTTTGAGCCTGGAGATAAGCTCTATATTGAATGTGAATGGGATAATTCGGCAGAGAATCAGAGAGTCATCGATGGTGAGCAGCAGGAGCCCAGAGACGTTCATTGGGGCGAGGGTACCAGCGACGAGATGTGTCTGGCCATTCTGTATATCACGCCCCATTAATCAAGGGCCTTTATGGATAAGATAAATGCTGCGATGGAGGTATTGCGGGAGAATATCCCTGCGGCGGTGAGGCTTGTCTGCAATAAGCTTGAGGAGGCAGGCTTTGAGGTCTTTGTGGTTGGTGGAGCGGTTCGTGATGCATTTCTTGGCCGGATTGCGCCGGACTGGGATTTAGCTACCAATGCTTTGCCGGACGAAGTTGCGAAACTTTTTCCCCGGGTCGTTCGGGTCGGGGAAAAGCACGGCACCATCAAGGTTCTCGAATCCACCGCAGAGGTGGAAGTCACAACCTATCGCGGTGAAGGAGAATATGAAGATGGCCGACATCCTGACTCGGTGGTCTTTCACG
>CAXGWX010000221.1:0-5629 GCA_964013445.1 uncultured Bdellovibrionales bacterium | reverse complement strand
AGAATGTTAATCGCCTTATCCTCATTCAAGTTCGCGGAGGAGTCATTTGGGCCAGGCGGATGCCAATTGTAGTATTTGTCCGTAAGCAATGAGTCATTATAAATCTCCCCTACCCGTTCAGCGAAAGCATCCTCCGCCATGACGTCCATCAGCATGGACGCAAGCATTTCGTCATCCGCACTCTCCAGGAGAGCTAATTCTTCGGTCGTAGGCAAGCGCCCACTTAGACTCAAAGTCGCAGCGCGAAATGTTTCTTGCTGTTCCGCAAGAACGACATCGTTCAGAACCGTTTCGAGTAGGCAAGCTTCAAATCCAGGCTCCCAAGTTTCCAGCAGCGATGCCAGCTCCAACAAAGCCAAGGCATGCGGCGAGTCTTGCTCAAGGATTTGTCCGCCCGGATGCCAAGAATCAGGCAGGGTTGGGGCATCCAGATAGGCGGCACGGAGCTGTAGGGTTTCGAGATTTGTTTGCACCCAATCATCCTCATGCTTACCGCTCAGGTTATAACCCCACTGCGCATAACCACCACCTCGATGACACGCGTAGCAGGTCGTCGACATAAAGGGCTCCCAGACATTCTTCACATAAAACAACGGTAATGGGTCACAAGCCGTACTTTCACCGTCCGGTTCAGAAGGGTCCCCCGAGTCATCGCCTGCATCAGGTGCGTCATTTCCGTCATCGGGCTTAGATTTAGGTTTTGGTTTTGGTTTTGGCTTCGATTCGGGTTTCTCAAGAATATCCGGTTTATTCGTGGCGGTTTTTGGTTTTTTCTTACGCTTAGACTTTTGCCCCTCGGCTTTCAGCTCACGAGCATCGGACTTCTGACCCTTTTCGTCCGCATCTTTATCCATCGTACGCTTGCCCGCCACAAAGTCCAATGTCCCTTGGCTCTTGCTAAGCAGACCCTTGCCAAAGACAAGGCTCTCTCCATCGCTGCAGCCCGCACCCGCAAACAGAAAAATAATGGCTAAACCAATGCAATTTGAATTTACTCTATTGTGCATTCTCAAACCTCCTGAGCTTAACCGCCCTTAAGAGCAGGATTGGTGCCAGTTTTTCAAAAAGAGAATGCCCCCTGATTCCAGGGGCTTGGCGCGATCACGACAGAGCTAAGATGCGCATTTGCACAATCCAGGAGAGAAGCTTAAGCAGGCCCGCAAAGCTGAGGATGAGTTCTAAAAAACTCAAGGGTTTGACTCAACCCGGCGGCCAGATCCACCTTTGGCTGCCAACCGCAGCGTTGGCGGAAGAGCGCCGCATCACCATAATAATCACCAATATCGATGGCCTTTTTCTCCTCAGGAAAAGGTACATATTCGACTTCAAAATCCGCGTATTCTTGCAACACTTCGACAATCTCTCTGAGACTATGGGGCTGTGGGTGCGCCAAATTATAGGCCTGACCAGAGAGGTCTTCTCCTTCTGCCGCCACTAAGAGTGTATCCACCACATCATCCACATAATTGAGGTCGCGCTTTTGCTCACCATCGCCAAAGATCTGGATTCTCTCTCCTCTCAAAACACGAGCGAGAAAGGTGTTCAAAAAGCCCTTGCGACCAGAGCGTAAATCCATCCGCGGGCCATAGGTATTGGTTAAACGCAAACTCATGGTTTTAAGGCCGTGCACTTGCGCGTAAAGATAATAATAGGATTCCGCCGCCAGCTTATTGATACCATTGATATCAACCGGAACCTTCGGATGTTTCTCATCTACAGGAAGATATTGGGGCCTGCCATAGAGTTGTCGCGTACTGGTGAAAATTAGGCGAGCATCCGGATTATTATGACGGCAGGCTTCTAAAAGATTCAACTGGCTTTCACAGTTGATCGCCAGATCGGTCAACGGATCGGTCATACTGTCAATATGCGACACCTGACCCGCCAAGCAAAAAATATAATCATGTTCCTGAACAAGGTATTTGAGACTGTGCGAATCGCGCAGGTCGGAGAAATTAACATCCACCCTCTCACGAAATGCGGAAATGTTTTCCAATACCGCACCGTATTCTGGGAGCATGGAGTCCAGCAACACGACCTGTGCCCCCTCTTCGACCAAGCGTTCACCGAGGTTGGAGCCAATGAAACCGAGGCCTCCTGTGACGAGCACCCGTTTGCCTGCAAAAGCACTAGTCATCGGCCCTATCCTTTTGCACATAACGAACCACAAACTGGGGCGTACCGTTTTGGTCTAAGAACACACGACCAAGATATTCCCCCACCGCGCCCAGGATGATCAACTGCACGCCACTGAAAAGCGCAATGGTAATCAGAATCGTCGGCACCCCCATGGTCACATTTGGCGAGATCCAGAGTTTATCAACGACAATAGCGATTAAGGAAAGGAGGCTGACCCCTGCCATAAACACGCCAGCTAAAGCTGCTAAGCGTAAGGGCCTAATCGAAAAGTTTAAAAACATATTCAGCCATAGAAGAAAAAGTTTTTTCCAGGTGTAAGTAGAGGCCCCCGCTTGCCGCTCCCTATGTTCTACATCAATCTGACCGATACTCTGAGTTGCCCGAAAGATCAGTCCATCAATATATGGAAACGCACCTCCGTATTTACAGACTTCATCAACGAGGAAGCGGTTCATCACTTTAAAGCTCGACAAATAGATTTCCTGCGGTTTTTTAAGCATCACGTTTGCCATTTTATCGTTCATCGCAGACACCAGGTTGCGTAATGGCGAGTGCTTCTTGACGCGATAATGGCCATAGGCAACGTCTAAACCTTCTTGTTTTATATATTCATAAAGACGCAATGCTTCAGCCACTGGGTGCTGACCGTCATCGTCAAGAACAGCAACATAGTTGCCATCTGCCTGGTGGAGCCCAGCCAATACCGCATTGTGTTCTCCAAAATTGCGGGCCAAATGTACAAAAGTCATCTTTTCAGGATATTGCTGTGCAAGATCCCGACAAACCTCTTCACTCCTATCCGATGAACCGTCGTTGACGAGTACAATCTCATACTCAAGCTCTTGGACTGAATTAACAATCTCGTCCACAACCGCACCCACACTTTGCGCCGAATTAAAAACCGGTATAACAAAACTTAATTCACAAGGCACGGTTTACACCTATCTCTAAAATTCTGGGATTGTTCCCCTTAACGATAAAAGCCATTTACTGCCTCAATTACAGCATGAACTTCTTCGTCCCTCAAGCCCGGATGCATGGGCAGCGACACTATTTGTTGTAGGATTGCTGCAGTGTTTTGTAGCGAACCGGCCACACGCACATGGGACTGATAGCCAGGTTGCTGATGAATTCCATATGGATAATGCACCCCCGTATAAATCCCTTGTTCCTCTAATGCGTGACGCACTTCATCACGTTTGCCGACTCTGATCACATACTGATGATAAACATGCTTCGTCCCCGAGAGCGCCACCGGTAAAGTTACTTCCTCAGCCCTTATGCCATCATCATAGAGTTGAGCGATAGCACGCCGTCGGTCATTCGACCTTTGAAGGTTTTTCAACTTCACCCTTAACACCGCCGCGTGCAGTTCATCCATTCTGGCGTTCATGCCTGCCGACTCGCTGTAAAACTTCTCTTTCCACCCGTATTCCCTTAAAGCCTGTGCCTTCTCTTTCAGCGCACCATCTCGAAAGACAACCGCTCCCGCATCGCCGAAGGCCCCAAGATTTTTCGTTGGATAGAAACTAAAGCAACCAGCATCGCCAAACCCACCGACCTTGCGTCCCATATATTCGGCTCCATGCGCCTGTGCACAATCCTCAACCAAACCTAAACTTGAAGCATCCGCAAACGCTTTAAGCTCTTTAATCGCCGCCGGATGCCCATACAAATGGACGGGTAAAATCGCTTTTGTCGCTGATGTTCGCGCCTGTGCAGCCGCTTCCGCAGAGATTGTCATCGTATCCGCATCCACATCGACCAAAACAGCATTTGCACCACTTAAGGCAACAGCCGCAACTGTCGCTGTCGCTGTGTGAGAAGCCATAATGACCTCATCCCCTTGCCCAATGTCCAATGCGAGCAAGGCAAGATGCAATGCTTGTGTACCACTGCCAACCGCCAAACAGTGCTCAACCCCAAGATACTGAGCAAACTCCTCTTCAAAAAGCTCAGTTTCTGGGCCATGTAAATAGGTCCCACTCTGCAGCACGCGCAGCACAGCTTGCTCAATCGGTTGAGCTAAAGCCTCATATTCTGCTTTTGGATTCGCGGGAATAATCATGGTCATACGCAGCTAAAAGCCTAGACCGTTTTAGCACTCCAATCAAGGAACTCTGCAGCACCATTAACACCTCTTAAGCGAGAATCGAGCTACAAGCCTCCCCATATGGATTAGATGGCTATTTCCCTCTTGAAAATCACACCTAGGCTGGACACCATTTTATAGTATGCGTTGTGCCATTAGGGTCATTATAGACGAAACGGTATGGATTCGAACGTGTACCCTTGCCGTGCAAAGGCACCGTAATTCCGCCTTGAGGTATGGCCTGGCCTTGTACCGTACCGCTAATATTGACGTTGCCATTATCTATGACCACATGCACCCGCATATCCGAGTCCTGGGTGGAATTGTTGCCAAAGTGTAAATCCATGACGAAGCGCTTGCCCCTACTCTCGCGCACATAGTACGCACCGTTATGAGTAAAAGGTCCATCGACAAATCCGGAAACCTTGTCTGTGCCGATATTGCGTTTCGGGATGAAATCAAAGTCGTAGAAGTTGACATCGAAATCCATCGGTCTTCGCAGATCCCAATAAGGTGAAAAACCTACCGGTTCAGGAGCAGGCATCGGTTGAACCACAGGTGCTCGCTCAACCACCACTGGCGGTGGCGCAGGACGCACATCCGGCATAGGTGCCCTGCGTACAGCTGGTGTCGGTATGGGTTGGACATCCGGTCTCGGCGCCGGTGCGGGACGAACTTCCGGTGTCGGCGTTCTTTCAACAACAGGAGTCGGTGCGGGACGAACCTCCGGTGTCGGCGTTCTTTCAACAACAGGAGTCGGTGCCGGCGCTGGCTGGACATCGGGAGTCGGTGCGGGCACCGGACGAAGATCAGGCTGCGGATTCGGAGTCGGATTGTCTGGCTGAACCGAGGGGTTGGAATTATTTGACGAGCCTCCATCAATATGAACAACCAATGGCTTCACATGCTTTGAAGGATTGGTCCGTACACCGCTGAATTCATTTGTCTGTATCTGTCTTTCAATTTCTATCGGCGTTGAATTTTGCTTAGAATCGACGGTGTCGAGTTGTCGCACTCTGTTCTGATATTGACGTTCAAATTTATCTTTTTCAAAAAGATTCTTCTTATCCTCGTCATCACGTTTAGAGGTGAAAAAGTTATTGTTTTGTGAACACTTATTAAAAAGTGTAAAGAGGCCCAGAATGCTGAGCAAAGGTAGGACGACGGCCATCTGCATAGCTCCTATATTATTCAAATTATGCAGGGCCTAACGCCTATACATACCCCCTTGCAGGAGACCTGGGTTAAATTTATTTTCCCTTGCAGATTCAGTCGCTTAGCAGACGCTGGGTCAAGCTGCTGCAGAAACCTCTTCGCTCTGCTCAACCCCGCTTGCTCTACTTAAGAGCCAGGAGTGCCATAGATTATTGATCCCCCAGTAGCCCACCGCACTTTCGA